>JBBPYA010000227.1:0-2019 GCA_038200385.1 Mycobacteriales bacterium
GCCAGATCGGTACCCGGGCCCGTGGTCCAGTCGCCGACCAGGTAGGCCTCGCCGAAGCCGATCTTGGCGTCGCTGCCCAGGCGCTGGAAGAAGTCCTCCGGGCGCACCAGCCGCATCACCGGGTCGGTCTTGGTGCCCGCGCCCAGCACCCGGCCGTCCGGGTACACCACCCGGACCGGCAGGGTGCGTACGGCGCTGCGGAACAGTCGATGCGCGATCCTGGCCTTGGCCGCATTGCTCGGCGGGACCGCGAGTCCCGGCCAGTGCCCCTGGTTCGGGCGAGGCACCAGCCGCAGGTCCGGTCGGGACGTGTCGGTCGAGTGGATGCTGGGTGCGGTGGTCACTGGACGCCCTCCTGAGGAACATGTGCGGGTCGGTGGATCACCGGCAGGCGGCGCAGCCACAGCTTGATGCCCTGATAACGAATGAGTGCGCTCACCCGCAACGGCATCAGCGGCTGCCGGAGCGAGGTGCGCAAGATGGTGCCGAGGGTGGCCGCCTTCGCGGTCCCCCGCAGCGTCGCGGTGAACGGGGTGTGCCCGCCCTGGCGCAGCGCCATGGTCACCGACACGGTCGGGCCGGGCGGGGAGAAGCGCATCAGATACCGGCCGTCGACGGTGAGGAACGGCGAGACGTAGAAGGCCTTGGCCGTCTCGGCCCGCCCCTGGGGATCGGGGTCGAGCAGGTAGGCGTGCCGCTCGCCGTAAGTGTTGTGCACCTCGGCGACCAGGCAGGCCAACTCGCCGTCGGCGCGGTAGCACCAGTGCACGCTGATCGGGTTGAACACGTAGCCCGCGACCCGCGCGTTGGCCAGCATCAGCACCCGGCCCCCGGCCAGGTCGATGCCGTGCGGCGCGAGGAACTTGTCGATGTTGTCCCGGATGGTCGCGCCCGGGTCGCCGAGGTGGTCACGGGCCTCGAACCGGGCCAGCCAGCCCAGTCCGCGCGGCAGCCGTGGCAGGTCGGCGAGGTCGACCAGCCACAGGTGCGCCCGGTAGGAGAAGGCGTTGTCCACCGCGGCACCGCCGTCGACCGCACGGCGGGCGTGCCCGACCGTGGCGTCGTACAGGACGGGCGCGGTCACCACGGCACCCCGAGACTCGCGGCGGCCCGGACGCCGGCTGCGCAGCCGTCCTCGTGGAAGCCCCAGCCGTGGTACGCACCGGCGTACGCCGTCCGCTCGGTGTTCAGCTCCGGCAACCGCCCTTGTGCCGCAACGGATTCCGGCGTGTACATCGGGTGTGAGTAGCTCATCCGGTCCAGGACGAGAGCCGGGTCGATCCGGTCGGCCGCGTTCAGCGAGACGACATAGTCCACCGGCTCGTCGATCTGGTGCAGCTTGTTCATCCAGTAGCTGACGGTGACCCGCTCGGTGCCGCCCATGTCGCAGGCCGGCATCAGGTAGTTCCACGACGCCCGCGCGGCAGCCGCCCGCGGCAGGATCGAGGCGTCGGTGTGGAAGAGCGTCTCGTTCGTGGAGTACTCGAACGCGCCGAGTACCTCGCGCTCGGCCGGCGTCGGGTCGGCCAGCAGCGCGAGCGCCTGGTCCGGGTGGGTGGCCACGACGATGCTGTCCGCTGTGGACACCTGGTCGGCCTCGTCCCGGATCTGCACGCCGTGCTCGGTCCGCCGTACCGACCGGATCGGAGTCTGGGTGTGTACGGCGGTCAGCTCCTTGGCCGCCCGCTCCACGTAGGACCGCGAGCCGCCGACGACGGTCCGCCAGGTCGGGGAGCCCGCGACGCCGAGCATGCCGTGGTTGTCGAGGAAGCTGAACAGGTACCGCGCCGGGTAGCGCAGCGAGACGTCGGCGCCGGCCGACCAGACCGCCGACACGACGGGCACCATGAAGTGCTGCACGAAGTAGGGCGAGTAGCTGCCGAGCGCCAGGAACGCGCCCAACGTCACGGCGTCCACGCCGTCGGGGTCCCCGGGGCGATACGCCGCAAGCAGCCGCCGGGCGTGCCGGTGGAAGCGGGTGATCTCGGCGAGCAGCCGCAGGTAGCGCGGGTTGGCCAC
>JBBPYA010000228.1:0-3132 GCA_038200385.1 Mycobacteriales bacterium
CACCTCCTCGCGGCAATCCTGTCCCAGCCGCACCCTCGGGGCCGGGTCGGGCAGGATCGGGCCATGACCGACAACGGCGCGGGCAGGGGCTGGCATTCCGCCGGGCGGCAGGCGGGTGCCGCCGGGCCCGACCCCGACCGTCCGGTGGCGGTGGTGACCGGGGCCAGCAGCGGGATCGGCGCGGCCACCGCGCGGCGGCTGGCCGCCGAGGGCCTCGACGTGGTGCTCGGTGCCCGCCGGGTGGACCGGCTGGCCGAGCTCGCCGCCGAGATCGGCGGGACGGCCCGGGCCCTGGACGTCACCGACCAGGCGTCGGTCGAGCAGTTCTGCGCCGGCGTACCCGCGGTGTCGGTGCTGGTGAACAACGCCGGCGGCGCGCTCGGCATGGACCCGATCGCGGCGGCCGACCCGACCGAATGGGCCCGGATGTACGACGTGAACGTGCTCGGCGTGTTGCGGATGACCCGCGCCCTGCTACCCGCCCTGATCGCCGGCGGCCGCGGCGACGTGCTGATCGTCGGCTCCACCGCCGGCACCATCGTGTACGAGGGGGGCGGTGGCTACACCGCGGCCAAGCACGGCGCGCACGTGCTGGCCGAGACGTTGCGCCTGGAGCTGTGCGGCGAGCCGGTGCGGGTGATGGTGGTCGCGCCGGGGATGGTGGCCACCGAGGAGTTCTCGGTGAACCGGTTCCGCGGGGACGCCGCCAAGGCCGCCGAGGTGTACGCCGGCGTGGCCGAGCCCCTCGTCGCCGACGCCATCGCCGACTGCATCGCCTGGATGGTGACCCGCCCGCACCACGTCAACGTGGACCTGCTCGTCGTGAAGCCGCTGGCCCAGGCCGCCCAGCACAGGATCGACCGCCGGGCCTGACCTGCCCGTCAGGTGAAGGCGTTCAGCCCGGTGATGGCCTGGCCGAGCATGAGGGTGTGCACCTCGGAGGTGCCCTCGTAGGTCAACACGGACTCCAGGTTGTTCATGTGCCGGATCACCGGGTACTCCAGCGTCACGCCACTGGCGCCGAGCACGGTGCGCGCCTCCCGGCAGATCTTGATCGCCTCCCGGCAGTTGTTCAGCTTGCCGATGCTGACCTGCTCCGGGGTCAGCCCCACGGAGTCCTTGCGCCGGCCCAGGTGCATCGCCAGCAGGATCCCCTTGTGCAGTTCCAGGGCCATATTCACGAGCTTGGCCTGGGTGAGCTGGAAGCCGCCGATCGGCCGGTCGAACTGCACCCGGGTCTTCGCGTACTCCACCGCGCACTCGTACGACGCCCGCGCCGCGCCCATCGAGCCGAAGATGATGCCGAAGCGGGCCTCGGTCAGGCAGCCCAGCGGACCGGCGATCCCCCGTGCCTCGGGCAGCATCGCCTCGGCGGGCAGCCGCACGTCGTCCAGGGTCAGCTCGCTGGTCACAGACGCCCGCAGGGACATCTTGCGGGTGATGTTCCGGGCGCTGAACCCCGGTGTGCCGGCCGGCACCAGGAAACCGCGTACCCCCTCCTCGGCCCGCGCCCACACCACCGCGACGTCGGCGATCGAGCCGTTCGTGATCCACATCTTGGAGCCGTTGAGGATCCAGTCGTCCCCGTCGCGCTTGGCGTTGGTCCGCATGCCGGCCGGGTTGGAGCCGAAGTCCGGCTCGGTCAGCCCGAAGCAGCCGATCGCTCGCCCGGCGGCCAGCTCCGGCAGCCACTGCTGCTTCTGCTCCTCGCTGCCGTACTTCCAGATCGCGAACATCGCCAGCGACCCCTGCACCGAGACCATGCTGCGCAGCCCCGAGTCGATGGCCTCCAGCTCCAGGCAGGCCAGCCCGTACGCCGTGGCCGTCGTACCGGCGCACCCGTAGCCCTCCAGGTGCATGCCGAGCAGCCCCAGCTCGCCGAGTTCGGGGAACAGCTCGCGCGGGATGTGCCCCTCCTCGAACCACTCGGCGATGTGCGGCAGCACGCGCTTCTCGCCGAAGTCGCGAACGGTGTCGCGGATCGCCCGCTCCTCGTCGGTGAGCAGTTCGGACAGGCCGAGCAGGTCGGTGGGATCGCTCATCCGGGCCTCACAGTTCGCAGTTGACGAGCTTGGGTTCGGGACTCAGTTCTACGCCGAACCTAGCCCGGGTCCCGTCGCGCACGACGCGGGCGAGGGCCAGCAGGTCCTCCGAGCCGGCGGCTCCGCGGTTGGTCAGCGCCAGGGTGTGCTTGGTGGACAGCCGTGCGGGACCCTCGCCGTACCCCTTGCCGAAGCCGGACCGCTCGATCAGCCACGCCGCGGACAGCTTGGTGCCCGCCGGGTCCGGCCAGGAGGGGTACGTCGTCCCGCCGGGCAGCCGCGACTCGAACGCGGCCAGCCCGGCGACGGACAGCACGGGATTGGTGAAGAACGAACCGGCGCTCCAGGTGTCGCGGTCGTCGGGGTCGAGCACCATCGCCTTGGCGCGACGCAGTTGCAGGACGGCCTCGCGCACCGCGGCGACCGGCGCCTGCTCGCCCAGCGGCACGCCCAGGGTGCGGGCCAGCTCCGCGTAGCGCACGGGCGTGCCGGCTCCACCGGCACGCAACCGGAAACCGACGTCCAGGACGACGTAGCGCTCGGACTCCTTGAACCGGCTCCATCGGTACCCGAACCCGCAGTCCACAGTGGACAGTACGGCGATCCGGTCCTGCTCGCGGTCCCAGACGGTCACCTCGGTGAGGGTCTGCGCGATGTCCTGACCGTAGGCGCCGACGTTCTGGACCGGGGTGGCGCCGGTGCGCCCGGGGATTCCGGACAGGCACTCCAGCCCCGCCCAGCCCTCGGCGACCGCCTGCTCGACCAGCTCGTCCCAACCGGTGCCCGCAGCTACCCGGAGCAGCACGTCCGCGCCGTCCCGACGGACGTCCACGCCGGTGCTCCGGACCAGGACCGTGACACCGCGCCACCCGCGGTCGGACACCAGCAGGTTGCTGCCCCCGCCGACGAGCAGCACCGCCCGGCCGACGGCATCGGCGTCGCGGACCGCAGCGACGAGCTCCGGGGCGGTGGCGGCCTCGACCAGCGCGTCGCTCGGGCCGCCGACCCGCAGTGTCGTCAGGTCCGCGAGTCTGGTCACAGCGGCCTCGGGCACGCCGCTCACGGTAAACGACCGCGTACCGGCGCCCCG
>JBBPYA010000229.1:0-8073 GCA_038200385.1 Mycobacteriales bacterium
CGACGTCCACGACACCGCGCTGCACCAGCGCTTCGCCATCGCGCTGTTCGAGGAGACCGGCCTGGACCTGCGCGGGCAGGACTTCGACCACTTCTACGCCGCCGACCTCACCGGCGCCTCAGCGGTCGAGGTGGGCGAGGGACATCTCGACATCACGGTCTGGAAACCGGGCGCGCCGGAACGCGTCGTCCGCAAGCACTGAGTCTCCCTGGCACGTGCCCGCGCCGGTCAGGACGGGCGGGCCCGGTCCACGGTCGCCACCGCGTCCGCGGCCGCGGCAGCGTCCCAAACACGTGACCCCAGTCGCCGTCGCACCGGCTGGCGCAGAACGCGTCCGCAGCCGCGGCAGCCCCGACTCCTCGACGTACCCGTTGCCGCCCAGGCATTCCAGCGCCTCGGCGACCAGCAGCGGGGTCCGCTTGCACACCCAGAACTTGCCCACCGCCAGCCCGAGCCGTTTGAACCCGGACTCGCCTGCATCCTGCGCCGCGGCCAGCCGGAGCATCAGCGTCGTCGCCGCCTCCGACTCCACGGCGAGGTCGGCGAGCACGGTGCGCATGAGCGGTGCGTCGATCAGCTGCTGGCCGAACGCCCGGCGGTACGACGCATGGTGCACCGCCTGCGCCAGGGCCGCCCGCATCGCTGCGGCGCTGCCGATCACGCAGTCCAGCCGTGTCATGTTGACCATCTCGATGATGGTCGCCACCCCCCGGCCCTCCTCGCCCACGAGCCAGCCGCGGGTGGCGTCGAACTCGACCTCGCTGGAGGCGTTGGAGCGGTTGCCGAGCTTGTCCTTGAGCCGCTGCAGCAGGAACGGGTTGCGCGAGCCGTCCGGCAGCACCCGCGGCACGAGGAAGCACGACAGGCCGCCCGGCGCCTGCCCCAGCACCAGGAACACGTCGGACATCGGCGCGGAGCAGAACCACTTGTGCCCGGTCAGCAGGTATCCGTCGGCGCCGTCCCGGACTGCCGACGTGATGGTCGCCCGTACGTCGGAACCGCCCTGCTTCTCGGTCATCCCCATGCCGGCGAGCAGTAGAAGCCGGCTGCCCGCCGGACGTGCACATTGTCCACAGTGGACACCCACGGCGCGCCGGCCAGCCCGGCCCCCACGGCCGTGGACATCAGCGCGTGCCAGGAGGGATGGAACTCGATCTCGTCGATCCGGTGGCCGTACCGGTCGTGGGTGCGCAGCACCGGAGGGTAGGCGTTGGCCTCGACGCCCCAATGCCGCGCCTGCTCCGTTCCGGCCAACCGCCCCAGCTCGGCCAGCTCGCCCGCCCCGCCGCCGTACCGCGTCAATCCCTCGACCAGCGCCCGGTCGGTGCCCACGACGTCGTGGCCGGTCAGCGGCGGCGGCTGGTTGGTCACGTCATGGGTACGGGGCACCTCACGGCTCCCGGCGGACATGCGGCGGTACCGCGACGCCGGGCGGTACGTCGGGTGCCGTCACCGGCTCGCCCCATCCGGACACGGTCGGCAGCACCCCGGCCCACCCACCGGCGGCCACGTCCTCGGGGTCGTCCAGCGGCGGGCCGGTGCGCACCTTGACCGATGCCTCTTCCAGGGACAGCGCCAGGACGGCGGTGGCAGCCAGTTCCTTGCGAGTGGGCCGGCGGGTGGCCGCCCACTGCCCCGGCGCGAGGTGCTCGGTGACGCACTCCAGCGCCCGCAGCTTCTCCGCTTCGTCGGTGACCAGCCGCGGTAGGCCGTACAGGACGGCCGAGCGGTAGTTCATCGAGTGGTGAAAGGCCGACCGGGCCAGCACGATCCCGTCCAGCAGGGTGACCGTGACGCAGACCGTCTGCGCGGGGCCGACCACCAACGGCCGGGCCGCGACGGATCCGTGGAGGTACAGCTCGTCACCGGCCACGCCGTAGCCGGTGGGCAGCACGACCGGACAGCCGTCGTCGCCGAGGAACCCGAGGTGGCAGATCAGCCCCTCGGCGAGCACCGCCTGCAGCGCCGCCCGGTCGGTGACCGCGCGCTCGCGGTGTCGACCGAGCCGGGTCCGGTTTGGTGCGGACGGCGCCGCTCCGGTGGGCATGCCCACACCGTACGGCGCGTGTTCCTGATGTCCACGGCGCTGCTGGCGCCGCGTGCCGGTCAGCTCCAGTCGTAGAAGCCGCGCCCGGACTTCTGGCCGAGCTGACCGCGCCGGACCATGTCGCGCAACAACTGTGGCGGCTCGAACCGCGCACCGAGGGTGGCTGCGAGGTGCTCGGCGATCCCGAGCCGGACGTCGAGGCCGACCAGGTCGGTGAGTCGCAACGGGCCCATCGGCCAGCGGTAGCCCAACCGCATGCCGGCGTCGATGTCCTCGGGCCCGGCCACGCCCTCCTCCACCATCCGGATGGCCTCCAGGCCGACCACGACGCCGAGCCGGCTGGTTGCGAAGCCCGGGGCGTCGGCCACCAGGATCGACTCCTTGCCCAGTTCGCCGACCCAGCCCCGGACCAGCTCGAGGATCTCCGGACGGGTGCCGGGGTGATGTACCACCTCGACCAGCGCGCTGGCCGGAACCGGGTTGAAGAAGTGCATGCCGCAGAACCGGTCCGGGTGCGACAGCCCCTCGGCCAGCGCAGCGATCGACAGCGCCGACGTGTTCGTCGCCACGACCGCCCCGGGTCCGGCGACCGACTCCAACTCGGACAGCACGACGGCCTTCAGATCGGCGTCCTCGGGTACCGCCTCGACGTACAGGTCGGCGTCCCTGGGCAGGTCCGCTGCCGTCACCACCGTGCGTACCCGACCCGTGGCCTCGGCGGCCGAGGCCAGCCTCCCGCGCTGCTCGGACTTTGCCAGGCTTGCCCCGACCCGGTCCAGGGCCGCTGCGGCGCGGCCCTCGTCGGCTTCCAGCACCACGACCGAGCTGCCGGCCGCGGCGAAGACGTGGGCAATGCCGGCGCCCATCGTCCCGCCGCCGACCACCACCACCAGCCCCGGCGCCGGTGCTGCGCCCCGGGTCACGCCGGCTGGGCCGGGCGCCGGGTGGACCGGCTCACAACTGGACGGCCTTGATCTCCAGGAACTCCTCCAGCCCGGCCACCCCGAGTTCGCGACCGTTCCCGGACTGCTTGTAGCCGCCGAAGGGCGCCATGAAGTTCCACCGCCCGTTGTTCACGTCGACCTGCCCGGCGCGCAGCCGCCGGGCGACGGCGAGGGCGGCGTCCCGGTCGGCGCCGTACACCCCCGCGGCCAGGCCGTACTCGGTCGCGTTCGCGATCCGCACGGCGTCGTCGACGTCGTCGTAGGGCAGCACGGTGATCACCGGGCCGAACACCTCGTCCTGCGCGATCTCGGAGTCCGGGGACACGTCGGCGACGACCGTCGGGGCGACGAAGTAGCCGCCGGTAACGCCTTCCGGTACGTCCGAGCCACCGGTGACGATCCGCGCGCCGTTGTCGACGGCCCGGCCGATGAAGCCCAGGACACGCTCCCGCTGGGTCTGGCTGACCAGGGGACCCAGCCGGGTCCCCTCCTCCAGCGGGTCGCCCGCGACGTGCGACTGCGCCGTCTTGGCCGCGGCGGCCAGCGCCTCGGCATAGCGGTCGGCGGGCACGAGCAGCCGGCTGAACGCGGTGCAGCGCTGCCCGGCGTTGGTGAAGCACTGCGAGACCGTGGACTTGACCGCCTTGGCGAACCCGTCGGCGTCCAGGTCGCCGAGCACCACGCTGGCCGACTTGCCGCCCAGTTCGAGGGCGACCCGCTTGATGGTGTCGGCGGCCAGCTGGGTGATGCGCTTGCCGGCCCGTCCGGAGCCGGTGAAGGAGATCATGTCGATGTCCGGATGGGTGGCCATCGCCTCGCCGACGACGGCTCCGCTGCCGCTGACCAGGTTGACCACGCCGGCCGGCAACCCCACCTCGTCCAGGATCGCGACGAACTCGTAGGCGATCAGCGGCGCGAGCTCACTGGGCTTGAGCACGACCGTGCAGCCCGCGAGCAGCGCGGGCGCGAGCTTGGCGACCACCTGGTGCAGCGGGTAGTTCCAGGGGGTGATGGCGCCGACGACTCCGATCGGCTCCCGGACGATCAGGGAGTTGCCGACCTCGGTCTCCCACTCGAACTGCTCGGCGAGCCCCGCGTACGTCTTCAGGGTGCCGATCGGCGTCCCGATCTGGACCAGCTTGGCGATCCGCAGCGGTGCCCCCATCTCGCAGGACACCACCTCGGCCAGCGCGTCGGTCCGCTCGGTCAGGACGCCCGCGACGGTGGCCAGGTACGCCGCGCGCTCGGCCACCGGGGTCGCGGACCAGTCGGGCAACGCCTCCCGGGCCGCGGCGACGGCGGCATCGACATCGGCCGCGGCGCCTCCGGGCACCTGGGCGATGACCTGCTCGGTGTAGGGGTTGACGACATCGATCAGTTCGGTACCCGACGAGGGGAGCCAGCGGCCCCCGACGTAGATCTGGTTGGTGTCCACTGTCCTCCGCTCGCGACGACCCGGCCGGTGCCGGCACCAGTCAAACATGCGCTCAGGCGGCGATGATCTCCACCAGTCCGAGCACCGCCGCGAACCGGACCCAGCGCCCGACCAGCCCGGTCACCACGAAGACCACCCAGGGGATCCGCAGCGTGCCGGCGGCCAGCGCGACCAGGGCGAAGGGCGGCAGTCCGGTCGATGCGCTGACCGCCACGAACACCGCACCGAGCCAGGGCTGCCGGGCGACCCGCTCCCGCCAGCCCTCGATCCGCACCGCAGCCCGCTGCCGCCGGGGCGACAGCAGGCGGTCCGGATCGGGACGCAGCCGCTGCGGCAGCGTCAGCACGCCGCGGCCGGCGAGGTAGAACAGCATCTTCCCGGCCATCTGTCCGGTGGCCGCGACCGCGGCGAGACTCGCGACGTCCCACCAGTCACCCGGGTCGGACAGCAGCGCGACGGCACCCAGGTAGGTCTCGAGGTTGATCAGCGGGATCAGCGCGGACAGGAACGCGACTCCCAGCAGCGCCAGCAGGGTCAATGCAGGTGCCCGGAACCGGTCACCTGCATTGCCGTCGGCGGGCTCCCGGAGTTGCTCGGGTACGCAGGGAACGACTCGTCCGTACGCCGCAGGTCGGCGGCAAGCCGGACCAGGCAGCCCGCCTTGACCACGAGCAACGCGCCGGCGAAGGCCAGCGCCAGCTCCGGTGACGCGAGCAGGACGGCGGCCAGCGCCGGCAGTGCGGAGTTCACGGCCTTGGCCGGGGGCCACCAGTTCAACCGCCAGATCAGCCGGTCCACGCGGGCGAAGTAGTTCGGCCCGCTGATCGGGTACCGGAGGAAGGCCAGGGACAGCACGCTGTCCAGCAGCATGAACTCCACGAGGTAGACGCCCAGCGCCGCGGCGTACTCGGGGTGGCCGGCGACGAACCCGACGTAGACCACGGCCACGCACAACCGGTCGGCGCAGATGTCCAGGGCCGCTCCGGTTCTGGTTTCCTCGTCCCGCAGCCGCGCCACCACCCCGTCGACGCTGTCCCCGACCCAGTGCGTCAGCAGGGCGGCCAGCAACAGCACGTCGCTGCCCCGCGCGATGCCGGCCATGGCCAGCGCCACGCAGGCCAGCGTCCGTACGACGGTGACGAGGCTCGCCACGGTGAACAACTCGTCCGGGCGGTGCGCGGCGCAGCCGCGCGGGCAGTCGGTGGGGACCGTGACCGTCGCGGTGCTGTCCGGCTGGGCCTGCGATGGCATGGCGCAACCGTGCCATCCCGGTCCGGCAATCGCATCACCCGGAGTCGCGGCGGGCCCGTGTCGCGCGGGAGCACCGGACGGCTCCCGTGGAGGGGGCCGGATCACCGGGTCCCTGCTCGTACGGTGGCGCGGTGGATCCGCAGGCACTGACCTCCTGGTGGGATTGGCTGCTGGCCGTCCAGCCGGTGCCCGCCCCCTCGGTCGTCCTGACCGCGGCGATCGTCGCGGTCGCGGGGGTCGCGCTGCCCCGGGTGTGGCGCCGGACCCGCCACGTCGTGACGATCGCTCACGAGGGCGGGCACGCCTTGGGCGCGCTCCTGACCGGCCGGCGGCTGGCCGGCATCCGGCTGCACTCGGACACCTCGGGGCTGACGGTGTCCGTCGGTCGGACCGGGGGGATCGGGATGGCCCTGACTCTCATCGTGGGATACCTGGCGCCGTCGGCGTTGGGGCTCGCGGCGGCGGCCCTGCTGGCCGGCGGCCGGGTCACGGCGACCCTGGTCGGGGCGCTGGTCCTCTTCGCGGGCGTCCTGCTCCAGATCCGCAACGCCTTCGGCGCCGTGCTGCTCCTTCTGGCCGGTGGCGCGGTGATCTCCGTCCTGTCCCTCGCCACCGCCGCGGTACAGGCCCTTGCCGCGTACACGTTGGGGATCTTCCTGATCGCCGGTGGCATCAGGCCGGTCGTCGAACTGGCCCGGACCCGGCGACACAGCAGGCTGCGCACGTCCGACGCCGATCAGCTGGCCCGGATCACCCGGGTTCCTGCTCCGGTCTGGGTGGGCGTCTTCGGGCTCGGCGTGCTGGCGCTGTCCGGATGGGGCGCGCAGTTGCTGCTTCCCGTCGGCTGAGCGCGTCGTTAGCCCGGTCCAGCCGGCAACTGAGGGCGGCGACCGCCCGCCCGTTCGGGGGTCCAGGGGGCAGCCGCCGCGCTCCCAGTGTCACACCTGTGGTCGGATCGGGGGGAAGCACCGACCAGGCGAGGGCCAGATCGGGCGTGGCTATCCTGAGCGGTTCGCCCCGGCGCAGAGAAGAACCGACGTCGTTCCCCCCAGCGACGCCGGTCCGTGCCTCCCCGATGCGACGCGAGAAGCCCCCCCGGACCGAGCACCTCGCAGGCGATTTGAAACCTAGCGCGAAGGATGTCGCATACTGTCTCCTATCGGGGATCGGAGACCGAACAGTGGGGCGTGCCGAAGCGGCGTCGGTGCTGTGTGTCGTTCTCGGCTCGCACGATCTGCCCTACCGCGAGCGATGGAAGGACCTCGGCGTCGCCCCGCGACGAGGTCACCTCCTCAACCGGACCGCCATCGGCCGGGTGCTGGCCGCGCATCTTGTGAACGTCGGCCAGCTGGAGGAGGCCGCCGAGGCCGATTGGCCGCGCACCCACAAGGACTGGCTGCACCGCTGCCTGAACCCGGACCGCGCCGAACGTTCCCATCCGCTGGACCGCGACGCCCTGACGTTGGTTTGCGACGCCTTCGAGCTCGCCGCCCGGCACCGGACCCACCTCCGCGCGCAGTGGGAAAGCCCACCCGGCACGCTGCTGCTGCAGCCCGGCGGCTCGCTGGATCCACGGCTGAACCCGGAGCAGCTGAGCAACCGCGCGGGGCCACCGCAGGGCTACCACTGCCTGTCGGTTCTGGAGGAGCGCTTCGTCGGCCCGCAGCGGTTGCCCCGGCTGCATCGGTCCACCATGCTCATGCAGGCCGACACCGACGGCGTACAGCACGTCACGTACGTCTTCGACGTCGCCACCCCCGCCGTGACGGTGGAGGTCGAGCACGGCGGTGGATCGACCGGCCCGATCTACCCCCTCGAGCCCGGCTTCTGGGCGCAGGACATCCGCTTCGACCGACCGCTGCGGCGCGGTGAGCGGCGGCGCGTGGTGTGCACGTCGACCCCGCAGCCGGGCACGCCTGATCCGACGGAGTTCCGCCGCCGCGGCTGCAGCCACCCGGACACCCCGATCGAGATCGTGATCCGCTTCGACCCGGACTGCCTGCCCGCCGGGATCGTGCGCTGCCTGTGGCCCGGCCACACCGCCGCGGCCATCGCGGAGGCGCCTTCGGAGCTGAGCGACGGACACCTGGTCCGGTTCGTCGTCAGCTACGTGCAGCCCGGCGCGCTGGTCGGCCTGCGCTGGACCTGGCCGGCCTGATCGGCGATCCCGACTCGGCTCAGCCGAAGAGGACGGCCAGCAGCAGCAGGACAGCCACCGCGTGGACGACGGTCCAGCCCACCGCCACCCCGAAGCTCAGCCCGAACAACGACATCAGCCCGAACGCGACGACCCCAGCCAGCACCAGCAGGGCCAGCGCGGCGAACAGCAGCCTGCTTCGCGCCGGAGGCCGCGCTGCGCTCACCGGCCCAGTATCCGACGCCGCGCAAGCCCCCCG
>JBBPYA010000230.1:0-7678 GCA_038200385.1 Mycobacteriales bacterium
GACCAGCAAGGCGCTGCGGGCCTGCCGTGAGCACGGCGTGTCCGACCTGCTCATCGGCGGCGGGGTGGCGGCCAACTCCCGGCTGCGGGCGCTGGCCGCGCAGCGCTGCGCGCAGGCCGATGTCAGGCTGCGGGTGCCCCGTCCCCGGCTGTGCACCGACAACGGCGCGATGGTCGCGGCGCTGGGCGCCCGGGTGGTCGCGGCGGGCCGGCCGGCCTCGGCACTGGACGTCGCGACCGACCCGGGGTTGCCCGTCGAGCGCGTCACGATCCCGGCGGCCGGCACAGCAGCGCCGTAGGGGCCCCAGCAACCCGGGTGAGCACGACCACCACGTGCTCCGGGCCGGACAGCCGAAGCTGTCCGCGCAGCCACTCCGGCTCGACAGGGCTGCCCCGCTTCTTGATCGTCACGACGCCGACCCCGCGGACTCGCAACGCGGCCCGCAGCCGCTTCAGCCCGAACGGCAGCCGGTCGATCACCCGGTAGGCGGTGGCGTACGCCGTCGGTACCCGCTCGTCGGCGCTGAGGTAGGCGATCCTCGGGTCGATCAGCCTGGCCCCCAGCCGCGCCGCGAGCGTGCTCACCAGACCGGCCCGGATCACCGCGCCGTCCGGTTCGTAGAGCCAGTCCCCGACCGGACCGACGACCGGCGGACCAGGGGGTCCGACCAGCCGGTGGTCGCCGGGCAGCAGGGTGGCCCGGCGGCCGGCCGGTCCGGCGAGAGCACCGAACCACAGCGCGGCCTCCACGACGTCCCCGTCCACCGACACCCACTCGGCCTCGGCGCCGGCCGGGATGAGCGCGTGGTCCAGGCCCGGCGCCAGCTTCAGGCCGACCGCAGGCACCCGTGCTGCGAGGCCGGTGAGGAAGGCCCACGGCGGTGCGAACGCATGTGGGTCGAACACCCGCCTGCCGGCCCGGCGGCGGGCCGGGTCGCAGAAGACCGCGGGCCACCCGGCCAGGTCGATCGTGGTGGCGTCCGCGACCCGCACCTCGACCCGGTCGGCCACCCCGAGGGTCTCGGCGTTCAACGTGCACGCCTGCGCCGCGACCGGGTCGCTGTCCACCGCGAGGACCTGCAGCCCTGCAGCGGCCAGCGCCAGGGTGTCGCTGCCGATCCCGCAGCACAGGTCGACCACCCGGCCGTGGCCGGTGTACCTGCGCGCCCGGCGTTCGGCGACCAGCGGCCGGGTGGCCTGTTCCAGACCGTCCGCGGTGAAGACCAGCTCGCCGGCCCGGTCCCCGAACTTCGCCCGGCCGCGTCCCCGCAGCCGGGCCTGCCGCAGCGCCGCGCCCGCCACCTCCGGCGGCCAGGTCCGGCGCAACGCGGTGAGGATCGGCAGGTCGGCCTCGCCCGCCGCGACCCGCTCGACCGCGGCCACCAGTGCCCCGACGGACTCGCCGCGGGTCACCGCCCGCAGCAGCCGGGCCTGCTCCCACCCGTCCGGATCAGGCACCTGCCCCCCACGGTTGAGTCTCTGGCACTCTCAAGGCTAGAGTGCTAGCCGTAGCGACCTCGCCGACCTGGCACCCGCGACGACAGGCCCGGCGACGTCCAACCAGCTACGACACCATCCAGTGAATCGGTAAACCCCAGGAGGGGGAGTCAGCACGTGACGACCGCTACCAAGGTCAACATCAAGCCGCTAGAGGACCGCGTCGTGGTCCAGGCGAACGAGGCGGAGACCACCACCGCGTCCGGTCTGGTCATTCCGGACACCGCCAAGGAGAAGCCCCAGGAGGGCACTGTCGTCTCCGTCGGCCCCGGCCGCGTCGATGACAAGGGAACCCGCGTCCCCATGGACGTCAACGTGGGCGACGTCGTGATCTACAGCAAGTACGGCGGCACCGAGATCCGCTACGGCGGCGAGGACTACCTCGTCCTGTCGGCGCGCGATCTGCTCGCCGTCGTCGAGAAGTAGTACCGGGCTAGCGCCGGTCCAGCGTTCGCTCGGACCGGCCCCGTGGCGTCACCGCCCCGACACCCCGCCGTCTGACCTGTAGGCGCGGGGCGCCGGGGCGGTCGCTTTCGCACCGACCACCCGAAGGGGGACACCGCTCCACATGCCCAAGATCATCAAGTTCGACGAGGACGCCCGCCGCTCGATGGAGCGCGGCGTCAACAAGCTGGCCGACGCGGTCAAGGTGACCCTCGGCCCCCGCGGTCGCAACGTCGTGATCGCCAAGTCCTACGGCTCACCGACGATCACCAACGACGGCGTCACGATCGCCCGCGAGGTGGACCTCACCGACGCCACCGAGAACCTCGGCGCGCAGCTGGCCAAGTCCGTTGCGGTCAAGACCAACGACGTGGCCGGAGACGGGACGACGACGGCCACCGTGCTCGCCCAGTCCATGGTCCGCGAGGGGCTGCGCAACGTCGCGGCCGGCGCGAACCCCGCCTCACTCGGGCGCGGGATCGCCGCCGCCGTGAGCGCGGTGTGCGACGCGCTGGACGGCGTCGCCGTCCCGGTCGACACCTCCGAGGACATCGCCCACGTGGCAACGGTGTCCGGGCAGGACGCTGAGATCGGCCAGCTCATCGCCGAGGCGATGGACAAGGTCGGCAAGGACGGCGTGATCAGCGTCGAGGAGTCCAGAAGCCTGGACACCACGCTGGAGCTGACCGAGGGCATGCAGTTTCCCAAGGGCTACATCTCGCCGTACTTCGTGACCGACGCCGAGGAGATGGAGACCGTCCTGGAGGACGTCTACGTGCTGCTCCACCAGGACAAGATCAGCGCGCTGGCCGCGCTGATGCCACTGCTGGAGAAGGTCGTCCAGACCGGCAAGCCGCTGCTGGTGGTGGCCGAGGACGTCGAGGGCGAGGCGCTGTCGACGCTGGTCGTCAACTCCGTCCGCAAGACGTTCAAGGCGGTCGCGGTGAAGGCGCCGTTCTTCGGGGACCGGCGCAAGGCCTTCCTTGCCGACCTCGCGGTCGTCACCGGCGGCCAGGTCGTCTCACCCGACGTGGGGCTGGCCCTGGACGGCGTGGGCCTCGACCAGCTCGGCACCGCCCGCCGGGTGACCGTCACCAAGGACCTCACCACGATCGTGGACGGCGGCGGCTCGGCCGAGGACATCGCCGCCCGGGTCGCGCAGGTCCGCCAGGAGATCGAGGCCACGGATTCGGACTGGGACCGGGAGAAGCTGCAGGAGCGGCTGGCCAAACTGGCCGGCGGGGTCGGCGTGATCAAGGTCGGTGCCCCCACCGAGGTGGAGCTCAAGGAGCGCAAGCACCGGATGGAGGACGCCATCTCCGCGACCCGTGCCGCGGTCGAGGAGGGCGTCGTCGCCGGCGGCGGAGCCGCCCTCGTGCACGCCGCAGCTGCGCTGGACGACGACTGCGGCCTGACCGGTGACGAGGCGACCGGCGTCGGCATCGTCCGCCGGGCGCTGTCCGCGCCGGCGTACTGGATCGCGGCCAACGCCGGCCAGGAAGGCACCGTGGTCGTCGCACGGGTCCGCGAGCAGGGACCGGGGGTCGGGTACAACGCGGCAACCGGTGAGTACGGCGATCTCAGCGCCCAGGGCGTCATCGATCCGGTCAAGGTGACCAAGGCCGCCGTCACCAACGCGGCATCCATTGCCGCGATGCTGCTGACGACGGAAGGTGCAGTGACCGAAAAGCCCGAACCGGTGAAGCCGGCCTCGAACGGCCACGGCGGGCACGGGCACAGCCACTGAGGTAGGGACGAGGGGCGGCGACGGGCCAGCCGCCGCCACCAGACGGCCACCGGCCGGCGTTTCCCGGTTGCGCCCGGGAGTCGTCGGCCGCGGGCCGTTCTCAGCCGGCTAGATGCTCAGCCGGCTAGATGCTCAGCTGGCTAGATGCTCAGCCGGCTAGATGCTCAGCCGGCTAGATGCTCAGCCAGCCAGATTCCCAGACCGGGCAAATTCTCCGGCCGGGCAGGCTTTCAGCCGCGCAGATTCTCAGCCGACCCGAGTCGTCGGCCGGGCCGCGATGAGCAGGCGGGTGCGCTCCTCCTCGGACATCCCGCCCCAGACGCCGTAGGGCTCGTGCACCGCCAGCGCATGTCTGCGGCAGGCCTCGAGGACGGGGCAGTCTGCGCAGACGGCCTTGGCCGCCGCCTGCCGACGGGCCCGCGCGGAGCCTCGCTCGCCGTCGGGATGGAAGAACAGCACCGTGTCGACACCCCGGCAGGCGCCACGCAGCTGCCAGTCCCAGGTCTCCGCCACCGGTGCCGGCAGCCGACGAACATCGGCCATCTCGTTCTCCTCATCCTGGCCGTACGGCGATCATGGTGAGAATGTCCCCGCCGCGGCGCCGTCAAACCTGTCCTGACGGTTGGATCCGAATCAGCAGGGACAAAGTACAGAAAGTTCCCCGCGGCGCCGGGTGATACGTCACACTCCAACGGAGTACTGCGAGTCGCTCCATCGACGTCCTGTCGCCCGAACGGGCGAGTTATCGTGCTCGATCGTGTTTGGACGGCGGCGTCGGGCGGCAGAGGCTCCGTCATCGCGGTCGCCAAGGGCGGGGTCGGTGCGGGGCCCGGGTGGGGCCGGCCGGCGGTACGGCGGGCCCGCTGAACGGGCCAGGCAGGGTGGGAACGGTAGCCAGGGGAGGTACGCGAAGCATGGCCAAGGTTCTCGTGCTCGACGAACGACGTCGGGTCCGCGAGACGCTGCGCGAGCTGCTCGTCTCGGTCGCAGACGTCGAGCAGGTCGAGTCGGTGGGCAGCACGGAGGAGTTGCTCGAGCGCTACCCGCACGAGCGCCCGGACGTGGTCCTGATCGGGACCCAGCGGGCGGTCACCGGCGGAGTCGAGACCTGCCGCCGGCTGCTCGGGATGGACGCCAAGGCAGCGGTGCTTGTCTTCGGCGCTCCCGACGACGGCGCCAACGTGGCTGCCGCGGTCGCCGTGGGAGCCCGCGGGTACCTGCGTTGGGATGCCTCCCCGGTGGAGATGGCGATCGGGCTTGCTCACGCCGCGCTGGACGGCGAACCTCCCGGGCCCCGGCCTCGGGGTAACCATCGCGGCCCGGCCGTACTGCTCACCGAGCGGGAGCTGCAGGTCCTCGTCGGGATGAGCCAGGGCAAGAGCAACGCCGGTATCGGGCGTGACCTGTTCCTGTCCGAGGACACCGTCAAGACGCACGCCCGCCGGCTGTTCAAGAAGCTCGGAGTCAGCGACCGGGCCCAGTCGGTGGCCATCGGATTCCGGATGGGACTGCTCAGCTGAGCTGTCGACGGCGCTGCGGCGCGGACCTCCGTCCGGACCGGTCGGCGAATTTCTGTGAATCACCAATGTTGCGTCGATGTCGTGGCTAAGGTTGAGTTGGGACTGCGATCGCGTGACCAGCGTGTCGCTGTCCATAGCGGGGTTCCTGTGTCCACCCCGAGTGCACTGGCCGCCACAATCGTGCCGGCTTGGACTGCCCCGCCGCGCGGGGCACAGGGAAGGGTCAAAGAATGGTACGTACCAGAACCACGCACGGGAGCGCGAAGCGCGCGCTAGCCGTGACAGCCGCGGGCAGCACGCTGCTCGCCGGCGCGCTCGTAGCGGTCGTTCCCAGCACCGCAAGCGCGTCCAGCCACCGCGAGGCGCCGATGACCGCGGGGGACCCGCAGCACGACAACACCGACACGTACGCCTTCGTCAGCCCGACACGGCCCGGCTTCACGACCATCATCGCCAACTGGATCCCGTTCGAGGAGCCCAACGGCGGTCCGAACTTCTACCCGTTCCAGGCCGGCTCGAAGTACTACATCAACATCGACAACAACGGTGACGGGCTCGCCGACCTGAAGTTCTCCTACGTCTTCTCCAACATCGACACCCGGGCCGACAACCCGAAAACCGCCGCGAACGAGGGCACGATCCTCTACAACACCGGACCGGTGACCTCCTTCAACGACCCGGATCTGCGCTTCAAGCAGACCTACACGCTGAAGGAGGAGAACAGCGGCGCGGTCATCGTCAAGAACGCCCCCGTCGCGCCGTCGGATGTCGGGCCCGCCTCGATGCCGGCGTACTGGAAGCTGCGCGGCGAGGCCGTCGTGCCGACCAAGGGTCCGGGCATGTCGAAGGGGCTGTCCTTCGCCGGGCAGGCCGACGACCCGTTCTTCCTGGACCTGCGGATCTTCGACCTGCTGTTCGGCGGTGACCTCAGCGAGGTCGGCCAGGACACGCTTGCCGGTTACAACGTGAACACCGTGGCCCTCGAGGTGCCCTCCGCGGCGTTGGCGCTGAACCGCAACGTGACCAGAAACCCGGTCGTCGGGATCTGGAGCACCACCGAGGAGCAGACCCTGAACCTGGCCACCGGTCAGCCGACTGGGGACTTCGTGCAGGTCTCCCGACTGGGTAACCCGCTGGTCAACGAGCTGGTCGTCCCGGCCAACCTGAAGGACGCCTTCAACTCGATCGTGCCGGCCGACGACGCCACTGCGGCTAACGGCCAGGTGCTGGCCCGGGTGCTCGACCCCGAGCTGGCGCGCCTGATCGAGGGCATCTACGGGATTCCCGCTCCGCCGACACCGCGGACCGACCTCGCCGAGGTCTTCCTGACCGGTGTGACCACGAAGCTGGACGGAACGGGCCTGTTCGCGTCCTTGGGTGCGGCGAACGACAAGGCGCCGATCCAGCTCGACCTGAACTCGCAGGCGATGAACAAGGACGTCAACCCCGCCGACTTCGTCCCGTCGGAGATGCTGCGCCTGAACATGAGCATCCCGCCGACCGCGAAGCCGAACCGGCTCGGCGTGCTCGCCGGTGACCTGCAGGGCTTCCCGAACGGCCGCCGGCTGTTCGACGACGTCGCCGACATCGAGATCCAGACCCTCGAGGGCTTCTTCGTCACCGGCCCGGTCGCCGCGCTGGCCGGCGGTGATCAGGTGGACGTCAACGACCGCGGATTCAGCAGGGTCTTCCCGTACGTCGCTCTGCCGCACGACAACGCGGTGAACGTCACCGGGTAGGCAGCAACCAGCTCCACGCAGCGGCCCGGCCACCCTCGCAAGAGGGAGCCGGGCCGCTGGCCTGTGCGGGCCTCCGGGGCGTGCCTGCGGCTAGTTCTCGGGGACGTCGGACGCGCGCATCACACCGTCGGCGTACCCCCGCGCGTACTCCCAGGTGACGTAGTCCCGCGGATCCGGGTCATACGGCGGCTCGTGCACCCGTGACGTGCCCAGGTCGAGCAGGTGGCGCAGGTTGGCCTGCATCAGGTCCCACCCGATGTAGTGCGCCTCGCCGCAGTCCAGGCAGTCGACCACGACACCGCGCACCCCGACGTCCTCGAGCAGCACCCGGTAGATCTCCAGGTCCTCCAGGTCGTTGAGGGCGTCCTCACGCTCCTCGGGGGACAGCGGCTGCTCGGTATGCACCTCACCCATGACCTTGGCCGGGTCACTGGGATCGTCCTGGAACGGGTCCCGTACGGCATCGTCACTCACCCCGCCACCGTATCGGCCGGGTCCCGCCGGATAGGATGGCCAGGTCGCGCCCAGCTCGCCCGGTCGCCGCGCCCGGTCGGGCCCCGACGGTTAGTGAGGTCCGGTGCCCTACCCCCAGCCCCACGATCCCCCCGCCAAAGTGGCCCTGCTCGGGCTCACCTTCGACGACGTCCTGCTGCTGCCGGCCGAGTCCGACGTGGTGCCGAGCCAGGCCGACACCAGTACCCGGCTGACCCGGGAGATCATCCTGCGCATCCC
>JBBPYA010000231.1:0-14328 GCA_038200385.1 Mycobacteriales bacterium
GCTCGGGTTCGACCTGGACGACGACGGTCCGCGCCGGCAGCGCGCCCAGGCCGGCCGCGACCTCGATGATGAGTTCGATGCCGACGTAGCCGGTGACCGCGTCGCCGACCGCGGCCTGCATCTCCCCGGCGCTGAGCGAGACCGGAGCGACCAGCCGGCGGTGCACGGAGCCCGGCGGGCGGTCCCCGCGGACGGCACCGACGAGGATCATCGAGTCGGCGCGGAGTTCTTGGATGCGTTGCACCACCGCGACCGCGCCGTAGTGCAGCTCCTCGACCATGATCCGCGGTGGCCGGGCCTCGTCCTGCAACCGCTCCGCGGCGAGGCGGCCCAGATCCAGGTCACCCTGGAAGAGTTCGCCTACGCCTCCGACGAGCGTGGTCACGCCGGCCGCGGATGAGGCAGGTTCAGTCTGCGCCGCACGAGCAGGTGTTGACCTCCCTGGTCACGGTGCCCGCGCCGGTGTGCACGTGGGTAGTGCACGGCATGCAGGGGTCGAAGCTGCGGATCGCGCGGAGCATGTCGATACTGGTGAAGCGGGCCGGGTCGCTGACGTCCTCGATGATCGGCGTGTTCATCACTGCCTCTTCGTAGGGGCCGGGCTGGCCCCAAGGGTCACGCGGCGAGGCGTTGATCGTCGACGGCGTGCAGATCTGGTAGTTCACGATCTTGCCCTTGTCCATCACCATGTGATGGGTGAGGAAGCCGCGGCCGGCTCCCCACCAGCCGACGCTGCGCCGTTCGTCCTGTGGGATGTAGTCGTCGAGGTCGGCCGGCGGCACCGCCGCCACCTGCCGCTCGCCGGCCTTGAACAGCTTGTAGGCCTCCAACAGGTTGTTCAGCCCGACCAGCTGGCTGAACAGGTAGTGGTAGGCCCGCCCGCGGTTGCGCTCGAAGGCGTTCCACTGCTCGGGCACGTGCCACTCCACCTCGCGTTCGGGCAGCTCACCCTTGGGGACGAGCAGCCGCATGCTGTGCCCGGTGGCCTGGATATAGTCGTTGACCGGATGCTTCTGCGCCATCGAGGTGATGAGCATCCGGGAGTAGGCACCGGCCTCGACCACCTGACGATCCCAGCGGGGCGCGCACGCCCAGGTGTACTTGTCCTTCCAGTCCTTGGCGCCGGGCTTGGGCAGGGTCCGCTTGTTCCACGGGTGGTACGGCGAGATCGGGTTCCCCAGCGGGTCGGTGGCGTACCGGCTGGTGTGTGACTCCTCGTAGTAGGAGTGCTCGACGAATTCCTCCCAGCCGATGTTGATGTCGGTTAGCCGGGTGGTGACCAGCTTCCCGTCGATCACCACGCCCGGGGTGGACCAGCGCTTCTCCCCCCAGGAGTTGCAGTTCTCGTAGGTGGAGTCGTAGGCGTAGGGGTCGTCCCAGAAGCCCGGATCGATCTGGTTCGTGGGCCGTGCCCCGACGTAGCGGTAGCGGTCGTCGGCGTCGTAGAAGAACTCGGGGATGTCGTCCCACACCGCCATCATCCGCTGGGCGTAGTCGAAGATCTTGCCCAACCGCGAGTGGTACTCGTTGAGCGACTGCAGGCTAAGCGTCGAGGACACCCCGCCGGGCACGACGGTCTGCGGGTGCGGGTACTTGCCGGCCAGCGTCACGAACATCTCGCGGGAGATCCGGGTGAACTCCAGACCCTCGCGGTACAGCGCACCGGTCAGCGGGTTCAGCGCGGTCATCAGCTCGGCCATGGTGGCGAAGCCGTGGATGTGCGCGTTCTTGCAAGCCCAGCTCTCCGCCTTGGGCCACAGCTCGGGGTTGGCCGCCTTGACGACCGCCTCGGAGTAGTCGGGACCGGCCAGCAGGTACAGGTGCAGCGGGTTGTCGTAGCCCATCTCCGCCGACTCCTGCATGTTGCGCACGACGGTCCCGAGCGGCGGGACCCGAAGGCCCATGGCCGCCTCGATGGCGTACGCCGCGCAGTGCGCGTGCACCCCGCCGCAGACACCGCAGGCCCGGGAGGCGATGAAGATGGCATCGCGCGGGTCGCGGCCCATCAGGATGATCTCGTAGCCGCGGAACAGCGTCGCCTGGGCGTGTGAGTCCAGGTAGCTGCCCTGCTGCAGGTCGGCGGTGACGTGCACGGCCAACGCGCCGGCGACCCGGGTGACCGGGTCCATGTTGAAGTCCTTGATGTGCCCGTTGCGGGCGACCAGCTGCTCGATCTTGCTCTGCCGTCCGGTCTCGTCGAGATCGGCGTGCGGTTTGGCGATGGTCACGTCGTACGGGTTCGGGATGCCGCCGCGCAGATGGGCGTTTCCGTCGGCGTCGAGCTCGACCGGAAGGGTCTTGAAGCACATAAAGAGGAACTCCCTGGAACGTGAGGTCAGGACCGGTGCTTGACGGAACCGTTGCGCGCGCCCTCGGCGGTGTGCGCGACCGCGCCATCACCCGACGCGCCATTGCCCGACGCGCCATTGCCCGACGCGCCGTTGCCTGCGGCGCCGTTCTCCTTGCCCCACGCCGGACCGGACTTGCGGCCGGTGTCGGTGGAGCGGCGCAGCATGTCGTAGAAGCGGTGTCCGACGTCGGCGACCGCCGTCGGCTCGGTGATCTCCCGGGCCCACCCGGAAGGGGTCGACCCCTCACGGTCCCAGCGCACCTCGCGGTTGAGGTTGTTGTTGGAGAACTTTCGCAGCGGCCGAATGATGCTGCCCACCATCCGCGAGACCGTGGAGGAGGCGAGCGAGCCCGGCGGCCTCTTGTAGAACGGCGTGAACTTGTCCGGGAAGCCCGGCATGGTGCAGCCGATGCAGGCCCCCCCGGAGTTCATGCACCCGCCGACGTGGTTGATCGCGCCGCGCTCGGTGATGTTGCAGTTCACCACCGGACCCCAGCAGCCGATCTCGACGAGGCACTCGGGGTCGCCGAACTCCTCGGCGAACTGCCCTTCCTCGTAGTAGGCCCCCCGCACGCAGTGCCGGTGCACCGTCTCTCCGAACAGCCACGCCGGTCGACCCAGTTCGTCGAACTCCGGCAGCGGCCCGAAGCCCTGCAGGAAGTACAGCACCGCTGCGACGGTCTCGGTGAAGTTGTCACCGATCGGCGCGCAACCTGGGATGTTGACCACCGGTACGCCGAGGACGCTGCGGTAGTCCTTGCCGAGGAAGTCCATCAGGCTCATCGCGCCGGTGGGGTTGCCCTCGGCCGCCGGGATCCCACCCCACGTAGCGCAGGTGCCGATCGCGATCGCCGCCGCGGCGCCCGGCGCGAGGCGGGCCACCCACTCGGTGGTGCTGACGGTCCGCATCTCCCCATCGGGGCCCCACGGTTGCTCGCCCTGGGCCGACCAGTAGCCGCCCTGCTTGTGGGCGATCGTCTCGTCCGCGATCGAGCCCTCGAGCACGATGACGTACGGCCCGTCCAGTTCGCCGCTGATGGCCATCTCGTGCGGGCGCAGGTAGTTCGGGCCGGACTCGATGTTGATCACCGGGTGGTGCAGGATCACGCGGGGCAGCCCGACGTGGGCGCCGAGCAGCAGGGTCTCCACGGAAGGGGCGGTCGCCCCCGTCACGGCCACGGAGCATCCGTCGCAGCTCATCCCGGCCAGCCAGAAGACGTGCACCTTCTCCAGCGGACCGAGCCGGCTGGCCGGACCGGCCATCGCCGCCGGTGCGACGAAGTCCTCGGTCATCACCCGGGCCGGCATCCCGATGGCACCCAGGTCGTGATCGCCGTGGAAGTGCTCCACCGGGCCGAGCAGATCGAGGAGTTCCCGGGCCGGTGTCCTCGTCGGTGCCGTCTGCTGGCCGTTGGCCATCGCGGAGCCTCCTCGTGCTTGGACGCTGAGTACGAGGTCCGGCTGCGCCCCGTAGGTGCACGCTACACCTAGCGTGCTTTCCGGTGTAGCTTGATCGCACTTGGCATTTCGACGGTGTACGGGAGGTGCCGTGGACGGCTGGTTGCTCGGCTACATCATCGGCGCGGCGGTGGTCGTCGTGGTCGTGGTGCTGCTGCTGTTGATGATTTCCGGTGCCCGTCGTACGGCGGAAAAGGCGGAATCGATCGTGCACAGTCTGCATGACACGCGGGACGGCACGGCGGCGCTGTGGATGCTGCAGGACACCGTGCGCACCGCGGACCGGATCGTCAGCGCGGCCGCCGCGGCCCGCGAGGAACTCACCGCGCGGAGCGGCGGATGAGCGACACCGGGTACTGGTTCCTCGCGCTCGGGCTGGGCCTGGTTGTCGCGGCCGTGGCCGTGATGCTTCTGCAGACCTTCCTCAACCAGGTCTGGCGGATCGAGAAGGGCGCCGGCGCGGTCTGGGCCGCCGGCAAGCAGGTCGCCGGCAACACCGCCACCACCTGGCTACTGGGGGCGACGTCACAGAAGCTGGACCTGCTCACGGCCGAGGCCGGCCGGCACGCCGCGCTGCTCAGCGGTACCGCGGACCCCGCGGGTGAGACCCGGTGACCGCGCTGCTGATCGTCCTGACACTGCTCGAGATCGTGATCGTGGTCGCCGTGCTGGTGGCCTATCTGGTGGCGATCTCACGGTCGCTGCGGCGGACGGCGGTGCTGCTCAGCAAGGTGTCCTTCGGCGTCCGTGCGATCGAGACCCAGTGCGCGCCGATCGGGCCGTCCGTGCTGACCATCAACTCGCAACTGGCCGGTATCGTCGCGGCGCTGGGCACCGTGACCGGCCTGGCCGACACCGCCGCAGCGGGTAGCGCGGCCGGTCGCTGACCGATGGACGAGTTGCATCCCCCGAAGTCGGAGCTGCTGCGGCTGATGTATTGGCGCAGCGAGATCCTGCAGGTCATGTACTGGCTGCGCGGCGAGGGGCTCGGCGAGGTGGTCGACCCGCCCCTGCTCGAGCGCTTCCTCGGCGTCGACGCCGACCTGGGGGTCGGCTACCTCGATCAGTTGGTGGCCGACGGCTATCTGGAGCGGGTCGAGACCGGGTACGTCATGTCCCCGATCGGGCTGGAGGAGGGCAAGACCGAGTTCGCGCTCAGCTTCACCGACCTGACGAGACCCGGGCACGGCGAGTGCAGCGCGGACTGCTGGTGCCACGCCTCGGTCGAGGAGGCGCTGACGTGCGCGGCCGAGCGCGGCCAGGGGGTGCACCGGTGAGTGGCCCGCAGCTCACCGAGGCCGCGATCGGGCTGCCACGAAACTTCCTGCGGCCGTGCCTGCTGCTCCTCGTGGCCGAAGGCACCTCGCACGGGTACGACCTGCTCGACGGCGTCCGCGCCCTGGGGCTGGGGAGGGTCGACCCGGGCGGGCTGTACCGCTGCCTGCGGGCGATGGACGAGGAGGGGCTGGTGCGCTCCAGCTGGGAGCCCTCCAGCCGTGGTCCGGCCCGCCGCACCTACCAGCTGACCGACGAGGGCCAGGACTGGTTGCACGCCATGGCCGGATCGCTGGCCGACGTGCACCACGTGCTGAGCATGTTCCGGCGCCGCTACGTCCGCCTCGGCGACCGGACGCACCCCGCCTCATGAGGATCGCTGTCGCGGGCAAGGGCGGCGCCGGCAAGACCACGATCAGCGCGACGCTGGCCCGCCTCGGCGCCCGCTCCGGCCGGTCCGTGGTCGCCATCGACGCCGACGCCAACCCCAATCTCGGCATCGCCCTCGGGATCGCACCCGAGGCAGCAGGCGCGGTGCGCGCGATCCCGCCCTCGCTGGTGTCCCGACGGCTCGGCGGTGCCGGTCTGGTCGAACCGCTCGAGGATGTCCTGGACCGCTACACCGTGCCCGCTCCGGACGGCGTCCGGCTGCTGGGTATGGGGGCGCCCGCGCATGCCGAGGAGGGCTGCCTGTGCTCGGCGCACGCGGTGGTCTCGGCCGTCATCGAGGATTTCGGCGCCGACCCGGATCGGCTCGTCGTGGTGGACATGGAGGCCTCACCCGAGCACCTCAGTCGCGGGACCATCCGGCATGTCGACCTGGTCTGCCTGGTGGCCGAGCCGTACTACCGGTCGCTGGAGACGGTACGCCGGATGGCCGCGCTGGCCACCGAGCTGCCGGTGCAGATCGTCGTCGTGGCCAACAAGGTCCGCTCGGCGGCCGATGAACAGGCGATCGTCGAGTTCTGTTCCCGTCACGCGTGCCGGCTAGTCGGGGTCGTGCCCTGGAGTGACGAGGTGGCTGCGGCGGACCGGTCCCGCGTCGCGGTCGTGGACTGGCCGGCGGCCGCTGCGGTGGTCACCGCCGTCGCGAATCTGCGGCTGGATCTCGGTCTTCCCTCGCCGGCGCCCTAGCGGCCTGGGAGCAGCGGGCCCGGGCGGCCTGCCCTCGTCCGGACGGAGCAACCCGATCGGCGCTCGCCGATCAGGGTCGGCCGGACACGACGTCCGACCGCCGGGCCTGCGGCGCGGGAGCGGGGAAGCCACCGACGGCCCGTTCCAATGCCTGCGCGACCCGCAGGCAGGTGGCGTCGGCGAAATGCCTACCGATGATCATCAGGCCGGCCGGCAGACCGTCGACGAGGGCGGTGGGTACCGACGTGGCCGGGTGTCCGGTGACGTCGAACGGCGCGGTGTTGGGGATCATCTCCAACGCCCGCCCCAGGTAGTCCGCGCGGGAGGCGGCCGGGGCCGGCAGCTCAGTGGCGGTGATCGGCAACGTGGGCATCACCAGCACGTCGTAGCGCTCTAGCGCGGCGTCGTAGCCGGCCCGCAGTTCCGGGACCAGGTTGCGGGCCATCGCGTAGTGCCGGCCGTACTGGGTGTCCAGCGTGTGCCGGCCCGCGAGCAGCACCAGCTACACCGTCTCGGAGAACCGGGCGCCCTGCTCCCGCCACTGCCGGCCGTAGTACGCGATCAGCTCGGGGTCGTACAGCCCCTGCCAGTTCAGGCCGTAGCCGTTGCCGTCGACCATCTGCGCCGTGGCGCCCTCGGTCGCGATCACGTTCCAGACGTGCATCGCGTCGCGGTGCCAGGGCACGGAGACGTCCTCGGCGACCAGCCCGGCCTCCCGCAGGACGTCGACCGCGGCGCGGACGGCGTCGTCCACCGCCGGGTCGGACAGCTCGGGCAGCCCGAACCCCTCCGTCACGACGCCGATCCGCAACCCCTGCGCGTCCTGCTGCAGCGCCGCCTGGTAGTCCGCCACGACCAGGTCGGCGGGTTGGCGCGGGTCCAGCCCGTCGCGACCGGCGATCACACCGAGCACCAGGGCGGCGTCGGCGACGGTGCGGGTGATCGGCCCCAGATGGTCGATGGTCTGCTCGATCGGGAACCCGCCGGTGTAGGGCACCAGGCCGTGGGTCGGCTTGTGCCCCACCGTCCCGCTGTAGGCACTCGGGATGCGCACCGAACCGCCCTGGTCGCCGCCGGTGGCGATGTCGACCTCCCCCGAGGCCACCAGTGCCGCACTACCGCTGGACGAGCTCCCGGCCGATCGTGTCGTGTCCCAAGGGTTGCGGACCGGACCGGAGGCGGAGGTGTGGCTGCCGCCGGAGAAGCACAGGTCCTCGCAGACCGCCTTTCCGGTGATGGTCGCCCCGGCGGCCAGCAGCCGGCTGACGATGGTCGCGTCCCGCGTGGGCACGAAGCCTTCGACCGTGCGCGAGCCGTTCATCATCGGTACGCCGGCCACCATCGTGTTGTCCTTGATCGCGACTGTGCGCCCGGCCAACGGGCCGGTGTCGCGCTCACGGATCTCGGTCCGAGACGTACCACGCGCCCAGCGGATTCTCCCGTCGGCCGGCCACGTCCAGTTCCGGTCCGTGCGGGGCGCCGGCGCGGTCGCGGCGTACAGGCGTTCGACAGCGTCCCAGGATCCGAGCAGCCCCTCGACGGCCGGCGCGAACTCCGCGACGTCGTCGTCGGTCAATCCGAGTCGATAGCGATCGGCGATGGCCGACAGTCGCTGGTTGTCAGGGGTGCCGACGGACATGTTGACGCCTCCCGGAGCCGGAGCACACGTGTCCGCAACGTACGGAGGCAGGCCCGGGAGGGTCAAGGCTGCGCCGTCCCCTGGCTCGATTGCCGGGAAGTCCGGCCTGGGCAGTCAGGGGAAACGGCGTCGGAGCCCTCCCACTCGTCGCGGTCAGCTGGTCGCGAACTGCTCGAGCCGCGCGAGCATCGCGTCCAGGACCGGCTGCGTCTGGTCGGTGTCGAAGAAGATCGGCGAGCGCGACACGGGCGGATCCGATCATGATCCCCGCGGTAGCCTCCGGCCTATCCGTCGCGCCGCCTCTCGGCTGCCTGTTGGATGGCCACGTGAGTGCATCGCAGTGGCTGCTGACCGCCGAGGAGCGGAGAAACCCGGCTACCCGGCTGGACCGCCGGCATCCGAGCGGGCACCCCTGGACCGACGGCAACGACGTCCGGCCGCACGTCCACGGTGCGTCCTACTTTCCCGAGTTGGTCCGCTGCGTGCGCCTGATGCGAGCCGGGGACCTGCTGATGTTCACCGACTGGCGCGGCGACCCGGATCAGGCGATGGACACCGACGGCACCCGGATCGCGGACCTGCTGTGCGAGGCCGCGACCCGCGGGGTCGTGGTCAAGGGCCTGGTCTGGCGCTCGCACCTGGACCGGTTCGCCTTCAGTGAGCAGGAGAACCGCCACCTCGGCGAGGACATCGAAGCCGCCGGCGGGGAATGCCTGCGCGACATGCGGGTGCGTCCCGGCGGGTCCCACCACCAGAAGTTCGTCGTGCTGCGTCACCCCGGACGCGAGGAGCTCGATGTCGCCTTCGTAGGTGGGATCGACCTGTGTCACAGCAGGCTCGACGATGCCGAGCACCACGGCGACGTGCAACGCCAGCCGATGGCCGCGGTGTACGGCGCGCGACCCCCCTGGCACGACGTCCAGCTCGCGATCCGGGGTCCGGCCGTCGGCGATGTCGAGACCGTGTTCCGGGAGCGCTGGGAGGATCCGACGCCGCTGACGCGCAACCCGGTGGACCGGCTCATGGACCTGATCCGTCACGAGGACCGCAGCCCGGGTGCGCTCCCGGCCCAGTTGCCCGATCCACAGCCGCGCGGTGGCCACCTGGTTCAGGTGCTGCGGACCTATCCCAGCCGACGAACGGGCTACCCGTTCGCCCCCGACGGCGAGCGCAGCGTCGCCCACGCCTACGAGAAGGCGGTGGCCCGGGCGGAGACCCTGATCTACGTCGAGGACCAGTACTTCTGGGCGGTCGACGTGGTGCGCTGCTTCGCCGAGGCGTTGCGCGCGCGACCGGGCCTGCATCTGATCGCGGTAGTCCCGCACCATCCCGACCAGGACGGCCGGTTCTCCATGGCTCCCAACCTCGTCGGACAGCAGCGGGCACTCGACCTGGTCCGCGCGGCGGGTGGTGACCGGGTCGCGGTGTACGGCGTGGAGAACCACGCCGGCACGCCGGTGTACGTCCACGCCAAGGTCTGCGTCATCGACGACGTGTGGGCCTCCGTGGGGTCGGACAACATCAACCGGCGGTCCTGGACCCACGACTCCGAACTGTCCTGCGCCGTCCTGGACGGGACGCGCGATGCCCGCCCGCCGTCGGTCGTGGACCGCTTCGGTGACGGTGCCCGCGGCTTCGCCCGCGAGTTGCGCCTGTCGTTGGCTCGCGAGCACCTCGACCGGGGACCCGGCGACGACCATGACCTGCTCGATCCGAGGTCGGCCTTCGCCGCTTTCGCCGACAGCGCAAGAACTTTGGCCGCCTGGCATGCCGACGATCGACGCGGTCCCAGACCGCCGGGACGCCTGCAACCGCACGCCCCGCCCCGACTCGACCGCCGCACCCTGGCCTGGGCGACGCCGCTGTACCGCCGGCTCTACGACCCCGACGCCCGGCCGTTCTCCGTACGCCGCCGGCACTCGTTCTGACCGGACCGGGCAACGGAACTCCCGCAGGGAGGAGCGCCGGCCCGGCTCGGGTTGGACGACGGCTCGGGTGGAACGACGGCTCAGGAGGTCCCGGTGAACAGGGCCGCGTACCGCTCGAGGTACAGCGGCCAGCCCTGGTCGTCGGCCACCCCGGCCCGGACCGATTCCCAGCCGGGACCGTGCCGGTCGAGGTGCCGGTGCTCCAGTTCCACCCGGGTGCGCGCGGGGGTTTCGGCGACGAAGCGCACCTCCACCTCGCTGGTGCGGCCGTGATCGGTCTCCAGCTGCCACTGCGGATTCATGTCCCAGCTGAAGACCACCCGGTGCGGCGGCTCGTAGGCGAGCACGCGTGCCCAGCGGTACTCGCTGCCGTCGACGCCGCGGTCGTAGATGTGACCGCCGACCCGCGGCTCGAACACGGACTCGGCGATCGGCACGTCGAGCAGGTTGTGCTCGGGCGGCTTGAAGTCACCGAATCGCTCGGTGAACACCGCGAACGCCCGTTCGATCGGGGCCTCGACGACGATCTGGTTGTGCAGGACGGTTCCGGCGGCCTGGGTCATGGTTGCTCCTCGGTGTGGTTCTCGACAATGTCCTTGTAGCCGGCCAGTGCCCTCGACCAGTAGGTGTCGAGCTGGTCCCGCAGGGCGGCCACGCCCACCGGGTTGAGCCGGTAGATCCGGCGGGTGCCCACGGCACGTTCGGTGACCAAACCGGCGTCCTTCAACACCCTCAGGTGCTGCGACACCGCGGGCCGGCTGACGGGGAGCTCGGCCGCCAGCTCACCGACGGCCCGCGGTCGCTCGGCGAGACAGGTGACGATGGCCCGCCTGGTGCCGTCGCCCATGGCGTCCCATCCGCAATCGTCTCGGTAAGTAGCTACGAACCGTAAGTCTTGTCTTACCAGACCTGGTCCGTCAAGACAGGCGCCAGGCGCCTCCGGCCGGGACCACCACGAACGTCCGCGGCCGCTCGCCGAGGTCGCGGAGGCGGCCCTCGGTCGCAGCCGCGATCGCCGCGCTCTGGTCAGCGTCGACCAGCACCAGGGCGCTGCCGCCGAATCCCCCGCCGACCATCCGGGCGCCATGCGCGCCGGCGGCCAGCGCCGTGTCCACCACGGCGTCGAGTTCGACCGTGCTCACCGCGAAGTCATCCCGCAGCGAGAGGTGTCCGGCGGTCAGGATCGGGCCGACCGCTCGCGGGTCGCAGCCGTCGCGCAGAAGGCCGACAACCTCCTGCACGCGGGCGTTCTCGGTGACCACGTGCCGGGCCCGGCGCCGCAGCAGCTCGTCGGTCAGGGCCTCGACGGCGGGCAGCTCGGCGTCGCGCAGGGCGGGTACGCCGAGGGCGGCCGCGGCCGCCTCACACTCGTGGCGACGCCGGCCGTACCCGCCGTCGGCGTGGTGGTGCGACACCCCGGTGTCCACGACCAGCAACTGCAGACCGGCGCCCACCAGGTCGAGGGGCACCTGCTCGGCGGACCGCGTACGCACGTCCAGGAACAATGCCGAACCGGCCTCGCACAGCAGCGACGCGGACTGGTCCAGCAGACCGGTGGGGGCACCGACGAAGTCGTTCTCCGCCTCTCGGGCCACGTCGACCAGGTCCGACGCCGTCAGCTTCAGGCCGAGAGCGTCGCGCAGCGCCAGCGCCACCGCGCAGGTCAGTGCCGCCGACGAGGACAGTCCCGCGCCGGCCGGCACGTCGCTGTCCACGAGCACGGAGACGCCGCCGGCGGCGGTCACGGCGTCGAGCATGGCGTGGACGACACCGGCCGGATAACCCGCCCAGCCGCCGGGATTGCGCGGCCGCAGGTCGGTCAGCGTCAGCTCGACCACGTCACCGGGATGCTGGGCGGAGGCCACAGCCAGCCGTGCGTCACTGCGCCGACCGACGGCAGCCAGCGTCCGCACGGGCAGCGCGATCGGCAGGACCAGGCCGTCGTTGTAGTCGGTGTGCTCCCCGATCAGGTTGAGCCGGCCCGGCGCCGCCCACACCCCGGCGGGCGCGCCGCCGTACTGCTCGGTGAACGCCGCCGCCAACTCCTCCGGCATCATCCCGGGTCCGGCCCGGACGGCTCCGGGTTTGCCTCCGGCCGCAGCCCGCGCAGCTGCGCGGCAACCGCCTCAGGGTCGGTGTCGGTGACGAAGGCCCCCATCCCGGACTCGGAACCCGCCAGGTACTTCAGCTTGTCCGCGGCGCGGCGGAAGGTGAACAGCTGCAGGTGCAGCCACCAGTCCGCGCGCCGCTCGCCCACCGGCGCCTGCGACCACGCCGCGATGTAGTTGGCCGGCGCGTCGAACAGCCGCCCGAAGCGGCCCAGCAGGTCGAGGTACACCCCCGCCAGGGAATCGCGCTCGTCCTCGTCCAGTGCGACCAGATCCGGTACCCGACGACGGGCAAACAGCTGCACCTCGTAGGGCCAGCGCGCGGCGGCCCGTACGAAAGCCACCCAGTGCTCGTTCTCGACCACGACCTGCGGACCGGTGGACTCCGCGGCCAGGACGTCGGCGAGCAGGTCCCGGCCGGTGCCCCGCCGATGCCGTGCCACCTGCGCGAGCACCCGCTCCACGCGGGGCGCCACGAACGGGTACCCGTAGATCTGGCCGTGCGGGTGGCTCAGCGTGACACCGATCTCCTCCCCGCAGTTCTCGAAGACGAACACCTGCGCCACGTCCGGCAGCGCCGTCAGGGCCGCGGTGCGGTGCGCCCACACGTCCACGACGAGGCGGGCCCGCTGCCACCCCAGATCCGCGAAGCGGCCGCCGTGGTCGCTGGTGAAGCAGACCACCTCGCAGCGGCCGGATCCGGGACGCAGCAGTGCCAATGGATTGCCCGGCGCCGGCGGACTGACCGGGCTACCCCACGACCTGGACCGTGCCGTCGTCGCCGAGCCGGGCGAAGCGCACGTCGGGCTGGTTGGCATTGAAGGCGTCCCGCAACCGGTTGTCGCCCCAGGTCGAGAAGAACTGGTCCCGGCCCGCGGCGATCTGGTCGTAGTCACCCATGTAGGTGGGATTGACCACCGGGTCCTGCCCGATGACGACCGGGAAGCTCGGACTGAGCGGAAAGTCCACGCCGAACGTCGGCGTACCGGTGGTCGGGTTGATCGTGGCCAGCCGGCTGTAGCGCTGGAGGTCGTAGTTCGCCGGGTCGTTGCGCCGGTCGTACCACCCGACCAGCAGCGCGCGGCCGGTGTCGGTCACGGCAACGGTGGGGAAGAACTGGTCGGTGCGCGTGGAGTCGGTGTTCACCCGGACCGGGGCGCTCCACGTCAGCCCGTCGGTCGAGGTCCGCAGGAAGACGTCGGCCTTGCCGGCGCCGCTCAGGTCGCTGTACGTGGCGTACAGCGCGCCGGTGCCCGGGTTGACCGCGACCTGGGGAAAGGCGTTCGAGCGCAGGCCGCCGTTCAGGTTGAGATCGCCGTTGTCCCCGTTCGTCCGGAGGTCAGTGACGAGGGTGGCCGGCCCGAATGTGAGTCCCTGGTCGCACGACGTGCGCACCTTGATCCGGGTGTCGTTGGCGCCGTTCTCGACCGTGGACAGGTAGAAGTAGTGCACGCAGTGGTCTGGCGTGACGACGACGTACGCGCCCTGCCCGTCCCTGGGCAGGACGGTGGTCCCGCGCTTAGGGCCCCAGGTTTCGCCGCCGTCGGTGGAGCGGGTGAATTTCATCCCCTCGCCCGGGCCGCCGAACTGCCGCCACCCGATGTAGACGTTCCCGCGGCCGCCGCCGGGGAAGTTGTCGACGGCCATCCACGGCTTGTCCTGGAAGGACTGGGTACCGCCGAAGCCGGGCGTGGCGTTGACCGGCGCGGCGAACGTGCGCCCGCTGTCGTCGGATCGGAACAGCTGCAGGTTGGTGCCCGTCTTGAAGCCGAGGGTGACCAGGTAGACCCGGCCGGTCCGGGTGTCGGTGGCCAGGACCGGATCTCCCCCGTCACCCTCGTTGCTGTCGGGCAGCGTGCCGCGGTCCTGCCACGTCCGGCCACCGTCCCTGGACGTGGAATACCCGGTGAAGTGGAACTTTCGGTCGATGAAGCTGCCCGAGTCGTTGTACGCCGACACCAGGTCGCGCCCCGCGACGGCAATCGTGGTCTCGCTCTGGGTGTCCCGGACCGTCCGGTCCGCGGCCGGATCGTTGACCAGGGCGAGGGTCGAGAACCGCGGCGCCGCGCCGACGGCCTGGTCCGGCGTGACGTTCAACTGGGCGAGGGCGGCATCCCGGTTCAGGGCGGCACCGGAGCGGACGTCGTGCCGGACCGACGGCTGGCCCGGCTGGCTCGGGGCGGCCAGACCCGGGGTGGCGGCCACGACGCCGGTCATCAAGGTGGCGGCGCAGAGCACCGCGAGTCGGATGGATCGCACGGATCTAGCCATAGCTGGACGCTCCCTGACGCTCGGGGCTGCTCACGCACCCGGGTCCCGGAGTTGTCCGGCGGCCCGGTGCTGTGCGTAACCACCGTGGCCCGCGGTGTCAAGACCCGCCGTCGGGGGGGGGGCCCCCCCGGGCCCCCCCCCCCGCCCGCGCGGGGGCCGTCAACC
>JBBPYA010000232.1:0-5211 GCA_038200385.1 Mycobacteriales bacterium
CGCTGTCGCTGCACGAGCACCACTACCTCGGCTCCGACGGGCAGCCGGTGCGGCACTCCACCACGCAGGTCGTCGAGGCCGCCGAGGACGGGTTGTCAGCGCACCGCTACATGTTCGACACCGACGCGCTCACCGTGGACGTGCCGCAGGGTGGCCGGCTCGGTCAGCAGATTGTCCCGGTGGACCGGGGCCTGTTCGCCGTCGACATCACACTGACCACGCCGCTGCTCGCGGGGGAGACCGCGACCCTGCGCTACGACACCACCTTCGCCGCGGGCGGACGGTTGCCGCCGGAGTTCCGCCGCGCGGCCTACCGCCCGGTCCACAATGTCGACCTGCGGGTGCAGTTCGACCGCCGCCGGATCCCCTCGCACGTGTACCGCGCCGAGTGGCCGGGGCTGACCGGGTCGCCGACGTACCGGTTCGCCGTGCCCCTGGACGCGGACCTGGCCGCGCACCAGTTCCTGTCGAACATCGAGGGACGGGTGGTGGGGTTCACCTGGCAGTGGTGATCGCCGGTCCCGGTGCACTGAGGCCGGGCAGGTGTACGGCGAACGTCGTACCGTCCGGGGAGCTGTCCACGTCCACCCGCCCACCGTGGGCCGAGGCGACGGCGGACACGATGGCCAGCCCCAGCCCGGTGCTGCCGGCCCCGCGGGACCGGGATGCGTCTCCTCGGGTGAAGCGCTCGAAGATGTTGGGCAGCAGCGATGGATCGATCCCGGGGCCGCGGTCGCTCACGCGCAGCACCACGCTGGTCCGATCGTGGGTCAGGCTGGTCGTGACCACGGTGCCGGACGGGGTGTGCGTGCGGGCGTTAGCCAGCAGGTTGGCCAGCACCTGGTGCAGCCGGCCGGAGTCGCCCTCGACCACGACCTCGTCCTCGGGCAGCTGCAGGCTCCACTCGTGGTCGGGGCCAGCGGCGCGGGCGTCGCTGACCGCGTCGATCACCAGGTGTCCGAGTTCGACCGGCTGATGTTCCAGCGGTCGGCCGGAGTCCAGCCGGGCCAGCAGCAACAGGTCCTCCACCAGGACCGTCATCCGGGTGGCCTCGGACTCCACTCGGCGCAGCGCGTGCACGGTGTCTGGGTCGACGTCGACGCCGTGCCGGCGGGTCAGCTCGGCGTAGCCACGAATCGAGGCCAGCGGTGTGCGCAACTCGTGGCTGGCGTCCGCGACGAACTGCCGGACCCGGGTCTCGCTGGCCTGCCGGGCGGTCAGCGCCGAGCCGACGTGGCCCAGCAGCCGGTTCAGCGCCGCACCGACCTGACCGACCTCGGTGCGCGGGTCGGCGTCGGCGTCGGGGACCCGCTCGGCCAGGGCCACCTCGCCGCGGTCCAGCGGCAGCTCGCTGACCCGGGTGGCGGTGGCGGCGACCCGGTCCAGGGGCCGCAGCGCGTGCCGGATCAGCAACGCGCCGGCCAGCCCGGTCGCCACGATTCCCACGAGCGACACCAGCAGGACGACCCCGGCGAGGCGGTCCACCGTGTCCTGTACGCCAACGAGCGGCAGGCCGACGGCGACGGCGTCCCCACCGCCCACGCCGACGACGATGACGCGGTAGGAGCCGATCCCCGGGAGTTCCACGGTCCGGGGCCGGGCATCGGGCGGCACCGTGGCCAACTGCCTGGCCTGCGCGCGGGTGAGCGCGGACAGGTCACCGCGGTTGCTCAGGACGCCGGCGAGCACCACCTGGCCGTCGCGCAGGTTGGCCCCGATCGTGCCCACCTGCTGCCCGGGGCGCAGCAGGTAGGCGACGCCCTGCTCGAAGTCGGGTCCCGGTCCCGGCGGACCCTCGAAGCCCGGCGCCCCGCTGCGACCGGCCGCCCCCTGCAGCTGGTCGTCGACCTGCTGGACGAGGAACGTGTGGAGCAGGAGCAGGCTGAGCGCGCCGATCACGAGGCACACGGCGGCGAGCAGGGCGATCGTGCTGGCGATCAGCCGCGCCCGCAGGGTCAGGCGACGCGTCACCCGCTTGTCATGGGCGGGTCCCGGCGCCATCGGTCACGACGGCGCGGCCGCCCGCAGTACGTAGCCCGCGCCCCGCATGGTGTGGATCATCGGGGGTAGCCCGGCGTCGATCTTGCGCCGCAGGTAGGAGATGTACAGCTCCACGACGTTGGCCTGGCCGCCGAAGTCGTAGTTCCACACCCGGTCCAGGATCTGCGCCTTGGACAGCACCCGGCGCGGATTGCGCATCAGGTAGCGCAGCAGCTCGAACTCGGTCGCGGTCAGCGAGATCTCCCGCCCGGCACGGCGTACCTCGTGGCTGTCCTCGTCCAGGCTCAGGTCGCCGACGGTCAGCACGGCGTCGTCGCGCGCGATCGCCGTCCCGGAGCGCCGGATGAGCGCGCGGACCCGGGCGACGACCTCCTCCAACGAGAACGGCTTGGTGACGTAGTCGTCGCCTCCGGCGGTGAGACCGGCGACCCGGTCCTCGACGGCGTCGCGGGCGGTGAGGAACAGCACCGGGATACGTGGTGCGTTCTCCCGCAGCCGGCGCAGCACCTCCATCCCGTCGATGTCGGGCAGCATCATGTCGAGGACGACCGCGTCCGGGCGGAAGTCGCGGGCCGCGCGGACCGCGGCCATCCCGTCCTCGGCGGTGCGGACGTCCCAGGACTCGAAGCGCAGCGCCATGGACAGCAGTTCGCGAAGGCTTGCCTCGTCGTCCACGACGAGCACCCGCATCGGGGAGCCGTCGGAGTGGGCCAGGTCGGCCGGCGCGTCGGGTCGGGTCGCACTCATCGTGGTCATGGTCGCATCGTGGTGGCGCAAGCTGTCCCAAACCTGGCTGTCTGCTGTGAATCTCCTGTGCCACGACGGGCGGTGCTTCGCCCCGTTGGCTCAGCGTGCGCGCAGCTCGTCGCCGACCCGGATTGTGCCAGTCCCGGTGACCACGGCACCGATGGCCAGGCAGCCGTCCCGCTCCCGGTGTACCCGCCGCAGCACGTCGAGGTCCTTGTCGATGCCGCCCGGTTGCGGCCGGGTGACCATGACGCACCGCGCGATCCGCATCCGGACCTCGAACGCCGCGTTCCCGACCTCGACCGGCCGGCCCACCAGGTCGTCCTCGCCGTCGCCGGACAGCAGCACGTTGGCCCGGAACCGGCGGCGGTCCCAGTCCCCGATGGTGGCCTCGCCGAGGAAGGACACGTTGGCCCGGTCGGAGTCCTGGAACGCCCCGGTCGCGCCGTCGAAGGGTTCCCAGGCGCCCGTCTCGTCCTCGAAGTCGGCCGGGTTCTCGTAGCGTCGTGCTCCGGGTTCGGCCGCCGAGCGCAGGGCCACCGGCCGGTGCAGCCAGTCCGACAGCGCCGCGTCGTCGGCGGCGACCGAGCCGTCGGGCAGGGTGATAGTGACCGACCCGTCCGGGGCGGTTGCGGCGCCGGCGCGCAGCAGCTCCGGGTGCCGGCGAGCCGTCAGCCCGAAGCCGGTCCCGGTGTCGAACAGCGCGAGCCGGCGGTCGCCGGCCAGCCCCTGGGGCTCGACCTCGACGCTGTCGACCTGCTCGCCCTGCAGCGACTTGACCGGGAACCGCCAGATCTGCACCACACGCATGGTCCCAGCCTAGGTCCGGGACGGATCTGACCAGTTGCGGCGGGCCGCTGCGTCAACTGGTCAGATGGGACGGATCACGGTCCTCGTGGCGGGGCGCCCGTGACCAGTTGCGGCCGGCGGTGCCGGTGACCGGTCAGTCCGGCAGCGGTAGCGGGCCGTCGGCGGTGACGGTGGGTACGTCGACGGGCACCGCGTCGGGGTAGATCAGGCCGGAGCCGGTGTTGAGCAGCACCACCTCCTCCTCCGGCGCGATCCAGCCGGTGCGGACCAGGGCGCGGGCCGCGGTCACCGTCGCCGCTCCCTCCGGGCACAGCTGCACACCCTCGAGCCGGCCGGCCAGCGTGACGTCGGCAAGCAGGTCGGCGTCGGTCACCGCGACCGCCGTGCCGCCGGTGCGGTAGATCGCGTCCAGCACCAGGAAGTCGCCCAGCGCCTTCGGCACGGTGATCCCGAACGCCGCCGTCCGGGCGTCGACCCACGGCTCGGACTCCCGCGCACCGGCCTCGAACGCGCGAACGATCGGTGCGCAGCCCGTGGCCTGTACCGCCACCATCCGCGGCAGCCGGCCCCGCAGCCAGCCCAGTGCGACCAGCTCCTCCAGCGCCTTGGCGATGCCGATCAGGCCGACCCCGCCGCCGGTCGGGTAGACCACCACGTCGGGCATCCGCCAGCCGAGTTGCTCGGCCAGCTCGAAGCCCATCGTCTTCTTGCCCTCGATCCGGTACGGCTCGCGCAGCGTCCCCACGTCCGCCCAACCGGTGCCGGCGATGGCTTGGCCGATCAGCCGGCCGGCGTCGGAGATCAGCCCGTCGACGAGGACGAGGTGGCCACCGGCGGCGACAACCTCGCCGCGGGTGATCGAAGGCGCATCCCGGGGCATCGCCACGAGCATCGACAGCCCCGCGCGGGCGGCGTACGCCGACCAGGCGGCGCCGGCGTTGCCGTTGGTCGGCATGGCCAGCGCGCGGGCCCCCAGCTCGCGGGCGCGGGACACTCCGACGGCGGCGCCGCGGGCCTTGAACGAGCCGGTCGGCAGCAGCCCCTCGTCCTTGAGCCACAGCCGCTGGAGCCCGATCTCGGCGGCCAGCCGGGGTACGGCGAGCAGCGGGGTCATCGACTCGCCGAGGCTGACGATGCCCGCGGCCGCCGTCACCGGCAGCAACTCGTGGTAGCGCCACAGGTTGGCCGGCCGGGAGGCCAGGTCGTCCCGCTCGACGGTGACCGCGGCCAGGTCGTATCGCGCGAGCAGCGGGGACCCGCAGGCTGGGCACACCCCCTGGAACACCGACGGGTCGTGGCGGGCCCCGCAGCGCGGGCACTCCAGGTGGGACAGGGCGCTGAACACGCGCCCATCTTCACAGCAGGCTGACGGCTAGCCGCCAGCCATGGCCCCTAGGACGAGGAAAGGCTCTCTGCCGGCCAGCACCTCCGGCGGAGGCCCGGAGACCCACGCCAGGTCCGCGCCACCATCCCGGTGCCCGCAATGGCTCGGACGGCGTGGCTCGGACGGCGTGGCCCGGACGGCGTGGCTCGGACGGCGTGGCTCGGACGGCGTGGCTCGGACGGCCTAGCGGCTTACGACTTTCGTCCTCCATCGGCTCAGCGACACCCGCCGCCGCCTGATCAGGTGCCCCTCAGACCCAGTTACTCGCA
>JBBPYA010000233.1:0-4140 GCA_038200385.1 Mycobacteriales bacterium
ACGGGGTGATGGAGTTCCTCATCGGCACCGCCGCCCTGCAGTTCCAGAGCGAGGGTGCGGAGTTCGTGAGCCTGTCCGGGGTCCCGCTGGCTCGGGTCGACACGGCGCAGGCACCCACCGGGCTGCAACGGCTGCTGGACCTGACGGGCCGGGGCCTGGAACCGGTCTACGGCTTCCGCTCGCTCCTGGCCTTCAAGGCCAAGTTCCAGCCGACCTACCGGCCGCTGTTCCTGGCCTACCCCGACGCCACTGCGCTACCCCGCATCGCCAACGCCATCAGCCGGGCGTACCTGCCGCACCTCACGCTGCGCCAGGGCGCCCGGCTGTTGCGGCAGCTCTGACCGACCCGGGGTCCGGTACGCCGCCCCGGATCCTCACCGCAGGGCGCGGTCCAGCCGGCGGGACAGGGTGTCCAGTGCGCGGTCCGCAGCGGCCACCACAACCGGCTCCGGATCGGCGCGCAGGTCCCGCAGAACGTCTGCGTGCTCGCTCTCCCCGACAGCGCCCAAGGCGCGCGTGGCTGCCGCCCGCACCCGTGGCACCGCGTCCCGGCACAGCGCGGCGACGAGGTCGACCGCCTCGGCCAGCTCGCGGTCGCCGACGAGCTTCGCTGACATCTCCCGCACCCGCCACTGCTCGTCCCGCAACGCCGCGATGACGACTGGTGCGGCCTGCTCGGTCCAGACATAGCGCAGCGCGCGGGCGGCCCAGACCCTGCCCCAGTGGGAGTGCCCCGGCGGTTTCCCGCCCGCCAGCCAGGCCTCGTCGGTGAGCCCACCGAGCGCCATGGCCAAGGCCAGCAGCTCGCCCTCGGCCGGCCGGCCCGCCAGCAGCTGGGCGCAGCGCTGGACGACCGTCGGCTCCCCCCACCGCCGGCAGGCAGCCCGGACCTGCTCGTCAGGCCGCATGGCCCGCGCCGGCCTCAGCAGGCACACCGCCGCCACCAGCGGTCGGCCGGGCGTTGCAGCCGATGACCTCCGACGCCCGGCGGGGACGGCTCAGTGGGCGGCGTCGTCCCACGTCCGGCCCACCCCGACCGACACCTCCAGCGGCACCGACAGCACGGAAGCGGCGGCCATCTCGCGGCGGACCAGGGCCTCCAGTGCCTCCCGCTCCCCCGGGGCGACTTCGAAGACGAGCTCGTCGTGCACCTGCAGCAGCATCCGCGAGGCCAGCCCGGCCTCGAGCAGCGCCTTGTCCACGCCAAGCATCGCGACCTTGATGATGTCCGCGGCCGAGCCCTGGATCGGGGCGTTGAGCGCCATCCGCTCGGCCATCTCGCGGCGCTGCCGGTTGTCGCTGGTCAGGTCGGGGAGGTACCGGCGGCGGCCGAGGATGGTCTCGGTATAGCCGGACATCCGGGCCTCGTCCACGACGTTGCGCAGGTAGTCCCGGACCCCGCCGAAGCGCTCGAAGTACGCCGTCATGTGCTCGCGGGCCTCGTCCGGGGTGATCCGCAGCTGCATCGCCAGGCCGTACGCCGACAGCCCGTACGCCAACCCGTAGCTCATCGCCTTGATCCGGCGCCGCAGCTCCGGGTCGACCTGGTCCAGCGGGATGTCGAAGGCCCGCGAGGCCACGAACGTGTGCAGGTCCTCCCCGGAGGCGAACGCCTCGATCAGCCCGGCATCCTCGGACAGGTCAGCCATGATCCGCATCTCGATCTGGCTGTAGTCCGCCGTCAGCAGTGATTCGTACCCCTCGCCGACCACGAACGCCTGCCGGATTCGGCGGCCCTCCGCGGTGCGGATCGGGATGTTCTGCAGGTTCGGGTCAGTGGAGGACAGCCTGCCGGTAGCGGCGATGGTCTGGTGGAACGTGGTGTGGATCCGGCCCTGGGCGTCCACCATCGGGATCAACCCGTCGATCACGGTGCGCAACCGAGTCACGTCCCGGTGCCGCATCAGGTGTTCGAGGAAGGGATGGCCGGTCTGCTCCAGCAGGGTCTGCAGCGAGTCGGCGTCAGTGGTATAGCCGGTCTTGATCCGCTTGGTCTTGGGCAGCGCCAGTTCCTCGAAGAGCACCACCTGGAGCTGCTTGGGGGATCCCAGGTTGATCTCCCGGCCGATCACGGAGTACGCCGCCTGCTCCGCCTCGCTCACCTGGGTGCCGAACTCCTTTTGCAGCTCGTGCAGATAGGGCTCGTCCGCGCCGATCCCGGTCCGCTCCATCCTGGCCAGCACTCCGGTCAGGGGAAGTTCGATGTCGGCCAGCAGGCTGCTGCCGTTGCGGGCCGCCAGATCGGTGTCCAGCACCTCGGCCAGGTCCGCGACGGCGCGGGCCCGCACCACCTCGAACTGCGCGACCGCCTCGTCCGCGGCCTGCTCCCCGCCGTCGAGGGTCAGCTGGCCGTCGGAGTCGTCGTCGGCGCGCAGTTCCCGGTGCAGGTAGCGCAGGGTCAGGTCGCCGAGGTCGAAGATGCGCTGCCCGGGCAGTGCGAGGTAGGCCGCCAACGCGGTGTCGCTGCTGACGCCGTGCAGCTCCCAGCCCCGGGCCCAGCACGCGAGCAGCGGACCCTTGCCCTCGTGCACCGCCTTGGGCTGGTCGGGATCGGCCAACCACCCGAGCAGGGTGGCCTCGTCCTGCGGGCTCATCGTCGCCACGTCGACGTACCCGCCCTCGCCTCCGGGTGGAGCCAGCGCGACGCCGGACACGTCACCGGTCCCCCGCGCCCAGGTGCCCCGCACCGACAGCCCGGTACGCGCCCCCGGCACGGATCGGGAGACCAGCCAGCCGGTCAGCTCGTCCGGCGCGAGGACCCGAACGGCCACGTCGAAGCCCTCGTCGGCCTCGGGCTCGGCGGCCTGCAGCGTCTCGAACAGCCGCTCGCGCAGCACCCGGAACTGCAGGTTGTCGAAGATCCGGTGGACCTCGTCCCGGTCCCAGGAGGCCATCCGCAGGTCGCCGGGGCCGAGCGGGAGCGTCACGTCCCGGACCAGTTCGGTCAGCTGCCGGTTGCGCAGCACGGAGGCGAGGTTGGTCCGCAACGCGTCCCCCGTCTTGCCCCGGACCTCGTCGACGCGGTCGGACAGGCTGGCCAGGGAGCCGAACTCCCGGACCCACTTGGCCGCCGTCTTCTCCCCCACCCCGGGGATACCGGGCAGGTTGTCGCTGGGGTCCCCGCGCAGCGCCGCGAAGTCCGGATACTGCGTCGGGGTGAGACCGTACTTGGCCTCCACCTCCTCGGGGGTGAACCGGGTCAGGTCGGACACACCCCGCCGCGGGTAGAGCACGGTGACCTGCTCGTTGACCAACTGCAGGGCGTCCCGGTCGCCGGTCAGGATCAGCACCTGCATGCCGTCGGCGACCGCCTGCGTGGTCAGGGTCGCGATGACGTCGTCGGCTTCGTACCGCTCCGCCTCCACGGTGCGGATCCGCAGCGCGTCGAGCACCTCCTTGACGAGGCTGACCTGGCCGCGGAAGTCCGCCGGGGTCTCACTGCGGCCGGCCTTGTACTCGGCGTAGGTCTCGTTACGGAACGTCTGGCGGGAGACGTCGAAGGCGACCCCGAGGTGGGTGGGCGCCTCGTCGCGCAGGACGTTGATGAGCATGGAGGTGAAGCCGTAGACCGCGTTCGTCGGTTGGCCGGTGGTCGTGGAGAAGTTCTCCACCGGCAGCGCGAAGAAAGCTCGGTACGCCAGCGAGTGTCCGTCGAGCAGCAGCAGCCGCGGCGCCGGGCCTGCTGGGAGCTGCTCAGCCGTCACGGGGCCGAGTCTAGGGTTGCCCACCGACAACATCGGCCCCCGACCGCGCCGGCACGGACACCGCGACCGCGGCGCGGGGCACGGCAGGAGGCAAGCCCGGATGGCACAGCTCAACGTGGCCGGTCAGATCATGGAGGTTCCCGACGGGCAGCTTGCCGAGCGGTTGGGCATCGAGATCGTGGACTGGGACCCACAGCGGCTGGTGGCCACGATGCCGGTGGCCGGGAACCTGCAGCCCTACGGCCTGCTGCACGGCGGCGCGTCCTGCGTTCTCGCCGAGACGCTGGGCTCGGTAGCCGCCGCGTTGCATGCCGGGCCCGGACGGGCCGCGGTGGGTCTGGAGCTCGTCGCGACGCACCATCGCGCCCTGCGGGCGGGGACGGTCACCGCGGTATGCACCCCGTTGCACGCCGGGAACACCGTGGCGACGTACGCG
>JBBPYA010000234.1:0-3859 GCA_038200385.1 Mycobacteriales bacterium
GGGCAGATCTTGATGACCCGGTCGTGCACGAGTCGGTGGTCGACCTTGCCGTCACAGAAATTCAATTGCTCCGCGCTGACGTCGTACGCCACGACGGGGGCGTTGTAGATGGGCGTTCCCGGCGCATTCGTGATCTGCACGTACGGCGAGTAGTTCGGCGTTCCCACCGAGCCCGGAGTGGCGACCTTCGGCGGGAACGGGTTCGGTCCGTCACCGGGGACGATCGTGCGCTCCGGCCGGAAGTCGACGGCTGAGTTGTCGAAGAGCAGGCTGGCGTCGGCCTGCAGGGTGGCCTTGCGCACCGCGCGACCGACGTTGGCGTAGGCCAGCTTGGCCGAGAAGTTCAGCCCGAGGGCATCGGCGTTGTCCTGGTCGGTGGTGTCGGTGAGGATGTACCAGACGTTTTTGCCGGCCTGATCGTGGCCGAGGTACAGCGGGATCGTGGTGGTGTTCGCCACCGGGTCGACGGTTCCGGACTTGAGCAGCTGCACGGTGCCCACCAGCGAGGTGTTGTTCTCCGAGAACGACGCCGACGGGTCGGGACCGAAGTAGGTCTGCGGGACGTTGGTCCCCGTCGAGGGCGGGGGCGGCGGTACCGGATCGCCGGCGAACGACGTGCCGAGCCCCACCGAGACCGACAGCACGGAGCTGGCAGCTATTGCGGCGACCACCCACCGGCGCCGCACTCCACGCAATTGAACAGGCATATACGCCTCCCTTTGCCACCCGTGGGCAGCACGAATTGCCCGGGCCGGGTCCGGCCGGGAATATCGGTAACGCAATGCGTGGACGGTAAACGAGGACCCCGCGTTAGGGTTGTTACGATTTTCGGTCGGAGGGTTTCCGAACCACCGAATTCCTACGGTTGGGCACGCAGGCCGGTGCAGTCCCGCAACCGGGCGAAGTCCCCGCGGCGGACCGCCTGCGACTGACCGGTGACCGGCTGCGGGCGGCCCGCGTCGTCGATCAGCGCCGGCGTGAGGTCGGCGGACACGACGTGGCCGCCCTGGATGGTCAGGGTGAGCACGCCGGTGTCGTCCGAACTCGCCTGCGGACGCCACCACAGGAAGTTGCCCAGCCCGTAGGCGACGTAGGCACCGTGGGCATCGGCGCTGCTACCGAGCCAGCCCGCGCCGAGCATCAGGTGGGCGTGGGTGCCGACGATGGCATCCGCGCCGGCAGCGGCCAGGTCCGCGGCCAGCTGCTGCATCAGCGCGGTCGGGCACGGGTCGCCCTCGACCCCCCAGTGCAGGTACACCACGACGACGTCGGTGGCCGCCGCGGCCCGGACCCCGGCCAGCAGCCGGGCGCGGTCGGCGGTCGAGGCGATGCCGGGACCGGAGTCGGTGGCCGACCAGGCCTGGAACGTGTGGTCCTCGATCTGACTGGCCGCGAAGATGCTGATCGGGGTGCCGGCGATGACAGTGCGAAAAGGTGCGTACGCCGCCGCTTCGTCCCGGCCGACCCCGACGACAGCCACCGGGCTGCGGGAGACCGCGTCCAGGGTGTCCTGCAGGCCCACCGGGCCGTAGTCCACGGCGTGGTTGTTGGCCATCGACGCCACGTCGATGCCGGCGGCGGCCAGGACCCCGAGCGTGCCGGCCGGCGCCCGGAAGTGGAACTGCTTGGGCTCCTCCACCCCGCGCTCGGTGATCGCCGTCTCCAGGTTGACCATGGCCAGGTCGGCGGCGGCCAGCGTGTCCGCGATCGGCCCGAACGCGGTGGCCGGGTTGGCCAGGAGCGGCTCGGTGCGGCCGGTGAAGTGCACGTCCCCGGCAAACGCCAGGGTGACCGGACGGGGCGCGGCCGGCTCACTGCGGGTCGGGCTGGTCCGGCCGCCCTCCGCCGGGCCGGACGGGACCGGGGAGCCCGTCGGGACGGCGCGGCGAGGGACCGGGTCCGCTGCCGCTCGGAGCACCGCGACCAGCAGGACGGCGACGAGCAGGACCACGGCCCCGACCGCGAGGACGGGACCGAGCGCACCGGCGCGGCCCGGCCAGGACGTCCGGGGTCGACCCACGGCGCCACCCTAGGTCCGCACGGTCCGCCGCGAACCGGCGCCACGCTCAGGTCAGCAGGTCCCTGGTCCGCTGCACGTCGCCGGCCATTTCCGCGAGCAGCGCCTCGACGGAATCCAGCTTCAGCATCGGGCGCAGCCGGTGCAGGAACTCCACCGCGACGTGCTCACCGTACAGGTCGTCCTCAAAGTCCAGGACGTAGGCCTCAACCCGCCGGTGCTCCCCCTCGAACGTCGGGTTAGACCCCACCGAGATCGCGGCCGTGAACGGTTTGCCGCCCCGCACCAGCCGCCCGGCGTACACGCCGTCGGCGGGCACCGCGGTGTGCGGTGGGGACTCGACGTTGGCCGTGGGATAGCCCAGCTGACGGCCCCGCGCGTCGCCCCGGACCACCACCCCCTCGATCCGGTGCGGTCGGCCGAGCGCGCTCGCCGCCCGCTCCATGTCCCCGGCGGCGACGCAGGCCCGCACGTACGTCGAGGACAGCTCGAGCCCGTCGTCGGCCAGCAGCGAGACCCCCTCTGCGGTGAACCCGAACCTGCGACCCAGCTCGGCGAGCCGCGCGACGTCACCGGCGGCCTTGTGCCCGAACCGGAAGTTCTCCCCCACCACCACGGCCGCGACATGCAGCCGGGCCACCAGCGCCTGGTGCACGAACTCGTCGGGTGCCAGCCGGCTGAACTCGCGGGTGAAGGGCACGACGCACAGGGCGTCCGCGCCGAGCTGTTCGATCAGCTCGGCCTTGCGTGCCGGCGAGGTCAGGATCGGCGGGTGCGAGCCGGGCCGGACCACCTCGCTGGGGTGCGGGTCGAAGCTGACCACGACGCAGGACAGTCCGAGTTCGGCCGCCCGGCGTACAGCCGTGGTGATGATCTGCTGGTGCCCGCGGTGCACACCGTCGTACATCCCGATCGTCACGACCGAGCGGCCCCACCCGGCCGGCGTCGCCTCGGTCCCTCGCCAGCGCAGCATCAGCCGACCCGGTGCACCCAGCCCCGGCCGTCGGGCACCCGTCCGTGCTGGATGTCCAGCAGCTGCTGGCGCAGCTGCAGCGTCAGCGGGCCGGTCCCCCCGTCGGCGACGGTGAAGTCGCCGGTCTTGGCCTTGACCTGTCCGACCGGGGTGATCACGGCCGCGGTGCCGCAGGCGAACGTCTCGGTCAGCGAGCCGTCGGCGGCCGCGCCCCGCCACTCGTCGACGCTGAACCGGCGCTCGGTGACCCGCAGACCCGCCGCCTCGGCCAGCGTGATCAGCGAGTCGCGGGTGATGCCGGCGAGCAGGGTTCCGGTCAGCTCCGGGGTGATCAGCTCGGCGTCGGGCCCGGAACCGAGGGCGAAGAACAGGTTCATCCCGCCCATCTCCTCGACGTAGCGGCGCTCCACCGCATCGATCCAGACCACCTGGTCGCAGCCCTCGTCGGCGGCCTGCTGCTGGGCCAGCAGGCTCGCGGCGTAGTTGCCGGCCACCTTCGCCTCGCCGGTGCCGCCGGGGGCGGCGCGCACGTAGTCCTCGCTGAGGTACACCGACACCGGCGCGACCCCCTGCGGGAAGTACGGGCCGGCCGGCGAGGCGATGACCATGAACTCGTAGCGGGTGGCCGGCCGGACGCCGAGGAACGCCTCGGTCGCGATCATGAACGGTCGGATGTACAGGCTGCGCTCCGGACCGGTCGGGATCCACTCCCGGTCGTGCTGGACCAGTGTGTCGACCGCTGCGACGAACGCGTCCTCGGGTACCTGCGGCATGGCCAGCCGGGCGGCGGACCGGCCGAACCGGCGGGCATTGGCCTGCGGGCGGAACGTCGCGACCCCGCCGTCGTCCTGGTGGAATGCCTTGAGACC
>JBBPYA010000235.1:0-18268 GCA_038200385.1 Mycobacteriales bacterium
CAGGAACTCGGTGGCCTGCCCGAGGTCCCAGTCCGGGCCGGCCGCGTGGATGTGCGCGATGAACTCGTCGGTCACCTGGGACAGGGCCACCTCGGTGACGTCCAGGCGGTGCTTGGCGATCAGGCTGAGCAGCAGGTCGAACGGGCCCTCGAAGTTGTCCAGCCGGACGGTGAACTCGGCCGGTTGGGCACCGGCCGCGGTCATGTGGCGCGGGCGAGGACCTCGCGGGCCAGGTCACGGTACGCCGTAGCCCCGGGCGACTGCGGCGCCCAGGACGTGATCGGCTCGCCGGCCACCGTCGTCTCCGGGAAACGCACGGTGCGGGCGATGACGGTCTGGAACACCTTGTCGCCAAAGGCGTCGACGACCCGGCTGAACACCTCGCGGGCATGCAGGGTCCGGGCGTCGTACATCGTGGCCAGGATGCCCTCGACCCGCAGTTCCGGGTTCAGCCGCTCCTGGACCTTCTCGATGGTGTCCAGCAGCAGCGCCACCCCGCGCAGGCTGAAGAACTCGCACTCCAGCGGCACTATGACACCGTGCGCCGCGGTCAGCGCGTTGATGGTCAGCAGGCCGAGTGAGGGCTGGCAGTCGATCAGCACGTAGTCGTAGCGCGGCAGCAGCGGTCCGAGCACCCGCGCCAGCGCCTGCTCGCGGGCGACCTCCCCGACGAGTTGGACCTCCGCCGCGGACAGGTCGATGTTGCTCGGCAACAGGTCCATCCCGGAGACGCCGGTCTTGAGCAGCACGTCCTCGCCGCTGGTCCGGCGTTCCATCAGGGCGTTGTAGACGGTGGCGTCCAGCTGGTGGGGGTAGACCCCGAGGCCGACCGACAACGCACCCTGCGGATCGAAGTCGACCAGCAGCACCCGGCGGCCGAATTCGGCCAGCGCGGCACCGAGATTGATCGTCGACGTGGTCTTGCCGACGCCGCCCTTCTGGTTGCACAGCGCCAGGACCCGAGCCGGCCCGTGCCCGTGCAGTACCACCGGTTCGGGGATCGGCCTGGTCCGCTGCTTGGCCGGGTCGGTGGCGGCCGCCCGGGATCTGGGCTGATCGCCGTCGGTGGCGCGGCGACCGCGCCGACGCCGCAGAGGTGCCGCGGAGGGCTCCGCCGCGGCGGTCTCGTCCTCGAACGGCAGCGCATCGGCACCGGCGGCATCGCGTGACATGACGCGGCGACTCTAGTCGGCCGCCCACAGCGATCCAAGCAGGCGGCTCAGCGCGCCCGGGGATGCGAGCTGGCGTACACCTCGCGCAGCCGGTCCACCGTGACCAGGGTGTAGAGCTGGGTGGTCGCGACCGAGGCGTGCCCGAGCAGTTCCTGGACCACCCGCACGTCGGCGCCGCCGTCGAGCAGGTGGGTGGCGAAGGAGTGCCGCAGGGTGTGCGGGCTGATCGAGTCCGGCAGCCCGGCCCGCTCGGCGACCGACCGGAGGATGGCCCACGCGCTCTGCCGGGTCAGCGGGCCGCCGCGAGCGTTGAGCAGCAGCATCGGGTTGCCGCGGCCGGCCGCGGCGAGCACCGGGCGGGCCCGGACCCGGTAGGCCTGCACCGCCTCCCGCGCGAACGAGCCGACCGGCACCACCCGCTGCTTGCCGCCCTTGCCGCGCAGCAGCGCCGTACCCGTCGGCCGGTCCCCCGCCAGGTCCAGGTCGTCGACGGCCAATCCGACCGCCTCGGAGATTCGCGCCCCGGTGCCGTACAGCAGTTCCAGCAGGGCCCGGTCCCGCAACGCCAGCGGGGTCTCGTCCCGGACCGCGGCGGCCAGCAACCGCTCGACGTCCTCCAGGGCGATCGACTTGGGCAGCCGCTTGGCGGCAGCCGGCGGGTGCACCCCGCGCGCGACGTCCACCGCGACGAGCCCCTCCCGGACCGCGAACCGGTGCAGCCCGCGGACCGCGACGACGGTCCGCGCCGCCGACGCGGCCGACAGCGGCGGATGCTGCTCACCGCCCTCCCGCAGCACCGCGAGGAACGCCGTCACGTCCTGCTCGCCGACGTCCCCGATGTCGATCCGACCGAGCGCAGTCAGGTGCTCGGCGTAGCGGCGCAGGTCCCGGCGGTAGGACAGCAGCGTGTTCGCGGCCAGCCCGCGCTCGACGGTCAGGTGATCGAGATAGGTCATGACCAGGCGCTGGACAGAGCCGGCTCCCCGCACTCGGTCAGGCCAGCGCGTCGGCCAGCGGCGTGAACGACAGCCCGTGCGCCTCCGCGACGTGGTCGTACACGACCCGGCCGCCGACCACGTTGACACCCTTGGCCAGCGCCGGGTCCTGCGTCGTAGCCTCCCGCAGGCCCTTGTCCGCCAGCGCCATCACGTACGGCAGCGTCACGTTCGTCAGCGCATACGTCGAGGTGTTGGGCACCGCGCCGGGCATGTTCGCCACGCAGTAGAAGACCGACTGGTGTACGGGGTACGTCGGCTCGGCGTGCGTCGTCGGGCGGGTGTCCTCGAAGCAGCCGCCCTGGTCGACGGAGATGTCCACGAGTACCGAGCCGGGCTTCATCCTGGCGACGAGTTCGTTCGTGACCAGCCGCGGCGCCTTGGCACCAGGGATGAGTACCGCGCCGATCACGAGGTCGGCGTCGAGCACGGCGTGCTCGATCTCGTAGCTGTTGCTCATCACGGTCTGCATGTGGCCCTGGTAGATCCGGTCCACCTCGCGCAGCCGCTGGACGTTGACGTCGAGTAGCAGTACCTCGGCCTGCATGCCGAGCGCGATCGCTGCGGCGTTCAGCCCGGACACGCCGGCGCCGAGCACGACCACCTTCGCGGCGTACACGCCGGAGACCCCGCCCATCAGCACGCCGCGGCCACCCTGCGCGCGTTCGAGGCAGTGCGCGCCGACCTGCGGCGCCATCCGGCCGGCGACCTCCGACATCGGGGCGAGCAGCGGCAGCGACCCGTCGGCGAGCTGCACGGTCTCGTAGGACACCGCGTCGATCCCGGAGTCGATCAGCGCCTTGGTGCAGTCCAGGCTTGCGGCCAAGTGGAGGTAGGTGAACAGGGTCTGCCCGGAGCGCATCCGGTGGTACTCCTCGGCGATCGGCTCCTTCACCTTGAGCACCAGGTCGGAGTCCGCCCACACGTCGTCGGCGGTCGCGGCGATCCGCGCCCCCGCACCGGCAAACACGTCGTCGGGAATCAGCGAGCCGTCACCGGCACCCTGCTGGACCAGCACGTCGTGCCCGGACCGGACCAGCTCGGTGACCCCCGCCGGGGTGATCGCCACGCGGTACTCGTGGTTCTTTACCTCTTTGGGTACGCCGACCTTCATCTGCCGCCCTCCACCCTCGCGCGGTCCGGACGGCGCCGTCGCCGGCCGGTACCACGTCCGGCCGAGTCTAAGGTCGCCGCCACCCCGACATAACCCGTGCCGCCTCGGACATGATGTGCTGGCACCTGCGTCTACGCCGGAGGTCAGCATGTCGGACACAGTCGTCATCGTCGGAGCCAGCCTGGCGGGGGCCACCGCCGCGCACACACTGCGGACGGAGGGCTTCGAGGGGACCGTCGTCCTGGTGGGCGCGGAGGCGCACCTGCCCTACGAGCGGCCCCCGCTGTCCAAGGACTACCTGCAGGGCAAGGCCGAGCGCAGCGACGCGTTCGTGCATGCCCAGGACTGGTACACCGACAACGACGTCGACCTGCGGCTGGCGACCACCGTCACCACCCTGGACCTGGCCGGCGGCCAGGTCGTCACCGGCGCCGGTGACCGGATCCGGTTCGACACGCTGCTGCTCTGCACGGGATCCACGCCGCGCACCCTGCCGGTGCCGGGAGCCGACCTGGCGGGCGTGCACTACCTACGCACCGTCGAGGACAGCGACCGGATCCGGGCGGCGTTCGGCGAGTCCGGCGACGTGGTCGTGATCGGTGCCGGCTGGATCGGGCTGGAGGCCGCGGCCGCCGCCCGCGAGGCCGGTCGCCGGGTCACCGTCCTGGAGAGCGCCGAGCTGCCCCTGCTGCGCGTTCTCGGCTCCGAGATGGCGCAGGTCTTCGCCGACCTGCACCGCGAGCACGACGTCGACCTGCGCTTCGGGGTCACCGTCAGCGAGATCGTCGGAGACGGCGCGGTCAGCGCGGTCCGGCTCTCCGACGGGACCGACGTCCCCGCCGGGGTGGTCGTGGTCGGCATCGGCATCGACCCGGTCACCGGGCTGGCCGCGGACGCCGGCCTGCAGGTCGACAACGGAGTCGTCACCGACGAGCACCTGCGCACCTCCGACCGGCGGGTGTACGCCGCCGGCGACGTCGCCAGTGCCCTGCACCCCGCGATCGGCAAGCACATCCGGGTCGAGCACTGGGCCAACGCGCAGCGCCAGGGCGAACTGGCCGCGAAGTCGATCCTGGGGCAGGACGTCAGCGACGACCGGCCGCCGTACTTCTTCACCGACCAGTACGACCTGGGGATGGAGTACACCGGGTACGTCGAGCCGGGCGGGTACGACGACGTCGTCGTCCGGGGGGACACCGCGAGCCGGGAGTTCATCGCGTTCTGGGTGTCGGGGCAGACCGTGCTGGCCGGGATGAACGTCAACATCTGGGACGTCAGCGACGACATCGCCGCCCTGATCGGCCGGGACGTCGACCTGGCCCGGCTAGCCGACCCCGCGGTCGCCCTCGACCAGCTCTGAGGAGCGCCGACGGTCCTGGCCGCCGGCTACCAGCTCCACGACCGCCGGCAGCGTCAGCAGCGCGGCAGCGCCGCCGCGATCCCCCAGCCGGTCAGCACGAACCCGGCCTCCCACATCCGACCCGGCCGGCCGGACACGACGGCTGCCGCCAGAAGCCCAACCCGGCGCCGATCGAAAGCGAGGCGACGGTTCACCGACGATGTCCGGGTCGCGCCGGCCAGTCGACGTCGGCGGGGCGCAGATCGGCCCAGCCGCGGGCGCGGGCCGCGTGTGCGGCGAGGATTCCCGCCGCCGCCGCGGCGTTCTCGATCGTCCCCGCCAGGACCCACCCGACGGCCTCGTCCAGGTCGAGCCGGCGCAGCGTCAGATCGCTCTCCTCGTGCTCGCCGACGAACCGGTCGGCCTCGGGGACGTCGTGCAGCTCGCGGGCCAGGTACACCCGGACCGCCTCGTCGCTGAAGCCCGGCGAGCTACGCAGGTCCAGCAGGGTGTGCCAGCGCCGCGCCGTCAGCGCGGCCTCCTCGTGCAGTTCACGGGCGGCGCTGCGGTGCGGCGGCTCGCCCTCGACGTCGAGCAACCCGGCCGGCAGCTCCCACAGGTAGCCGCCGACGGGATGCCGGTACTGCCGCACGAGGACGACCCGGTCCTGCTCGTCCAGCGCCACCACGACCGCGGCGCCGGGGTGCGCGACGATCTCGCGGACCGCGCTGTGCCCGTCCGGCATCCGGACGGTGTCCCGGAGCAGGGTGATCACGCGGCCGGCGTAGAGCTGCTCGGACTGCTCGACGGGGTAGTCGCTCATGCGCTGCCCAGCGGCAGCCGGGCCGCCTCGGAGTAGTCCACCGCGGCCCGGACAAAGGCGGCGAACAACGGGTTGGGCCGGGTCGGGCGCGAGGTGAACTCCGGGTGCGCCTGGGTGCCGACGTAGAACGGGTGCTGGGAGCGCGGCAGCTCGGCGAACTCCACGAGCGTGCCGTCCGGGGAGGTCCCGGAGAACACCGCGCCGGCGGCCTCCAGCACCTCCCGGTAGGCGTTGTTGACCTCGTACCGGTGCCGGTGCCGCTCCTCGACCTTGGTCTCGCCGTACGCCGCCGCGACGATCGAGCCCGACCGCAGCGCCGCCGGGTAGGAGCCCAGCCGCATCGTGCCGCCCATGTCCCTCGACCCGGCCACGACGTCGAGCTGGTCGGCCATGGTGGCGATCACCGGGTGCGGGGTGTCGGCGTCGAACTCCGCGGAATTGGCCTGCTCCAGGCCGGCGAGGTTGCGCGCCAGCTCGATCACCATGCACTGCAACCCCAGGCACAACCCCAGCACAGGGATCCCGTTGACCCGGGCGAACCGGATCGCGGCGACCTTGCCCTCGATGCCGCGGACCCCGAAGCCGCCGGGGACGAGCACACCGTCCACATCGGACAGTGCCTGCTGGCAGCCGGCGGTCGTGTCGCAGTCGTCGGAGGGTACCCAGCGGATGTCGACCTTCACCCGGTGCGCGAAACCACCGGCCCGCAGCGCCTCGGTCACCGACAGGTAGGCGTCGGGCAGGTCCACATACTTGCCGACGAGGGCGACCGTCACCGTCTGGGTCGGTCGGTGCACCCGGTCGAGCAGGTCGCCCCACACCTCCCAGTCGACGTCCCGGAACGGCAGCCCGAGCCGGCGTACGACGTAGGCGTCCAGGCCCTCACGGTGCAGCACCTTCGGGATGTCGTAGATCGAGGGCGCGTCCGAGGCGGACACGACGGCCTCGGGATCGACGTCGCACATCAGCGAGATCTTGCGCTTGAGCGGCTCGGGGATCTCCCGGTCCGAGCGGCAGACGACCGCGTCGGGCTGGATGCCGATGCTGCGCAGCGCGGCGATCGAGTGCTGGGTCGGCTTGGTCTTCAGCTCACCGCTGGGCGCCAGGTAGGGCACGAGCGACACGTGCAGGAAGAAGCAGTGGTCCCGGCCGACGTCGTGGCGGACCTGCCGGATCGCCTCCAGGAACGGCAGCGACTCGATGTCGCCGACGGTCCCGCCCACCTCGGTGATCACCACGTCGATCCCGCTGTCCGCTCCGTCGAGGGCGGTGACGCCGAGCACCCGGTCCTTGATCTCGTTGGTGATGTGCGGGATCACCTGCACGGTGTCGCCTAGGTACTCCCCGCGGCGCTCCTTGGCGATCACCGTGGAGTACACCTGGCCGGTGGTCACGTTCGCCGACCCGGCCAGCTCGGTGTCCAGGAACCGCTCGTAGTGCCCCACGTCCAGGTCGGTCTCGGCGCCGTCGCTGGTGACGAAGACCTCGCCGTGCTGGAACGGGTTCATCGTGCCCGGGTCGACGTTGAGGTAGGGGTCCAGCTTCTGCATGGTCACCCGCAGGCCGCGGGCCTTGAGCAGGCAGCCGAGGCTGCTCGCCGTCAGGCCCTTGCCCAGGGACGAGGCGACGCCACCGGTGACGAAGACATACTTCGTAGTACGCCGTGAGTGGCTCAACGGGCCCCCCCAGGCTCGTGGGAGGTCGGTCTGCTAGTCCGCCGGAGCTGCGCTGTCACGGGAGTTCACCGTAACACCTTGGTCTGGCGGCACCGGGACATCGACCCGATCGGACCCGGCGTGCCGCCCGCTGTCACCGAGCCGGTACGCCGCCGCGACCGACAGCGCCAGGGGAACCACCAGCCAGCCCATCGCTGCCGGCACGGCCACCCCGGAGTCGTTGAGCAGGAAGCCGATCAGCGCGGCCACGGCCAGGGCGGCCACGACCGCCCTCAGCTCGCGGTGTTGCAGAAGCGTGCTGAGCGGGCCACCGCGGCGCAGCAGCCACCAGAGGGTCAACAGAAACACGGGCACGAGCAGCGTCAACGGGCTGTGCAGCAACAGGTTGATGTTGGAGCCGGCCTTGCGCTGGACCACCGTCAGGGCCGAGCCGTCGAGGACCTGGCCGACGAAGCGCCCGAGATGGGTCTGCTGGTCGGCCGGGCGCAGGTAGTCCAGGACCGCGATGCCCAGGACCACCACGGCACCGAGCGCGACCGCCAGCCCGAGGCGGCCGACCGACGCCCGCCGGCCCGACAACACCAGCCAGCAGATCGTGAACGCGGGGACGAGGGCGAGGACACCGCCGAAGTCGCTTCCGATGCCCGGGGTGCCGTCGACGACGACGGTCGCGACCGCGGCAAGCAACAGCACGAGGCCCTGCCGACGGGGCGGCACCACGTGCAGAACCGCGCCGATGACGAGCAGCGCGCCCGCGGCATAGATGGCGAACGGGATGTTGCCGAAGCCCACGAACCGACCGGCCACGATCGGGTTGTAGCCGAGCAGGCTGGACAGTTGCAGCCGCGAGCCGGTGAGGACGTCCCCCGTCATCGTGAGCAGGGTGACGCTCAGCACGACGACCGCCGGCCCGGCCGGCGCCCGCCGCCAGGGTCCGAGCCCGGCCACCAGGCTGATGGCGACCATCCAGCCGGCGACCAGCGCGGTCAGCGCGGGTCCGGGTGCGCCGGCCCGCCACCAGGGGGCCAGGTTGGCGAGGAACGTCGCCGCCGGGAGCGTCGCCACCACCAGGGCGACCGTGCGCAGCGCGACCGTGGGTCCCCGGGACCCGCGTCGGCGCAGGAGGAAACCGGCGGCACACAGCGCCACGTTGCCGACGACGAGCCACAGGAACAGCTGCGAGCCGGCCGAGCCCTGGGCGCGGGCGGCCAGGTCGGCGTCGGTCAGCTCCGCGACGGCGTCGGCGAGGGCGGGAGGGCGGGGCTGTCCCGGTTGCAGTTCCTGGCCGACCATCGCCGCCGGCTGGGCAATGCCCAGCCGGGAAAGCACGGTGGGGGCCACGTCGATCAGCTGCACGAACGGCGCCCGCCCCGTGCTGGCCGAGGTGAGGAAACCCGGCGCGACCCCGTCCCCCACCTCGATCGCGACGTGCAGGGAGGACGAGTTCAGGCCGGTCTCCGAGGTCCCCACGATAATGAGTTCGGTGGCCGGCGGCAGGCCGGTGCGCAGGACCCCGATCCGCTCGTCCAGCGCGGCCAGCGTCCGGGCCCGGTCGGTGCTCTCGATCAGGTCCGGCATCGCGACCACGGTCAGCGGGCACTGCGTGAGGACGCCACCCCAGCCGGCGGCGCTGGCCGGCGCGAGCGGCACGAGTTCGGTGCGGGCACCCGGGCGGTGCAGCGCGAGGACGGGGCCGCGACCGACCGCTGTCGAGCAGGACACGGCCGCGCCGAGGGCGCCGGGCCGCGCGCCGTAGCTGTTGTTGTCAGCGGTCGCCGGCGAGGCGTCCATCTTCGCGATGACCTCGCTGAGGTTGATGTCCTGCTGCTGCGGCAGGCAGCCGCCCAGTTGCTCCTCCGGGTCGGGGGGCGCCTCGAATTGAGCGTCCAACGGCTCCGGTGGCACGAGGAACCTGGCCCGGTTGCCGGCCCCGAGGGTCACCCAGCCGTCCAGCACGCAGGTCACCGACCGCGCGGAGCGGACGGTGAGAGCTCCGATGCTGCCCTGCTGGGCGACGGCCCACAGTTGCGGCGTGGTGCCCGGACCGATGTCGGTCCAGAGCAGGCCTGGCACGCCCACGACGACGACGTGCGACACCGCCGGCCGCGGATCGGTGGCTGCGCGGGCAGCGGGGGCGGTGCCGGCGGCGAGGAGGCCGAGCAGCCCGAGCACCGCCAGCGCCGCGGTGAGCCGGCGGGTCCACGGGGGCCGCGCGGTCACGCCGGGCCCAGCAGTTCGGCGTACACCGCGGTGACCTGAGCCGCGGTGTCGCCCTGCGTGGGCAGCGACCGGCCGCGGCGGGCTGCCGCCGCGGACAGCGCGGCCGCAGCGCCCGGATCGTCCAAAAGCTGCTGTACGGCGGTGTCCAGGGCATCCACGTCGCGCGGCGGGACCAGCCGGCCCCCGTCGCCGACCAGCTGCGGCAGCCCGCCGACGGAGCTGGCCACCAGAGGGCGGCCGGCTCGCAGCGCCTCCTGCGCGGCAAGTGGCCAGCCCTCCCAGCGGGAGGCGAGCACCACCACGTCGGCGGCGGCCAGCAGGTCGGGCACGTCGCTGCGCTGCCCAAGCAGCCGCACCGGCGCCCCGGTCCGCTGGATCTGACGGCGCAGTTCGGATTCCAAGGGCCCGGACCCGGCGACGGCCACCACCGGAACCGGGTCCCGGCCGGCCCAGCGGGCGGCGGCCGGGAGCAGCACGTCGTACCCCTTCTGCTCGTGCAACCTGCCCAGCGCCAGGATCAGCGGGCGGTCCGCGCAGCCCAGCTCCGTCCGAACCTCCTCCCGGGTCCGGGTGGCGGCCGCCAGAGCGGGCGCGGCCGCGGGAGCGAATCGGGTGTCGCGGGCGCCGGCCCCGATGGCCCGGGCGACCAGGTCGCCGGACACGCCGAGTACGACGTCGGCGCGGCGGCAGATCTGGGTCTCGAGGGCCGCCAGCACCCGCCGCCGCGGACCCGGCGGGTCGAGCAGCGCGTTGTGCAGCGTGACGACCACGGGGACGCGGCGGCCCAGACCCGCGGTCACCGCCACGAGACCGGCCCGCAGGCCGTGGGCGTGCACTAGGTCGGCGCGGCCGGTGGCCCGCCGCAGCCGGAGCGCGGCCCGACCGTCCCTGAGTGGGTCGGGGCCGGTGGCGATCTCGACCGGGGCGAAGCGGGCACCCGCGGCGGCGAAGCCGAACTGGTCCTCGGTGGCCTGCGGCCCGCAGACGTCCACCCAGGCCCCGGCCGCTCGCAGTGGGCCGACGAGGGACCGGACGTGGGCGCCGACCCCGCCGGTGCTCGTCCCGAGGACGAGGGCGATCCGCCGTCCGGCCAGCTGGGGCGTCACGGACCGTCCTCCTCACCCGCGCTGCCTCGGCCGGACCGACCCCGGCCGATAAGGGACAGACCCGCCCGGAGGTCGTCCCGGGCGGTGAGGACCATCATGGCCCCGAACACGACGAGGACGCACGAGGCGGCGGCGGCCGCCGCGCCCAGGTCGGGCAGCAGGCCACCGGTGTCCAGGCGACCGGCGACCACCCGCCCCACGAGCCCGGCCGTCGCCGCCGCGGCGAGGCCGCCGAGCAGGGCCACCCCGAGACCGCGGGCGCAGTCCGGCCCGGCCCGGCGGACGACGACGGCGAGCAGGGCCGCGCCGAGCAGGGTCATGCCGATGCTGTTGCCGGCGGCCAGGACCAGCACCCGGTCCTCGGGCGGGAACCGGGCGGCGAGCACGAAGTCGGCGGCGACCACCGCGAGCCAGCCGACCACGCAGGCCACCGCGGTGACCGCGGCCTGCCCGCGGGCGTACAACGCGCGGGAGAGCAGCGCAAACAGGCCGTAGCCGACCAGACCGGGCGCGAAGGCCGCGACCCCCGCGGTCAGGGGCGCCACGCTCGGGGTGCCCGGCGCGGACTCGACCACGAGCCGGGCGATCGGTTCCGCGGCGGCGACGAGGACGGCCGCGGCCAGCAACGCGCTCAGGACGACCGCGCGGGTCGCAGTGGACAGGGTCCCGGCGTACGCCGACGTGTCGCGGGCCTCCCACCGCTCGGCCAGGCGGGGGAACACCGAGGTGGCGATCGGGACGGCGAGCACCGCCCACGGCAGCAGGTAGATGGTCTGGGCGTACAGGAACACGGTGACCGAGCCGGGGGGTACGCCGGAGCCGTTGCCGAGCAGCAGCGCCACGGCGACCGACACCTGCTGGGCGACCAGCGCCGCGATGCCGGCCGCGGCCAGCCGGCCGGCCCGGGCTGCCACCCCCTCGGGGAAGCGCAGGGTGAGGCGCAGCGGCAGCCCGAGCCGGCTCAGCGGGACCAGCAGGCCGAGGGCCAGCACGACCACGCCGAGGGTGGTGCCGAGGGACAGGATGAGTTCCTCGCCGCGCCCGAGGGTGGCCAGCTCCACCCCGCCGGGGGTGCGCACCGCGAACAGGACGTATGCCGCGATGACGACCAGGCTGGACAGCAGCGGGGCCAGCGCGGCGCCGCCGAAGCGGCGGTGTGCGTGCAGCACGCCGGTGAGCACGATCCCCACGCCGTACAGGACGACCTGCGGGGCGAAGACCCGCAGCATGGAGGCGCCCACCGCGACCGCCCCGTCGCAGGCCTTGGCGCCCAGCAACCCCGCCGCGATGGGTTCGGCGAGCAACGCGACGGCCACGGCCATCGGTGTGAGCAGCAGCACCGTCCAGGTCAGCAGCGCCGAGCCGATCCGCCCGGCGCGCGCCCGGTCGCCCTGGGCGACGGCGCCGCTGAGCAGCGGAACGACCAGGCTGGCCAGCGCACCGCCGGCGACGATCTCGAAGACGATGTTGGGGACCGTGTTGACGGTCTGGTACGTGTCACCCAGACAGGTCTGCCCGACCGTGCGGGAGAAGACCAGGATCCGCCCGAAGCCGGTGATCCGGGCCAGGACCGTCAACGCCGCGATCAGGGCGGCGGCGCCCGCGAGGCCCAGGACGGCCGGCCGGGTGGGCACCGGGCGGGCGCTCACGGCCGCGCTAGCCGGTGCCGGGGCGGCGGCCCAGCGCGTCGAGGTGGCGCAGCCCTGGCGTGGCATCGATCAGCCGGCTGAAGCTGACCCGTTCGCTCAGTGCGGTCAGCGCGACGAGGACCGCGAGGACTGCGCGGCGACTCGCCGGGCCACCTCCAGCGGCCAGGCGCAGCCCGAGCAGTGCGCCGAGGGCGTTGGCCCCGCCGTCACCGAGCATCGACTGCTCGCCGAGGTCGTACCGCAGCAGGGCGCCGGCGGCCCCCACCGGGCCGGCGATGAGCCCGCCCAGCGGCCCGCGCAGCAGCGGCGCGCCGGCCAACAGGACTGCCTTGAGCGCGCGACCCGGACGCAGATCGAGCAGGTTGACCAGATTCGCCGTACCGGCCACCACGGCGCCGGCGACCAGCCGGTCCGGACCCGGGCGACCGACGCTGCGGCCGGCGACGAGCCCGGACGCGCCCACGACCCCGAGCTTGACCAGCCCCGAGGAGACCCGGCCGTGCCGCAGCGCCCGCAGGTGCCCGGCGAAGCCCTTGTCCGGTAGCCGGCCCGGTGCCGGCGCGGCGAGGTCGTCGTACACGCCGACCAGCCCGCTACCCGCGCCCGCGACCAGCACGGCGGGCCACCGGCGGCCGGCCCCGGTGGCCGCGGTGATCGTGGCGGCGGCTGCCAGCGCCGGGCCGGCCAGCAGCGTCACCGTCCGGCCGCGGTAGTTGACCCGGTCCCACCGGCCCGCGCCGCCGGGCGGGACCGCGCGCAGCGCGGCGAGCGCCGCCTCAGCCCCCACCGCCCCGGCCGCGGCCAGGACTGCCCGGGCGCGGGCGGTCACGGCTCCAGCGGTGGTACCGGCTGGGTGCCCTCGCCGGTGCCGTACTTGCCCGACGTACCGAGACCCTCGGCGCTCAGCGCCAGCACGCTGGAGACCTGGCCGGCCGCCACGTCGACGTTGTCCACGGTGGACACCGCGGTCGCCAGGGTGGTGTCCGCGCGGATCGTCCCGACCAGACCGGGCGCGGTCGCGGCCAACGCATCGCCGGCCACCACGACGCCGCTGCCGGCGGAGTCCAACGCCACCGCAAGCTCTCCGAGCGTCTCGTTCCGGACCTTGGCGTCATCGCCCTGCAGCGCGTCCGTGGTCAGCATGATCGCGTAGTCCGACGTCGTCACCTCGGGGCTCTGCAGGCTCAGCGCCCCCAGGCTGGACAGCCCCGCCAGCACGGTCGTGGTCGCCGTCGTGTCCACCGGGGTGCTGCCTTTCGGCCCGGCCATCAGGACGGCGGCGAGCAGGGCGCCGACCAGTTGACCCGTGTCGTCGGTGACCGGGAGCTGGATGCCCGGCGGTTGGCCTTCGCCGGTGGCGTAGTTCTGCAGCTCCTGGGAGGTCTGCGGGTTGCTGTAGTCGGCCGACAGCTGGATGACGCCGCTGATCGTGCCTCCGGCGGCCTCCACCAGGGTCGTGGTCTGGGTCACGACGTCCGAGCTGATGTTCTCGGCGGCGAGCACGATCAACACCCGGGCCTTGGGCAGCGCTCCGGCCACCAGGGTCGGCGCGACGGCCTGCCCGAACGCGTCGCCGGTGTCGATCTGGTTCTGCAGCGACTCGTTGCGGGTCTCCAGGACGCGCTTGTCGTTGGTCAACGAGCCGACCTGATTGTTCAACCCGTCCAGGACCGCGCCGTTGAGCTGGGTCGTCCCGATCACGATCCCGAGGGCGATGGCCAGAAAGACCGAGATGAGCGAGACGAGGTGGTACCGGAAGCTGATCACGAGAAGATGTCCCCCACCCAGAACCGGAAGCTGTCCCAGGCGTCCCGGATCAACTCGAGGTACGTCTGGAGTGCCGTCGACACCGCCAGTGCCGCCACGATGGCGACCACCGCCGCGACCACGAGCAGGACCAGCGCGAGGCTGGAGATCCGCGGCCGGTACAGCCGGCTGACACCCTTGGCGTCGACCAGCTTCCCGCCCAGCCGGAGCCGGGTGAGGAACGTCGAGGCCATCCCGGCCCGGCCCTTGTCCAGGAACTCCACGAGCGTGGCGTGGGTGCCGACCGCGACGATCAGGGTGGCCCCCTTCTCGTCGGCCAGCAGCATCGCGATGTCCTCGCTGGTCCCGGCCGCCGGGAACGTGACGGCCTCGACGCCGAGGTCCTGCACCCGGGCCAGTCCGGGGGCACGCCCGTCGGAGTAGGCGTGCACGACGACCTCGGCGCCGCAGCGCAGCACCTCGTCGCTGACCGAGTCCATGTCGCCGATGATCAGGTGCGGTTTGTGGCCGGCCTCGCGCAGCGCGTCGGCGCCGCCGTCGACCCCGATCAGGACCGGCCGGTACTCCCGGATGTAGGGCCGCAGTGCGACCAGGTCTTCCTTGTAGTCGTAGCCGCGCACCACGATCAGGACGTGCTGGCCCTCGATCGGCGTCTTGATCTGCGGTACGCCGACCCCGTCGAGCAGCAGCGCCCGTTCGCGCTTCATGTACTCCATGGTGTTGGCCGCGAACGCCTCGAGCTGGGTGGACAGTCCGGCCTTGGCCTCGGTCATCGCCGCCGCGACCGTGGACGCGGTCTGCTCGGAACCGGTGGCGATCAGCTTGGGTCCGGCGTACAAACTGTCGCCGTCCAACCGGACCTTGGTGCCCTCCTTGAGACCGGCGAACACCTCCTTGCCGACATCGTCGAGCAGCGGGATCCCGGCCTGGGCCAGGATCCCGGGCCCCAGGTTCGGATAGCGCCCGGAGATGCTCGGGGAGGCGTTGACGACGGCGACGACGCCGCAGCCGACGAGAGCGTCGGCACTGACCCGGTCCAGGTCCACGTGGTCGATCACGGCGATGTCGCCGGGGTTGAGCCGTTTGGTCAGATTCTTCGTCCGCCGGTCCAGCCGAGCCACGCCCATCACGCCGGCAATCGGGTCGCCGCCCCGGTTGCGCCGTAGAGTGCCAAGCTTCATGCGGCCGATTGTTTCACCGTTTTCCGGTGTGCAGACCACACGCCACGCGGTCCGCGGCACCGGGCGATCACCAGCCGGCCTTGTCCTGCGCCGCGGCGGCGAGCAGCTCCTGGGCGTGCAACCGGCCGTGCACGCTGCGATCCTGACCCGCCAGCATCCGGGCCAGCTCGGCCGGCCGATCCGGGTCGGGCAGCCGGCGTACGACGGCACCGCCCTGCGCGCCCGTGCCCTCCACCACCAGATGGGTGTCCGCGAATGCGGCCACCTGGGCCAGGTGGGTCACGACCACGACCTGGTGGTGTACGGCGAGCCGGGCGAGCCGGCGGCCCACCTCCACCGCGGCGCGACCACCGACGCCGGCGTCCACCTCGTCGAAGACCAGCAGCGGGACCGGGTCGGCTCCAGCGAGGACGACCTCCAGGGCCAGCATCAGCCGGGACAGCTCACCGCCGGACGCGCCGCGGCCCAGCGGCAGGAGGGGCGCGTCGGCGTGCGCGGCCAACAGGAACTCCACGTCGTCGGTCCCGTCCGGGCCGGCGCCGCACTCGACGCCGTCGACGCTCAGCACCGGCTGACCGGCGAGGGCGGGTCGCGGGCGCACCGCCGCGCGCACCGTGGCCTGGGGCATTGCCAGCCCGGCCAGCTCGGCGGCCACGGCGCCGGACAGCCCGTCGGCGGTCGCTCGACGGTTCGTCGACAGCGCCGCAGCCGCAGTAGCCGCCGCGACGGCCCCGGCGTCGCGACGCTCGGTGAGCGCCAGCAGCGCCTGCTCGGAGGTGTCCATGTCCAGCAGGCGCCGGCCGGCCGAATCGGCCCAGGCGAGCACGTCGTCGACGGACTCGCCGTACCGGCGCTGCACCGCCTGCAGGGCGGCCAGCCGTTCGTTGACCGCCTCCAGCCGGGCCGGGTCGGACTCCGCCCGGGCTTCGTAGGAGGCGAGGTCGGCGGCGACGTCGGCCAGCAGGTAGCCGGCCTCGGCGAGCCGGGCCGCGAGGTCGGTCAGCCGCGGGTCGTGCTCGGCCGCCGCGGTCAGCGCCCGTTGGGCCGCGCCGATGAGACCCGCTGCATCGAGGCCGTCGTCACCGGGGTCCCCGGCGAGGGCCTCGTGGGCGGTGCGCGCACCGGTCTGGAGCAGGTCCGCATGCTGCAGCCGGGATGCCTCGGCCCGGAGCTGCACATCCTCGCTGGGCTGCGGATCCAGTGCCTCGATGACGGCCAGGCCGTGCCGGAGCAGCTCGGCCTGCTCGGCCAGTTCCCGGGCCCGCCCGGTCCGGTCGGCCAGCGCGCGCTCGGCCTCCCGCCAGCTCCGGTACGCCACGGCGTAGTCCACTAGGTGCTGTGCGAGATCGGGTCCGGCGTAGCGGTCCAGGGCGGCCCGCTGCTCGGCCGGGCGGAGCAGGCGCAACTGATCGGACTGCCCGTGCACCGCCAGTGCGTCGGCGGACAGCTCCCCGAGCAGACCCAGCGGCACCCCCCGCCCGCCGAGATGGGCGCGGGACCGTCCGTCGGCGCCGAGACTGCGGGCCACGAGCAGGGTGCCGTCCTCGTCCGCCTCCGCGCCGGCGGCGATCGCGCGCTCCAGGGATTCGCCGGGCGGTAGCCGCAGCCGACCCTCCAGCAGCGCGCGGGCCGCGCCGCTACGAACCCGGTTGCTGTCGCCACGGCCGCCGAAGAGCAACTGCAGCCCGGTGACGACCATCGTCTTGCCGGCCCCGGTCTCCCCCGTGACCGCGGTGAGCCCGGCCCCGAACTCGACGGTGGCCTCCCGGATCGCGCCGAGGTCCCGGATGCGCAGTTCCTCCAGGCCTGGACGCGTCGGATCCGGCGTCAGCGGCGCCACTCGCGGAAACCCTGGACCGGCAGGTGGAACTTGGCGACCAGCCGGTCGCCGAATGTCGTCGGGTGCACCCGGACGACGCGCACCGGCTGGGTGGAGCGGCGGACCGCGACGCGGGCACCGGGCGGGACGGCGACCGTCCGCCGGCCGTCGCAGCACAGCACCGCATCGTGCCCGTCGGGGGCGATGCACACGCCGAGCACCGATTCCGGTGAGGTGACCAGCGGGCGGCTGAACAGCGCGTGGGCGCTGTTCGGGACCAGCAGCAGCGCCTCCACGTCCGGCCACACGACGGGGCCACCGGCGGAGAACGCGTATGCCGTGGAGCCGGTGGGGGTCGAGCAGAGCACGCCGTCGCAGCCGAAACTGGTCAGCGGCCGGCCGTCGACCTCGATGACCACCTCGAGCATCCGCTCCCGTGAGGTCTTCTCCACCGAGGCCTCGTTGAGTGCCCACGCGGTCGCGGTCACGGCACCGTCGACCTCGATGCTGACGTCCAGGGTGAGACGCTCCTCGACCACGTAGTCCCGGTCCACGATGTGCCGCACCGTCTCGGCCAGCGCCTCGGGTTCGGTCTCGGCGAGGAACCCCACCCGTCCGAGGTTGACGCCGACCAGGGCGGCCCCGCAGGCGCGGGCGATCTCGGCGGCCCGCAGGAACGTCCCGTCCCCCCCGAGGACGAGCACGATCTCCGCCCCGTCGCCGGCGCAGCCGTCGTTCGGGACGACGTGCGCGCCGGGCACGTCCAGGTCGGCAGCCTCTCCGTCCAAGACCCGCACGCTGACACCGGCCCGGGCCAGTTGCCCGGCGACGTCGCGGGCCAGCGCGACGATGTCGGCCCGGCCGGTGTGGGTCACGAACAGCGCCACCCGATCGGCGCTCATGCCCCGCACCGTCCTTCGGCCGGTGACCGCTTCGCGGGAGGGACATGAATTTTCATGATTCGCTCGCTGCGCTCGCTCATGCCGGGCCCGCTGCCACGGCGGCCGCGACGTGCGCGGGGTCGACGGCTGGGGCGTCCCGGCGCAGCCACAGGAAGTACTCCACGTTGCCCGCGGGGCCTGGCAGCGGGCTGGCCACCACGCCGGCGGTCCCGAAGCCGTAGTCGCCCGCGCTCATGGCCACAGACCGTACGGCCTCGGCACGCAGCTGCGCGTCGCGCACCACCCCACCCGCACCCAGTCGGTCCCGGCCGACCTCGAACTGCGGCTTCACCATCGGCAACAGGTCGCCGTCGGCCCCGGTGCACGCGGCCAACGCGGCCAGCACCAGGCGCAGCGAGATGAAGCTCAGGTCGGCCACGACCAGGCCGCACTCGCCGCCGATGTCGGTCGCGGCGAGGGATCGCACGTTCGTCCGGTCGACGACGGTGACCCGGTCGTCCACCTG
>JBBPYA010000236.1:0-3357 GCA_038200385.1 Mycobacteriales bacterium
CCGGCGCACCGTCTCGCTGGAGCTGGACCGCATCCGCGGGTACGTGCTGTCGGAGGGACTGGGGCTCCGGCTGGTCCGGGCGGCCCGGCTGACCGCGCTCGTCACCGGGCTGGGCGACCAGAGCCGGCGGGGCCAACTGCTGCCGCTCGGACCCCGGACCGTGGCTACGGCCGTCGCGGCTCGCGCGGTGCAATCCTTCGCCGCCCCGCTGGCTGCGCACCCGCGGGCCGCCCTGCGGCGCCGGTTGATCCGTGCGACAGGGGTGCCGGTCGTGCTGGCCGGCGCCCTGTTGTTGCTGGCGGCGCCGGGCCTGGCCGCGATCGCCGCCGTCGCGGCGCTGCCAGGCATCGCGCTCGGGCTGGATCGCTACCGCTCGCTCGGGCACGGGGTGGACGCCGGCGCGTTGGGTATCCGCTCGGGATCGGTGGTCCGCCGCACCGTGGTCCTGCAACGGCGCGCCCTCGTCGGCTGGCAGGTGCGACAGAGCTGGTTCCAGCGCCGGTCGGGACTGGTGACCGCGACCGCCCTCGTGGGCGCGGGAACGGGAGGCTACGAGGTGCTGGACTGCGGCGCAGACCAGGCACTGCACCTGATCGCGGACGCCAGCCAGGCGTGGGCCCGGGATCTGCAGCCGGCCGGCGCGCCTCACGAGTCCACGTACTCCGTCGGCGGCACCAGGTCGGCCGGCGCCGGCTCCTGACCGTCGTCCGCGAGCCGCCACACCGTCGCCGCGCGGAACGACGCGGTTCCGGACTGCGCCCCCTCGCCACACCCGCATCGGTCCTCCCGAGATCCGCGATGCCGCCGAAGCTAGCCAGGATCCGGGCAGTCCACGCGGCCAGTCCACAGCCTGTGGACGGCCCCGGTTCGGGTCGGACCGGCGGAGTAGCCTCCCCGCTCAGTCCGCGAAGCGTTGCAGCAAGGCCTGCGCGGTCGCAGGGTGGTCCGCGGACAGCAATCCCGCCGGCGCCAGCACGTAGTCGTCGTCGACCACCACGCTGGCCCGGTCCAGCACCGCGCGGGCGCCTCCGCGGTCGGCGCGCAGGGCCGCCTCGACGCGCTCCCGACCGGCCGGCGCGAGGTGTCGGAACACCCCGCCGGACAGCACGACAGTGCCGGCACCGGCGGCGCTGACGCTGCCCTCGTCGTACGCGCTCTCCGCACGTACGTGGCGGCGCAGGGCGATCGTGGCGGCGAGCACGGCCAGCCGCTCGTCGGCGTCCCGCTCGGCCGCCTCGGTCGGGACGAAGTCCACGTGAGCGGCCCGGCGTTCGGCCGCGGCGGCCAGTCCCTCGACGTCCAGCCGCTCGGCCACTGCCGCGGCAACCAGCGACCCGGCGCTCCAACGCATCCCGAGATCGCCCTCCACCGTGCGCCGGTCCCACAGCGGCGCCACCGCGCTGTGCGCGTCCTTAGGCGTCAAGGCCGAGTAGACGTCCGTGGTGGCGCCGCCGACGTCGACCACGACCACCCCGCGCGCTCCCGGATCTCCGGCCCGCAGAACCCCGCCGAGCACGGTCACTCCGGACAGCACGGCGTCCGGGGTCACCGCACGGACCAACCGGGCGAACTCGCGTCCCCGGGACAGCTTCTTGCCGCCGATCACATGCCGGAGGAACACCTGCCGGATCGCCGCTCGGGCCGGACCCGGGTCGATGCTGCCGATGTCGGGCAGCACGTTGGCGGTGGGTAGGGCCAACCGGTGGCGTACGGCGAACATCTCGGCGACCTCCGCCCGAACCGCGCTGTTGCCCGCCACCACGACCGGGACCCGCGACCGGCTCGAGGTCAGCCGCGCCGCGTTGTGCAGCAGGACGCTCTGCTCCCCGCCGTCGGTGCCACCGGTCAGCAGGATCACGTCCGGCGCTGCGGCAGCGAGTTCGGCGATCCCGGCCCGGTCGAGCGGTCCCGCGGTCACGGCCACGACCCGGGCCCCGGCCGACAGCGCGACGCGGCGGCCGGCCTCGGCGCTGATCTCGCGCTCGTACCCCACGACGGCAAGCCGCAGGCCGCCGCCGGCGCTCGAGCAGGCCAGGGTGATGGCGCCACCCGGGATCCCCAGCTCCCGGCGTACCGCCTCGATGCCGACGAGCACATCGGTCGCCGACGTCGTCGGGTGCTCGGCGGTCCCGAGCAGCCGACCGGTTTCCTCCTCGACGGCCGCGCCCTTGGTGAACGTCGAGCCGACGTCCAGGCAGAGCACCGCGGCCACCGCGCGAGGGTAGCGGCGCCGCAATCCCCCGCCGGGCGGGCGTCGCCGTGGGTAGCCTGCACGGAGGGTCTGGACACGGGCGGGCGAGGATGCACGAATTGTCGATCACCGAGAGCCTTGTTTCGGCGGTCCAGGAGCGCATCAACGGCGAGGTCCGCAGCATCACGCTGATCGTGGGGGCGCTGTCCGGCGTCGTCCCGGACTCGGTGCGGTTCTGCTTCGAGGTGTGCACCAAGGGGACCCGCCTGGACGGAGCCCGCCTGGACATCGTGGAGGTCCCTGGCCGGGCGCGTTGCCGGGACTGCCTGGACGAGGTGGAGATCGCGGACCGGATCGCGCTGTGTCACTGCGGAAGCGCGTCCCTCGACCTCGTCGCCGGCGAGGAGCTGTCCATCAAACACGTTGAGGTGGTGGTCTGATATGTGCAGCACCTGTGGCTGCTCGGATTCGGCATCGGTGGCGGTGACCGACCTGACCGACCGTACGACGACGTCCGGGCACCCGCATCCGCACGACCACGACCACGACCACGAGCACCCGCAAGGGATCCCGGCCGCGCCACGCACCCGACTGGTCGAGCTGGAGCAGGACGTGCTGGCCAAGAACGACCGCAGTGCTGCCCGCAACCGGGAATGGTTCCGGGACAACGGGATTCTCGCGCTCAACGTGATGAGCAGCCCGGGCTCGGGCAAGACCACGTTGCTGGAGCGCACCATCCGGGACCTGTCGCCAGAGTTGACCCTGTCGGTCGTGGAGGGTGACCAGGAGACGCTGCTCGACGCCGAGCGGATCAGGGCGACCGGCTGCCGCGTCGTACAGATCAACACCGGCAGCGGCTGCCATCTCGACGCCGACATGCTGGCCCGCGGGCTGCAGGCGCTGGCGCCCCCGCCGGGTTCCATCGTCCTCATCGAGAACGTCGGGAACCTGGTCTGCCCCGCGCTGTTCGATCTCGGTGAGGCCGGCAAGGTGGTGATCATGTCGGTCACCGAAGGCGCCGACAAGCCGCTGAAGTACCCGCACATGTTCCGCGCCGCCGACGTCCTGGTATTGAACAAGCTGGACCTGCTGCCCTACGTCGACTTCGACGTCGAGCGGTGCATCGGCTACGCCCGGCAGCTCAATCCGGACCTGCAGGTCCTGAC
>JBBPYA010000237.1:0-6787 GCA_038200385.1 Mycobacteriales bacterium
CGTCCTTGATGGGGCCGAAGCCGCCGACGGAATCGCCGTACAGCGTGGAGTACCCGACGGCCAGCTCGGTCTTGTTGCCAGTGGCCAGCACCAGGTGCCCGCGCTCGTTGGACAGCCCCATGAGCAGGGTGCCGCGGACCCGGGCCTGCAGGTTCTCCTCCGCCAACCCGGTCAGCGCCACGGTGTCGAGGTAGGCCTCGACCATCGGCGCGATGAGGAACGTCTCGAAGTGGCAACCGGTCCGTTCGGCCAGCTCGGCGGCGTCGGCCCGCGAGTGCTCGGAGGAGTAGGCGCTGGGCATGCTGACGGCGTACACGTTCTGGGGGCCGAGGGCGTCCGCGGCGATCACCGCGACCAGTGCGGAGTCGATCCCGCCGGACAGCCCGAACGTCACCGTCCGGAAGCCGTTCTTGTGGACGTAGTCGCGTACGCCGGTCACGAGGGCGCTCCAGACCTCCTCCTCGTCGGGCATCGGTTCGGCGGGTTCGACGGTCCGGGGTTCGTACGCCGGCAGCTGCTGCGCGCTGAGCTCGATGCGTTCGACGGTCATGCCCAGCCTGTCGTCGTCCGCGGCCCGGGTGTCGGTGCTGTCGGAGTCGGTGTCGACGTCCACGACGAGCAGCTGCTCGCTGAACTGCGCGGCCCGCGCGAGCAGGGTGCCGTCGTGGCCGACGACCAGGGAATCGCCGTCGTACACCAGCTCGTCCTGGGCTCCGACGGTGTTGACGTAGGCGAGCACGGCACCGGCCTCGCGGGCCCGCCGCTGCGCGAGTTCGAGCCGGGTGTCGTCCTTGGACCGCTCGTACGGCGACCCGTTGATGCACACCACCAGGTCGCAGCCGGCTCGGGCGGCGACCGCGAACGGCCCGCCGTCCTGCCAGAGGTCCTCGCAGATGGTCAACCCGAGGTCGATGCCGTGCAGCCGGATCACCGGGAACGTGGTGCCGGAGCGGAAGTAGCGGGCCTCGTCGAAGACGCCGTAGTTGGGCAGGTGATGCTTGTAGTAGGTCGCCGCGACCCGGCCGTCGTACAGCAGGGCGGCGGCGTTGCGGGGGCCGCCGTCGTGGGCCAGGTAGCCGACGACGACCGCGATCTCGCCGAGCCCGTGCTCCTGCAGCGTCGTGGCCAGCGCGCCCAGGGTGTGTTCGCTGGCCTCGGCGAAGGACTCCCGGAACACCAGGTCCTCCGGCGGGTAGCCGGTCAGCGTCATCTCGGGGAACGCGACCAGGTGTGCCCCCTCGGCGTGCGCCGCCTCGGTATGCGTGACCACGGCCGCGGCGTTACCGGCCAGGTCACCGACGCAGATGTCGATCTGGGCCAGCGCCACCCGCAGTTGAGGCATGCCCGCCATTCTCCCGCACCGGCCGCTGGCATCCCGGGTGTGTCAAAGTTCGCTGAGATCACTATGCAAATGAAACCCAACTGCGGTTAGATTTACATTGTGCAGAGTGGCGACTTCGTGGCGAGCACGGCGGGGCGCCTTGTGCCGATCCACGGAACCGATCCCCGGTTCGGCGCTTGGGAGCACGTTGCGTTCGTGCCGCATCCGTTGCCTGCGGAGACACCGCCCTTGTCAGCTGCGACATTCAACGCCGTGGCTGCATCCCGGGCGGCCGTCGCGGAGCTAGACGCGGTGGCCCGCCAGCTTCCCAATCCCGCCCTGCTGCGGCGGCCGACCGTACGCCGGGAGGCGCAAAGCACCAGTGCACTGGAGGGCACCCACGCGTCCCTCTCGGAGGTCCTGGCCGCCGACGCCGACGAGGAGCAACCCGACGCCGACCTGCGCGAGGTCCTGAACTATGTACGAACCGCCGAGCATGCCTTCCGGTGGGTGGAGGAGGGGCGCGACCTGACCGTCGGGTTCCTTCGAGACCTCCACGCCCGGCTTGTTCGGGGGACGGCAGCCGACAACGCGCAGGCAGGGCGGGTCCGGGACATCCAGGTCATGATCGGCGGCAGCCCCGGTGCCAGAATCCAGGACGCCACCTTCGTCCCATCCCCGCCAGGTCTGGACCTCGAGCACGATCTTGGCGATTGCGTCGACTGGATCCGCTCGGACCACGGTGGTTGCGTCGACCCCGTCGTGGCGGCCGGCATGGCCCACTACCAGTTCGAGACCCTGCACCCCTTCAACGACGGCAACGGTCGGATCGGCCGGCTTCTGATCATCCTGCAGCTGCAGCAAGCGGGCGTGCTGCGCGAACCGTCACTGACCGTCTCACCGTGGTTGGAAGCGCGCCGAGCCGAGTACTACGACGGGCTGCGTGGCGTGAGCAGTCGGGGGGACTGGGACGGATGGATCCGCTTCTTTGCCCGTGGTCTGGAGGCGTCGGCAGCCGACACCTCCCGGCGCTTGACCGACCTGCTCGGCGTGCAGCGGGACCTCAAGGACCGGCTTCGTGCCGCTGGATTGCGGGCCGACACCGCGTTCCGTCTGGTCGACTTCGCGTTCGAGCAGCCGATCTTCACCGTTCGCCGGGTCGAGCGGCACCTGGGCGTGACTTACGTGCGAGCCAATGGCCTGGTCGGACAGCTGGTGAGCATGGGTGTCCTGGCGCAGTACGACGCCGCCCTGTACGACCGCCGCTTCACCGCGCCTGACGTGCTGGCCATCCTGCTGCGTTGACCCGACCGTTAGGTTGCGTGAGTCGGCGCCTACGAGGGGTGACGTGATGTCGACCGTGTTGTGCAGCAGCGCCGCGGTCACTGCGCGCCGTTCGAGCACGTTGGCGACCCCGATCACTGCCGCTGCGGGCACCGCGGCGGACCAGCCGTACACCACGGCCCAAGCGATGACCGGGACCACGACCCACGCGACGGGCAGAGTCTGAGCACCGGCTGTTCTGCGGCCGGGGCGTGGCGACGTCCACGCCGTGACGCTAGTCCAGCCCGGTGAGCGCCCCGGACCGGTTTCGCTGCCGAGGACTGCGATCCCGGCGAGTACCCAAGGCCGGTTCCGCTACCAACGGATGGGATTCCGGTTGCGGCTGAACCGCAATCGCATCCGTTGCTCCGCTTTCGCCCGGATCCCCGCCGACCGGGCGGACTACCGGCTCAGCGGGCCTGGCCGAGCCGGGCCGCCGCGCGGTCGGTGCGGCCGGTGATCGGCCGGTGGCCGGTCATCCGCGCCAACCCGGTCAGCGGCATGTCGACGTAGATCGACTCCGCTCGCTGCACGACGTACGTCTCGTGCCAGATCCCGCTGACGCCCGGATGCCGGCGGATCCGCTTGTTGAACTCGGCCCAGGCCGGGCGGTGCCGGGCGTCGGTGTCGCTGGCGTAGGCGTAGAGCTGCTCGGCCGACGACCAGTACTGGATCACCGTGGGCCCCCACGCCCCGACGACGGTCCGGCCGCCGAGGAACCCCGAGGACGGGTCAGCGTACAACTCGTCCATCATCGGGGTCATCGCGCGGAAGGAGGGCAGCCACACGTCCGGCCGCCACCACCGGTTGACCCGCATCCCGATCAGGAACACCACCAGCGGGCCCTCGTGGTCGTGGGTGTAGCGACCGCGGACGATCTCGGGCACCGTGACCCCCACTCTCTTGACGGTGACGTCAGCCCAGTCTGCCAGCCGCAGCGGCCGGGGAAGGCGCCCGCCGTTACAGGCAGGTAACACGGGCCGGGCAGACTCCCCACCGAGGTAACGGAGCCGGAAGGAGCCGACGGTGGAACGTCAGCAGGAGTTCGTGCTGCGCACGCTGGAGGAGCGCGAGATCCGGTTCGTGCGGCTGTGGTTCACCGACGTGCTGGGGTTCCTCAAGTCGGTGGCCGTCGCCCCCGCCGAGATCGAGGGTGCCTTCGCGGAGGGGATCGGCTTCGACGGCTCGGCGATCGAAGGTTTCGCCCGGGTGTCGGAGAGCGACATGGTCGCCAAGCCGGACCCGTCGACGTTCCAGGTGATGCCGTTCGCGGCGGGGCAGGGGGCGCCGTCGGCCCGGATGTTCTGCGATCTCGCGATGCCCGACGGGGCGCCGTCGTGGGCCGACCCGCGGCAGGTGCTGCGCCGGGCGATGTCCCGCGCCGCCGACATGGGCTTCACGTTCTACACCCACCCGGAGATCGAGTTCTTCCTGCTGAAGAGCCTGCCCAGCGACGGCAGCGCCCCGGAGCCCGCGGACGCCGGCGGCTACTTCGACCAGGTCACCCACGACGTGGCACACGACTTCCGGCGGGAGGCGGTGTTCGCGCTGGAGGCGATGGGCATCTCGGTGGAGTTCAGCCATCACGAGGTGGCGCCGGGCCAGCAGGAGATCGACCTGCGCTACGCCGACGCGCTGACGATGGCCGACAACATCATCACGTTCCGCCACCTGGTCAAGGAGGTGGCGCTGACCCAGGGTGTGCACGCCTCGTTCATGCCCAAACCGCTCACCGACCAGCCCGGGTCGGGGATGCACACCCACCTCTCGCTGTTCGAGGGCGACCGCAACGCCTTCCACGACCCCTCCGACGAGCTGAACCTGTCCAAGACGGCGCGCTCGTTCATCGCCGGGCTGCTCCGGCATGCCCGGGAGATGGCGGCGGTGACCAACCAGTGGGTGAACTCCTACAAGCGGCTGTTCGGGGCGCCGACCCCGAACGCGGTGATGGAGGCGCCGGCGTACGTCGCCTGGGGGCAGGCCAACCGCTCGGCACTGGTCCGGGTCCCGATGTACAGCCCGGGCAAGGCCAGCTCGACCCGTGTCGAGCTGCGGTCGCTGGACTCCGCCTGCAACCCGTATCTGGCTTTCGCGGTGGTGCTCGCGGCGGGCCTGAAGGGCATCGAGGAGGAGTACGAGCTGGCTCCGGGCACCGAGGACGACGTCGCGGCGATGACCGACAACGAGCGCCGGGCGCTCGGCTACGCCGACCTGCCGCACAACCTGTCCGACGCGGTGCGGGCCATGGAGGACTCGGAGCTGGTGGCCGAGACGCTAGGCGAGCACGTCTTCGACTTCTTCCTGCGCAACAAGCGCGCCGAGTGGGCCGACTACCGCGCGCAGGTCACGCCGTTCGAGCTGGCCCGCTACCTGCCGGTGTTGTGAGCGCTTCCGTTTGACACCCGGTGTCGGTCCGGGTTCGCTCTGCAAGGAAGCGTTCGCACCCGAGGCACCGGAGGCAGCATGCACCGCACCGTACGACGGGCCGCACTCGCGATAGGTCTGGCCGGCGCCCTGATGGGCAGCGTGGTCTCCCCAGCGGCGGCCGCTCCGGCGGCATCGACCGGGCTGGCCGCCGGCACGCTGGCCGGGCTGAACATGGAGCGGGTGACCATCCCGCAGCTGCAGGCCGCGATGAACAACGGCTCGCTCACCTCGGTGGCGCTGACCAACTACTACCTCAACCGGGTCAACCGGGTCGATCCGGTCGTCAACGCCGTCCTGGCCCTCAACGGCACCGCCCTGGCGCAGGCCCAGGCCAGTGACCGGGTCCGCCGTACGTCGGGTGCGCGCTCGCCGATGGAGGGCATCCCGATCCTGCTCAAGGACAACGTCGACACCGCGGACCAGGGCGCGACCGCCGGCTCCGAGGCGCTGCTCGCCTCCCGGCCCGATGACGCCCACCTGGTGTCCCAGCTGCGGGCCGCGGGTGCGGTCATCATCGGCAAGGCGAACCTGTCGGAGTGGGCCAACTTCCGCTCCACGACCTCCACCAGCGGCTGGAGCGCCGTCGGCGGCCAGACGAACAATCCCTATGTCCTGGACCGCAACCCGTGCGGGTCCAGCGCCGGGTCCGGGGCCGGCGTCGCCGCGAGCCTGGCCGTGGTCGCGATCGGCACCGAGACCGACGGGTCGATCGTCTGCCCGTCGGGCGCCAACGGCGTGGTGGGCCTCAAGCCGACCCTCGGCGTCGTCAGCGGGGACGGCGTGGTCCCGATCTCCCACGAGCAGGACACCGCCGGGCCGATGGCCCGCAACGTGACCGACGCGGCGATCCTGCTCGGCGTGATCGACGACTCCAACACCGACTACGCCGCCGCGCTGAACCGCAACGCGCTGGCCGGCGCCCGGATCGGCGTCTGGAAGTCGGTGACCGGCGGCACCACCCCGGGCGTGGACGCGCTGTTCGAGCAGACCATCTCCCGGCTGCAGCAACTCGGCGCCACCACCGTCACGGTGGACCTGCCGCTGCAGTCCCAGGTCGGCAACAACGAGTTCCCGGCTCTGCTCTACGAGTTCAACCACGACATCAACGGCTACCTGACCAGCACGCCGGGCGCGCACCCGCAGAGCCTGGGTGGGTTGATCGGGTTCAACAAGGCGCGCGCGGACACCGAGCTGCAGTACTTCGACCAGGACATCTTCCAGGCCGCGCAGGCGACCGGCGGGAACCTGAACGACCCGAAGTACCAGAACTACCGGCGTACGGCGACGTCCGCGGCCCAGGCCAGCATCAACCGGACACTGGCCCAGTACAACTTGGACGCGATCGTCGCGCCGACCAACAGTCCGGCCTGGCTGACCACCCTCGGCGAGGGTGACAACTTCAAGTTCGGCTCGTCCGGGCCGGCCGCGGTCGCCGGCTACCCGAACGTCTCGGTCCCGATGGGCTACATCGGGCCGCTGCCCGTGGGCATGTCGGTCTTCGCCGGTTCCGGGGCGGACGCCACGGTGCTCAGCCTGGCCTACTCCTGGGAGCAGGCGACACACGTACGCCGGCCTCCGACGTACATCGCCACCATCGGCTGACCGAGGAGGACTGCGGGGGGTTAGCCTCGCTGACGTGAGCGACCCCCGCATCCTCGTCCTGCAGCTCTGCCAGAGCGATCCGCCGGCCAAGGTCGGGGACTGGCTGCGGGCCGC
>JBBPYA010000238.1:0-4524 GCA_038200385.1 Mycobacteriales bacterium
GATCTCGGCGAAGGGGGTCTGACGGCGCATCAGGTAGTTCTCGTGCGAGCCGTAGGACGCGCCCTTGTTGTCGGTGTTATTCTTGTACAGCTGGATCGGGGGCTGCCCCGGCACGGTCGCGGCCCGGCGGGCGGCCTCGGCCATCACCTGCTCGCCGGCCTTGTCCCAGAGCACGACGTCCCTGGGGGTGGTGACCTCGGGCGTGGAGTACTCGGGGTGGGCGTGGTCGACGTACAGCCGCGCGCCGTTGGTGAGGATGACGTTGGCCAGCCCGGCGTCGTCGTCGAGTTCGGCGTGGTCCATCATGTGCGACGGGGACAGGTCGAACCCGCGGGCGTCGCGCAGCGGGGACTCCTCCTCGAAGTCCCACCGGGCACGCCGCAGCCGGGGCGCGTCGGCGACCGCCCAGGCGTTCACGATCTGCGAGGACAGCAGCATCGGGTTGGCGGTCGGGACCCCCGGCACGGAGATGCCGTACTCGACCTCGGTCCCCATCACCCGACGTACCGTCACGACGAGGGCTCCCGACGGCGCGGGATCAGAGGTACTGGCCGGTGTTGGTCGCGGTGTCGATGGCCCGGCCGGCCTCGCTGCCCTTGCCCGAGACCAGGGTGCGGATGTAGACGATCCGCTCGCCCTTCTTGCCCGAGATCCGGGCCCAGTCATCGGGGTTGGTGGTGTTGGGCAGGTCCTCGTTCTCCTTGAACTCGTCGATGCACGCAGTGAGCAGGTGCTGGACCCGCAGCCCCTTCTGGGCCGCGTCGAGCCAGTCCTTGATCGCCATCTTCTTCGCGCGGTCAACGATGTTCTGGATCATGGCGCCGGAGTTGAAGTCCTTGAAGTACAGGATCTCCTTGTCCCCGTTGGCATAGGTCACCTCGAGGAAGCGGTTCTCCTCCATCTCGGTGTACATCCGCTCCACCGTGTTCTGGATCATCGCCTGCACGGTCGACGTGGCGCTGCCGGAGTGCTCGCGCAGGTCGTCGGCGTGGATCGGCAAGTCCGAGGTGAGGTACTTGCTGAAGATGTCCCGGGCCGCCTCGGCGTCGGGACGCTCGATCTTGATCTTCACGTCCAGCCGCCCCGGCCGCAGGATCGCCGGGTCGATCATGTCCTCACGGTTGGAGGCGCCGATCACGATGACGTTCTCCAGGCCCTCCACGCCGTCGATCTCGCTGAGCAGCTGCGGCACGATGGTGTTCTCCACGTCGGAGGACACCCCGCTGCCGCGGGTCCGGAAGATGGAGTCCATCTCGTCGAAGAACACGATGACCGGGGTGCCCTCGCTAGCCTTTTCGCGGGCCCGCTGGAAGACCAGCCGGATGTGCCGCTCGGTCTCCCCGACGTACTTGTTCAGCAGTTCGGGGCCCTTGATGTTCAGGAAGTAGCTCTTGGCCTCGCCCTCGCCGCGGGTCTTCGCCATCTGCTTGGACAGCGAGTTCGCGACCGCCTTGGCGATCAGCGTCTTGCCGCAGCCGGGTGGGCCGTACAGCAGGATTCCCTTGGGCGGGCGCAGTTTGTGCTCGCGGAACAGGTCCGCGTGCAGGAAGGGCAGCTCTACCGCGTCGCGGATCGCCTCGATCTGCGACGCCAGGCCGCCGATGTCCTCGTAGTCGATGTCCGGAACCTCTTCGAGGACGAGTTCCTCGACCTCGCTCTTGGGGATCCGCTCGAAGACGTACGACGAGCGCGGCTCCATCAGCAGCGAGTCGCCGATCCGCAGCGGCGCGTCCATGAGGGTGTCGGCGAGGTGGACGATGCGCTCCTCGTCGGTGTGCCCGACGACGAGGGCCCGGTCGCCGCCTTCGAGGATCTCCTTGAGCGAGACGACCTCCCCGGCCCGCTCGAAGCCCTTGGCCTCGACCACGTTCAGCGCCTCGTTGAGCATGACCTCCTGGCCACGCTGGAGGTCGGTGACAGTCACGTTCGGGGAGACCGACACCCGCAGCTTGCGGCCCCCGGTGAACACGTCCACCGTCTCGTCGTCGTAACTGCGCAGGTAGACGCCGTACCCGCTCGGGGGCTGGGCGAGCCGGTCGACCTCCTCCTTGAGGGTGATGAGCTGCTCGCGGGCCTCGCGCAGGGTCACCGACAGCTTGTCGTTGCGCTCGGTGAGGTAGGCCACCCGTCCCTGTGCCTCGGCCAGCCGCTCCTCGAGCAGCCGCAGCTGCCGGGGCGAGTCGGTCACCTTGCGCCGCAGCAGCGCCACTTCCTCCTCGAGGAAGGAGACCTGGGCGACCAGCGCGTCGGTGTCACGCTCCCGCCGACCGCGGCCGGACCCACGATCCGAGTCGTGTCCCCCACCAGTCATGTGCGTACACCTCCCACCGCTGTCCGACGACTCACCCTATACAGATGCCTCGGGCCTGGCGGCGCAACGGATTGTCGACACACCCCGGGGTGCTCGACTCTCACCCGGCCGATCGGGCCGGCCGGCGCTGGCGGGTCGGGGCCGTGACACCGTCGGCCAGTCGGCGGGCGGTGACCAGGAACGCGGTGTGGGCGACCATCCGGTGCTCGGGCCGGACGGCCAGCCCGACCACGTGCCACGGCCGGACCAGGCTCTCCCACGCCGCCGGCTCGGTGAAGCCACCGTGCTCGCGCAGCCCCTCCACCAGCCGGGACAGCTGGGTGACCGTGGCGACGTAGCCGATCAGCACGCCACCGGGGCGTAGGGCGGCCGCCGAGGTGTCCAGCACCGTCCACGGGTCCAGCATGTCCAGGACGACCCGGTCGATGTCGACCATGTCGTTGTCGGCGTACTCCCCGACGCGCAGGTCCCACTGTGCCGGCTCGCCCATGAAGCGCTCCACGTTCACCCGGGCGGTCGCCGCGAAGTCCTCGCGGCGCTCGTAGGAGGTGACCCGGCCGGTCGGGCCGACCGCGCGCAGCAGGGAGCAGGTCAGGGCGCCGGAGCCGGCCCCAGCCTCGATGACGTGGGCGCCGGGAAAGACGTCGCCCATCATCAGGATCTGCGCGGCGTCCTTCGGGTACACCACGGCTGCCCCGCGGGGCATCGACAGCACGTAGTCGGCCAGCAGCGGTCGGACGGCGAGGTAGGCGGTGTGGCTGGACGACGTGACGACGACGCCCTCCGGGCGCCCGATCAGGTCGTCGTGCGCAATCGCGCCACGGTGGGTGTGGAAGGCCTTGCCCGCCTCGAGGGTGACGGTGTGCTGGCGACCCTTGGGATCGGTCAGCTGGACCCGCTCCCCAGGCTGGAAGGTGGCTGGCGGGCGGGTCACCGGAAGGACCCTAGTGTCGCGGGTCGCAGGGTCCCGTGTCGGTGACGCCATGCTGCTCCCGCCCAGGGACCACTGGCGCGGAGCCCGCGGCGCACCGCCGGGCACCGCCGGGGGGCGGTCCTGTCGGTCCCCTCGCCTAGCCTGCAGGGCATGCGCGTGGAACCGGCCGCCGCCGACCCGGGTCGGGTCGCGGACCTGCCGATGCCCGGCGTCGTCGGGTCGCTGTCCCCGTCGCGGGCAGCGGACTTCAAGACCTGCGCCCTGCTCTACCGGTTCCGCACCATCGATCGGCTGCCCGAGCAACCCAGCCCGGCCGCGGCCCGGGGGACGCTCGTGCACAGCGTCCTCGAGCGGTTGTTCGACCTGCCGGCGCTTGCCCGGACCCCCGCCGCCGCCCAGGCGCTGCTGCTGCCGGAGTGGGACCGGTTGGTCGAGCTGGAGCCGACGCTGCCAGACATGTTCGGTGATCCGGCGGAGCTGGCGGGCTGGCTGGCCTCGGCGCACGACCTGCTCGTCAGCTACTTCGAGCTGGAGGACCCGGCCCGGGTGCAGCCGGAGTCGCGGGAGCAGCTGGTCGAGGCGCTGCTCGAGGACGGGCTGCTGCTGCGGGGCGTGATCGACCGGCTCGATGTCGCGCCCACCGGCGAGATCCGGGTGGTGGACTACAAGACCGGCGCCAGCCCCCGGGACGCCTTCGAGGGCCGGGCGCTGTTCCAGATGAAGTTCTACGCGCTGGTCGTGTGGCGGCTGCGCGGTGTGGTTCCACGCCAGCTGCGCCTGATGTACCTCGGGGACCGGGACACCCTCACCTACGCGCCGGAGGAGGCGGAGTTGCTGCGCTTCGAGCGCACGCTACGCGCGCTGTGGGAGGCCATCGCCACCGCGACGGCCACCCGGGACTTCCAGCCGAGCCCGAGCCGGCTGTGCGACTGGTGCGACCACCGGGCGCTGTGCCCCGCCTGGGGCGGCACCCCCCCGCCGTTCCCCGCCGAGGTCGACCCGGCGGCCGGCGACCCGAACGAGGGCACTCAGGCCGCTGGCGGGCCGCTCGCCGGGCTGCTAGCGTCCGCGCAGCCGGCCACGTGGTCCGCACCCGAGAAGGATCGAACCGGTCGCTTCTAAGGAGTACGCCGATGCGTGGACGCAGCTCGAACGGCACCATTCGCACAAGCCTGGCGGTGGTCGGCACCGTCGCCGTCGTGGTGGGACTGCTCGCCGCTCCCGCGGTGGCCGCGCCGGCGGATCCGCGGACCAGCGGTCCGGCGGTCGATGCCGTGCA
>JBBPYA010000239.1:0-16889 GCA_038200385.1 Mycobacteriales bacterium
CATCGACCACGGGAAGACCACGTTGACGGCCGCCATCTCCAAGGTGCTGCACGACAAGTACCCGGACATCAACCCGAGCACCCAGGCGTTCGACCAGATCGACAAGGCGCCTGAAGAAAAGCAGCGGGGCATCACGATCTCGATCGCACACATCGAGTACCAGACCGAGGCGCGGCACTACGCCCACGTCGACTGCCCCGGCCACGCCGACTACATCAAGAACATGATCACCGGCGCGGCCCAGATGGACGGCGCGATCCTGGTGGTGTCGGCCACCGACGGTCCGATGCCGCAGACCAAGGAGCACGTGCTGCTGGCCCGCCAGGTCGGCGTGCCGTACATCGTCGTCGCCCTGAACAAGGCCGACATGGTTGACGACGAGGAGATCCTCGAGCTCGTCGAGCTCGAGGTACGCGAGCTGCTCAGCGCCTACGAGTTCCCCGGTGACGACGTTCCGATCGTCCGGCTGTCCGCGCTCAAGGCGCTCGAGGGCGACGCGGAGTGGAGCGAGAAGGTCCTCGAGCTGATGGACGCCGTGGACTCCTCGATCCCCGAGCCCGAGCGTGACATCGAGAAGCCGTTCCTGATGCCGGTGGAGGACGTCTTCACGATCACCGGTCGCGGCACGGTGGTCACCGGTCGCATCGAGCGCGGCATCGTCAAGGTGAACGAGACCGTCGAGATCGTCGGCATCAAGCCCAAGTCGATGAGCACCACCGTCACCGGCGTCGAGATGTTCCGCAAGCTGCTGGACCAGGGCCAGGCCGGGGACAACGCCGGCCTGCTGCTGCGGGGCATCAAGCGTGAGGAGGTCGAGCGCGGCCAGGTCGTCGTCAAGCCCGGCTCGATCACCCCGCACACCGGCTTCGAGGCCAACGTCTACATCCTGAGCAAGGACGAGGGCGGGCGGCACACGCCGTTCTTCAACAACTACCGGCCGCAGTTCTACTTCCGGACCACGGACGTGACCGGGGTCGTCACGTTGCCCGAGGGCACCGAGATGGTGATCCCTGGCGACAACACCGAGATGGCCGTCGAGCTGATCCAGCCCATCGCGATGGAGGAGGGTCTGCGCTTCGCCATCCGCGAAGGCGGCCGCACCGTCGGGGCGGGTCGGGTCACCAAGATCAACAAGTAGGGCGATCGGATCGCGCTGCAGACGCGCCCGAGATGGCGTCGTACGCGCGGTTGTAGTAGCGGGATGGTGGCGCCGGCAGGCGTCGACGAGACCGCGGTAGCGAAGAGCAGTACCGACAAGGCGGGAACCGGTCGCCCAGCTGGGTGGTCAACCATCCGGCTGGGCGATATGGCGAGGAGATTGGGAACAGATGGCGGGACAGAAGATCCGCATCAGGCTCAAGGCCTATGACCACGAGGCGATCGACGTCTCGGCGCGCAAGATCGTGGACACGGTCATGCGCACCGGCGCGCGGGTCGTCGGTCCGGTGCCGCTGCCGACGGAGAAGAACGTGTACTGCGTCATCCGGTCGCCGCACAAGTACAAGGACTCGCGCGAGCACTTCGAGATGCGCACGCACAAGCGGCTAATCGACATCCTCGATCCGACGCCGAAGACGGTCGACGCGCTGATGCGCATCGATCTGCCCGCCAGCGTCGACGTGAACATCCAGTAGGGATCGCTGACCCATGTCTGTCAACACTGCGCTGTCTGTAAACGCGCCGACCCGCACCGGGTCGACCCGTTCCACCAAGGGACTGCTGGGCGAGAAGCTCGGCATGACCCAGGTCTTCGACGAGAACAACCGGATCGTCCCGGTGACTGTGGTCAAGGCCGGCCCGTGCGTGGTGACCCAGATCCGCACCCCCGAACTCGACGGCTACTCCGCGGTCCAGATCGGATTCGGTGCGATCGATCCGCGCAAGGTCAACAAGCCTGAGGGCGGGCACTTCGTCAAGGCGGGCGTGACCCCGCGCCGGTACCTGACGGAGATCCGGACCGGGGACGCCTCGTCGTACGAGATCGGGCAGGAACTCACCGTCGACACCTTCGCCGCCGGCGCCCAGGTCGATGTCGTCGGCACCAGCAAGGGCAAGGGGACCGCCGGCGTGATGAAGCGGCACGGTTTCCACGGACTCGGCGCCGGACACGGCGTGCAGCGAAAGCACCGCTCGCCCGGATCCATCGGCGGCTGCGCCTCCCCGGGACGGGTCTTCAAAGGAGTGAAGATGGCCGGTCGGATGGGCCACGTCCGAACCACGACCCTCGGGTTAACGGTGCACCGGGTCGATGTCGACAAGGGCCTGCTGTTGATCAAGGGCGCCGTACCAGGCCCCACCGGCGGCCTGGTGCTAGTGCGCACCGCCGTCAAGGGCGGCCCGGCGCCGGCGGAGGTGTCGGCATGACGCAGGTGGACGTTCGGACGCCGGACGGGGAGTCCTCCGGCAGCATCGACCTGCCCGAAGACGTCTTCGACGTGCCGGCCAACCTGGCGCTGATGCATCAGGTGGTCGTCGCCCAGCTGGCCGCGGCCCGCGCGGGCACGCACTCTACGAAGACTCGTGGCGAGGTCAGCGGCGGCGGCGCCAAGCCGTACCGGCAGAAGGGCACCGGTCGCGCCCGGCAGGGCTCGACCCGCGCGCCGCAGTTCGCAGGCGGCGGTGTCGTGCACGGGCCGACCCCCCGCGACTACAGCCAGCGCACACCGAAGAAGATGAAGGCGGCGGCGCTGCGGGCGGCACTGTCCGACCGGGCGCGGGACGGGCGGATCCACGTCGTCTCGGCGTTCACCGACAGCGACGTCCCCTCGACCCGGGACGCCCTCGGGATCCTGGACACGCTGCTGGCCGACACGGTGCGCTCCCGGCGGGTCCTGGTGGTGCTGCCGCCCGACGACGTGACGTCGTGGAAGAGCCTGCGCAACGTCAAGGCGGTACACCTGCTGGACTCCGGGCAACTCAACACCTACGACGTGCTGGTCAGCGACGACGTGATCTTCACCGAGCAGGCATTGCAGGAGTTCCTGTCCGTGCAGGCGACCCGTCGCTCGCGGCGGGGTACCGGGCCGGACCTGTCGACCTCGGCGGTCTCCGGCGGCATCCCGTCGATGGTTCCGGCCGAGGGTGACGGCGACGTCACGGTGACGCTGGGCAAGCCGTCGGCCGCAGACACCGCGGCCAAGCCACTGCCCGAGCCCGGACCGGTCGACGAGCAGGAAGTCGACCAGGCCGGGACGAGCCAGGCCGCCGTCGACGAGGAAGGTGAGCAGTGATCCCCGACCCCCGCGACGTGCTTCTCGCACCGGTGATCAGCGAGAAGAGCTACGGGCTGCTGGACGAGAACAAGTACACGTTCATCGTGCACCCCAGCGCGAACAAGACCCAGATCAAGATCGCCGTCGAGCAGGTCTTCAGCGTCAAGGTGCTCGACGTCAACACGATCAACCGGCCGGGCAAGCGCAAGCGCAGCCGGACCGGTTACGGGCGCCGCAAGGACACCAAGCGCGCAATCGTGCACGTCCGCGACGGTGACCGCATCGAACTGTTCGGAGGGCCGGTCAGCTAATGGGCATCCGCAAATACAATCCGACAACGCCCGGCCGGCGTGGCTCCAGCGTGGCCGACTTCGTCGAGGTCACCCGCTCCACCCCGGAGAAGTCGCTGACCCGGCCGCTGCACTCGCGCGGTGGGCGCAACGTCCACGGCAGGATCACGGTGCGTCACCAGGGCGGCGGGCACAAGCGGGCCTACCGGGTGATCGACTTCCGCCGCTCGGACAAGGACGGCGTCCCCGCCAAGGTCGCGCACATCGAGTACGACCCGAACCGGACCGCCCGGATCGCGCTCCTGCACTACGCCGACGGGGAGAAGCGCTACATCATCGCCCCCACCCGGCTGCGTCAGGGCGACACGGTGGAATGCGGTTCGGGAGCCGACATCAAGCCCGGCAACAACCTGCCGCTGCGCAACATCCCGGTCGGCAGCGTCGTCCACGCGATCGAGTTGCGTCCCGGCGGCGGGGCGAAGATCGCCCGGTCCGCGGGGGCCAGCGTCCAGCTGGTCGCCAAGGACGGGCCGTTCGCCCAGCTCCGGATGCCCTCCGGCGAGATCCGCAACGTCGACGTCCGCTGCCGCGCCTCGATAGGTGAGGTGGGCAACGCCGAGCAGTCCAACATCAACTGGGGCAAGGCCGGTCGGATGCGCTGGAAGGGCCGCCGGCCCACCGTGCGCGGGGTGGCCATGAACCCGGTCGACCACCCGCACGGCGGTGGCGAGGGCAAGACCTCCGGTGGCCGGCACCCGGTCAACCCGGGGGGCAAGCCCGAGGGCCGCACCCGCCGCCGCAAGCAGAGCGACGCCATGATCGTGCGCCGCCGTCGTACCCACAAGCGGCGCTAGCAGCCGGGGATTTGAGGAGTCTGAACCGCGATGCCGCGTAGTTTGAAGAAGGGCCCGTTCGTCGACGACCACCTGCTCAAGAAGGTGGACGCCCAGAACGGGCGGGGCACCAAGAACGTGATCAAGACCTGGTCCCGGCGTTCCACGATCATCCCGGACATGCTCGGGCACACGATCGCGGTGCACGACGGCCGCAAGCACGTGCCGGTGTTCGTGACCGAGTCGATGGTCGGCCACAAGCTGGGCGAGTTCGCGCCCACCCGGACCTTCCGCGGACACATCCGCGACGACCGCCGCGCCCGGCGCGGCTGAGCAACAGCGACGCGAGAACACGAGCAGCCGAGAGCAAGGGACGAGACCCGTATGAGCACCGAGACCGACGCCGGCCCCCCGCCGGTCACCGCGCGGGCGCGGGCGACCTATGTCCGGGTAACGCCGATGAAGGCCCGCCGGGTGGTCGACCTGATCCGGGACCTGCCCGCCGACGAGGCGCTGTCGGTGCTGCGCTTCGCACCCCAGGCCGCGACCGAGCCGATCGCGAAGGTGCTTGCCAGCGCGATGGCCAACGCCGAGCACAACCTGCGGGTCGACCCCGACACGCTGTTCGTCTCACGGGCCTGGGTCGACGAGGGACCCACGCTGAAGCGGTTCCGGCCCCGCGCCCAGGGCCGCGCATCACGGATCAACAAGCGCACCAGCCATATCACGATCGAGGTCACGAGCATCGAGGTTCCGGACCCGGAACCGAAGAAGCGGGCCGGCATCCGAAGGAGGGCCCGCTAGTGGGTCAGAAAGTCAACCCGCACGGGTTCCGACTCGGCATCACCACCGAGTGGAAGTCCCGCTGGTTCGCCGACAAGCTGTACGCCGACTACGTCGGGGAGGACGTCGCGATCCGGCGCCTCATGTCCAAGGGCATGGAGCGGGCCGGGATCTCGCGCGTGGACATCGAGCGGACCCGGGACCGGGTGCGCGTCGACATCCACACAGCCCGCCCGGGCATCGTGATCGGCCGCCGCGGCGCGGAGGCCGACCGGATCCGTGGCGAGCTGGAGAAGCTGACCGGTAAGCAGGTCCAGCTCAACATCCTCGAGGTCAAGAACCCCGAATCCGACGCTCAGCTCGTCGCGCAGGGGGTCGCCGAGCAGCTTTCCAGCCGGGTCAGCTTCCGCCGCGCCATGCGCAAGGCGATGCAATCGGCGCTGAAGAGTCCCGGCGTCAAGGGCATCCGGGTGCAGTGCTCGGGACGGCTCGGCGGCGCGGAGATGAGTCGCTCGGAGTTCTACCGCGAGGGGCGGGTGCCGCTGCACACGCTGCGCGCCAACATCGATTACGGCCTGTACGAGGCTCGCACCACCTTCGGCCGGATCGGTGTCAAGGTCTGGATCTACAAGGGCGACATCGTGCAGAGCCGCGCCGACCGCGAGTCCGCCGAGGCCGCGCTGCGCCAGGCCCGCCGCGATCGTCCGGCCCGGCCCCGCCGGTCCGGGTCCAGCGGGACGACGGGTACCAGCACCGAGGCAGGCCGTGCCGCGGCGGAGGCCAGCGAGCAGGAGCGCCCCGGCACCCCGGCGTACGAGGCCCCGGCTGCCCCGGAGGTCGAGGCCGCGCCCGCGACCGATGGCGCCCCGATGGACGAGGCCGCCCCGACGAGCGAGGCGTCCCCGCCCGAGGCCGCTCCGACTGCGGAGGCTGCTTCAACCGCGGAGGCCGCTCCGAGTGCGGAGGCTGCTCCCACCGCGGAGACCGCTCCGAGTGCGGAGGCCGCTCCGAGTGCGGAGGCCGCTCCGAGTGCGGAGGCTGCTCCGAGTGCGGAGGCCGCTCCGAGTGCGGAGGCTGCTTCGACGGAGGCGGCTCCGACAGAAGCGGCCGGCGCGGAAGAGCAGTCCGCCCCGGCCACGACCGGCGCCGAGACGACGGAGGGCTGAGCCATGATGATCCCCCGCCGGATCAAGCACCGTAAGCAGCACCACCCCGACCGCCGCGGCAACGCCAAGGGCGGCACGGCGGTCAACTTCGGCGAGTACGGCATCCAGGCCCTGGAGCCGGCATACGTGACGAACCGGCAGATCGAGTCCGCGCGTATCGCCATGACCCGCTACATCAAGCGTGGCGGCAAGGTGTGGATCAACATCTATCCGGACCGGCCGCTGACCAAGAAGCCGGCCGAGACCCGGATGGGCTCCGGCAAGGGCTCGCCGGAGTGGTGGATCGCCAACGTCAAGCCGGGCCGGGTGATGTTCGAGCTCGCCGGTGTCCCGGAACCGGTGGCCCGCGAGGCGATGCGCCTGGCGATCCACAAGCTCCCGATGAAGTGCCGTTTCGTGACCCGCCAAGGTGGTGAGAGCTGATGGCCGCCGGTACCGCCCCGTCGGACCTGCGTGAGCTGCGCGAGGACGAACTCGAGCTGCGGCTGCGCGAGGCCAAGGAAGAACTGTTCAACCTCCGGTTCCAGGTGGCCACCGGCCAGCTGGACAACAACCGACGGCTGCAGACCGTCCGGCGCGACATCGCCCGGATCTACACGATCATGCGCGAGCGCGAGCTCGGCCTGTCGATCGCACCGGGTGAGTGATTCAGATGAGTGAGGCAACAGTGAGCCAGGTCGGTCGGAACTTCCGCAAGACACGGGAGGGCTACGTCGTCAGCGACAAGATGGACAAAACCGTCGTCGTCGAGGTCGAGGACCGGGTACAGCACGCCCTCTACCGCAAGACGATCCGGCGCACGTCCAAGCTCAAGGCCCACGACGAGCAGAACGCCGCGGGCGTGGGGGACCGGGTGCTGCTGATGGAGACCCGACCGATGTCGGCGACCAAGCGCTGGCGGGTCGTGCAGATCCTGGAGCGGGCACAGTGAGCGCCGGCTGCCCGACAGCGGGTTGATTCCGGGTAGTCCGAACGCCAGGTCTAGCAATCAGGAGATAGAGCAGTGATTCAGCAGGAGTCGCGACTTCGGGTCGCCGACAACACCGGTGCCAAGGAGATCTTGTGCATCCGGGTGCTCGGCGGCTCGGGGCGGCGCTACGCCGGGATCGGGGACGTCATCATCGGGACCGTCAAGGACGCGCTGCCCGGTGCCGGGGTCAAGCGCGGTGACGTCGTCCGTGCCGTCGTCGTTCGCACGACCAAGGAGCGGCGCCGGCCGGACGGGTCCTACATCCGCTTCGACGAGAACGCCGCGGTTCTGATTCGCGAGGGCGGCGACCCGCGCGGCACCCGGATCTTCGGCCCGGTGGGCCGAGAACTCCGGGACAAGCGCTTCATGCGGATCATCTCCCTCGCCCCGGAGGTGCTGTGATGAGCGACAAGGCGAAGGCCGCCTCGATGAAGGTGAAGAAGGGCGACACCGTCCTGGTCGTCAACGGCAAGGACCGCGGCGCCAAGGGCAAGGTCATCGCGGCCTACCCCGACAAGCATCGGGTGATCGTCGAAGGCGTCAACCGGATCAAGAAGCACACCCGGATCACCGCCGGCAGCCGAGGCAGTCGGGAGGGCGGGATCGTCACGCAGGAAGCAAGCATCCACGTCAGCAACGTGATGGTGATCGACAGCGACGGCAAGCCGGCCCGGGTCGGCTACCGCAAAGACGACGACGGCCGCAGCGTCCGGGTGTCGCGGCGCAACGGTAAGGATCTGTGACCATGACCACAGTGCAACGGTCGCTACCGCGGCTCAAGCAGCGCTTCCAGGAGGAGATCCTCCCCGACCTGCGCGGGCAGTTCGACTTCAGCAACGTGATGCAGGTACCCCGCATCACGAAGATCGTGGTGAACATGGGCGTCGGTGAGGCAGCGCGGGACGCCAAGCTGATGGACGGCGCCGTCCGGGACCTGTCGGTGATCACCGGGCAGAAGCCCCAGGTACAGCGGGCCCGCAAGTCCGTCGCGCAGTTCAAGCTGCGCGAGGGGATGCCGATCGGCGCCAAGTGCACGCTGCGTGGCGACCGCATGTGGGAGTTCCTCGACCGGCTGCTCACCCTCGCCCTCCCGCGGATCCGGGACTTCCGCGGTTTGTCGCCGCGCCAGTTCGACGGCAACGGCAACTACACGTTCGGGCTGACCGAGCAGTCGATGTTCCACGAGATCGACGTGGACCGCATCGATCGGGCCCGCGGTATGGACATCACGGTGGTCACCACCGCGACCAACGACGACGAGGGCCGGGCGTTGCTGCGCGCGCTCGGCTTCCCGTTCAAGGAGAACTGAGCATGGCCAAGAAGGCGCTGGTCAACAAGGCCAACCGCAAGCAGAAGTTCGCCGTCCGGAGCTACCGTCGCTGCCAGCGGTGCGGACGGCCGCGCGCGGTCTTCCGCACGTTCGGGCTGTGCCGAATCTGCCTGCGCGAGATGGCCCACGCCGGCGAACTGCCCGGCGTGACGAAAAGCAGCTGGTAAACCCACCTCTTCGCCGTAGGCCCGAGTAGGGAACCCCGGCGGGAAGAAGAAAGGCAGAAGTGCCACTCCGATGATGACCGACCCGATCGCGGACATGCTCACCCGTCTGCGCAACGCCAACTCGGCGTACCACGACGACGTGGCCATGCCGCATTCCAAGCTGAAGGTGCACGTGGCCGAGATCCTGCAGCAGGAGGGCTACATCGCCAGCTGGACCGTGGCCGACGCCCCCGAGGGGCAGGTCGGCAAGGTACTCACGGTGCAGCTGAAGTACGGTCCGAACCGCGAGCGCAGCATCGCCGGTCTGCGACGGGTGTCCAAGCCCGGCCTGCGGGTGTACGCCCAGTCCACCGGGCTGCCCAAGGTGCTGGGCGGGTTGGGCGTGGCGATCATCTCCACGTCCACCGGACTGCTCACCGACAAGCAGGCCAACAAGCGCAAGGTAGGCGGGGAAGTCCTCGCCTACGTCTGGTAGGGGAGGAACGCATGTCTCGCATCGGAAGGCTGCCCATCCCCGTGCCCAGCGGCGTCGACGTCGACATCGACGGGCGGGCGGTGACGGTCAAGGGACCGAAGGGCACGTTGACCCACACCGTCGCCGCGCCCATCCAGGTCGCCCGCGCCGACGACGGCCAGCTGCAGGTGACCCGTCCCGACGACGAGCGGGAGAGCCGCTCGCTGCACGGGCTGTCCCGCACCCTGATCTCCAACATGGTCGTCGGCGTCACCGCCGGCTACTCCAAGGCGATGGAGATTGTCGGCGTCGGCTACCGGGTCCAGGCCCGCGGGCGGGACCTGGAGTTCGCGCTCGGTTTCAGCCACCCCGTCCACATCGTGGCGCCGGAGGGCATCGACTTCGCCGTCCAGGCACCGACCCGGTTCACCGTGTCGGGGATCGACAAGCAACAGGTCGGCGAGGTGGCCGCCAAGATCCGCAAGCTGCGCAAGCCCGACCCGTACAAGGGCAAGGGCGTGCGTTACCAGGGCGAGGTTGTTCGTCGCAAGGTCGGAAAGACGGGTAAGTGATGGGAAACGACATCTCCAAGGCGCGCCGGCTCGGCCGCGCCTCGCGGCACTTCCGGTTGCGCAAGAAGGTCGCCGGCACGCCGGCGCGGCCCAGGCTCGTGGTCAGCCGCTCCACGCGGCACATCCACGTGCAGATCGTCGACGACTCGGCCGGGCGTACCCTGGCCGCGGCCTCCACGATGGACTCGTCCATCCGCGGCTCCGACGGCGACAAGTCCGCGCACGCCGCGCGGGTCGGCGAGCTGATCGCGACCCGGGCGCTGGACGCCGGCATCTCCACGGTCGTGTTCGACCGGGGCGGCAACCGCTACCAGGGCCGGATCGCGGCGCTGGCCACGGCCGCCCGAGAGGGTGGCCTGGACTTCTGATGGCAGCACCGACGAGCACGACCCGAACTGTAAGGAGCACCTGATGCCTGGACCGCAGCGCCGAGGCGGCACGACCGGCGGTGACCGCCGGGACGGCGGCCGGGGCGGCAATGCCCCCGACAAGAGCGCGCACATCGAGCGCGTCGTCGCGATCAACCGGGTGGCGAAGGTGGTCAAGGGTGGCCGCCGGTTCAGCTTCACCGCCCTGGTCGTCGTCGGTGACGGCGACGGGACCGTCGGCGTCGGATACGGCAAGGCCAAGGAGGTGCCGGCGGCGATCGCCAAGGGCGTCGAGGAGGCCAAGAAGAACTTCTTCAAGGTGCCCCGTATCGCCTCCACCATCCCGCACCCGGTGCAGGGGGAGAAGGCGGCCGGCGTCGTGCTGCTCAAGCCGGCCAGCCCGGGTACCGGTGTCATCGCCGGTGGTCCGGTCCGCGCCGTACTGGAGTGCGCCGGCATCCACGACGTGCTGTCCAAGAGCCTCGGCTCGTCCAACCCGATCAACATCGTGCATGCGACCGTGGCGGCACTGCGGGGCCTGGTCCGCCCGGAGGAGATCGCGGCCCGCCGTGGGCTCCCCCTGGAGGACGTCGCCCCCGCGGCGATGCTGCGCGCGCGGGCCGGGCAGGCGGTCTGAGCCATGGCGCAGCTCCGGGTGACCCAGACCCGATCGGTGATCGGGACGAAGAAGAACCAGCGCGCGACCCTGCGCTCGCTGGGACTGAAGAGGATTCATGACGTCGTCGTCCGCGAGGACCGCCCGGAGTTCAGGGGGATGGTCGACACCGTCACCCACCTGGTCTCCGTCGAGGTCGTCGACGAGCCGGCCGACAGCTGAGAGGTTTGGCAATGATCAAGGTCCACCACCTGCGACCGGCTCCCGGCTCGCACACCGCCAAGACCCGCGTGGGACGCGGTGAGGCCGGGACCCGCGGCAAGACCGCCGGCCGCGGAACCAAGGGCACCAAGGCGCGTTACCAGGTGCCAGCCCGCTTCGAGGGCGGGCAGACCCCGATCAACATGCGGCTGCCGAAGCTGAAGGGGTTCCACAACCGCTTCGCCACGTCCTACCAGGTTGTGAACGTGGAGCGGCTCGCGGCGCTGTTCCCCGACGGCGGCGCGATCGGACCGGAGGAGCTGGTCTCGGCCGGCGCGGTCCGGCGCAATGAGTTGATCAAGGTCCTCGGCGACGGCGACCTCGGCGGGATCACGCTGCGGGTCACCGCGCACAAGTTCTCCGGCTCCGCCCGGGACAAGATCACCGCGGCCGGCGGGACCGTGACCGAGCTGTAACGGTCCGCTCCGGGCCGACCGCGGGGCGGACGGGCACTGTTACAGTCCTAGAGCCGACCCGGTCGGCTGCCGCACGCTATCCGGCTGTGGCGCCGCGCCCGCATCCCAGGCGCGGTCGCTTGGCCGTCGTCGTCCGACCCGCGGCCGGGTCGACCTAGCAGGAGGACCGTGTGCTCAGCGCGTTCGTATCGGCGTTCCGGACGCCCGACCTGCGCAAGAAGCTGCTCTTCACGCTGGGCATCATCGCGCTGTACAGGCTGGGCTCCAGCGTTCCCGGCCCGGGGGTCGCCTACGCCAACCTGAACACCTGCCTGACCAACGCCCAGAACGGCGCGCAGCGCGACATCTACTCGCTGGTCAACCTGTTCAGCGGCGGCGCGCTGCTGCGACTGTCGGTCTTCGCGCTCGGGATCATGCCCTACATCACGGCCAGCATCATCGTGCAGCTGCTGGTGGTGGTCATCCCGCGGTTCGAGCAGTTGAAGAAGGAAGGGCAGTCCGGGCAGACCAAACTGACCCAGTACACCCGTTACCTCACGATCGCGCTGGCGATCTTGCAGTCCACCGGCATCGTGGCGCTGGCCCGCAGCGGTCAGCTGTTCCCCGGCTGCCAGCTCCCCCTGATCCCGAACCAGTCGATCTTCACCCAGGTCACTCTCGTCATCGCGTTGACCGCCGGCACCGGCGTGATCATGTGGCTCGGCGAGCTGCTCACCGAAAAGGGTGTCGGCAACGGGATGTCGGTGCTGATCTTCACGTCGATCGCGGCGCGGATGCCGGCCGAGGGCGGCAACATCCTGCAGGACCGCGGCGGCTTCGTGTTCTTCCTGGTCTGCCTGCTCGGGTTGGTCATCATCACCTCGGTGGTCTACGTCGAGCAGGCCCAGCGCCGGATCCCGGTCCAGTACGCCAAGCGGATGGTCGGGCGGCGGATGTACGGCGGGACGTCGACGTACCTGCCGCTGAAGGTCAACCAGGCCGGTGTCATCCCGGTGATCTTCGCCAGCTCCCTGCTCTACCTGCCTCAGCTGCTCCAACAGCTGCAGAGCAACCAGACCGGGGCGTTCGCGTCGTTCGTTGCCAACTACGTCGTCGATCAGGGCAGTCCGGTGCACATCGCGCTGTACTTCGCCCTGATCGTCTTCTTCACCTACTTCTACGTCTCCATCACGTTCAACCCCGAGGAACGCGCCGACGACATGAAGAAGTACGGCGGCTTCATCCCGGGCATCCGCCCGGGTCGGCCGACCGCGGAGTACCTGTCCTTCGTGCTGTCCCGGATCACCCTGCCGGGCTCGATCTACCTCGGAACCGTGGCCGTGCTGCCCAACCTGCTGCTGTCGGTCACCAGCAGCGCCGGGCAAGCCAGCCAGAACTTCCCGTTCGGCGGTACGGCGGTGCTGATCATGGTTGGTGTCGGCCTGGAGACGGTCAAGCAGATCGAGAGCCAGTTGCAGCAGCGCAACTACGAAGGGTTCCTCCGCTAGTGAGCTTCCGGCTGGTGCTGGTCGGACCTCCTGGCGCGGGCAAGGGCACCCAGGCCAAGTTCCTGGCGGAGAAGTTCGCGATCCTCGCGATCTCCACCGGCGACATCTTCCGGGCCAACGTGGGCAGCGGGACCGAGCTCGGACTCGAGGCCAAGCGCTTCATGGACGCCGGTGACCTGGTCCCGGACAGCGTCACGATCGCGATGGTGCGCGACCGGCTGGCCCAGGACGACGCGGACAACGGGTTCCTGCTCGACGGGTTCCCGCGCAACGTGGAGCAGGCCGAGGCGCTGGAGTCGCTGCTCGATGAGCTGGACGTGCGGCTGGACGCGGTGCTGGAGCTGCAGGTGGACAGTGAGGAGATCATCCGCCGGCTGGCCGGACGCCGGACCTGCCACGGCTGCGGGCAGATCTGGCACGTCGACTACGACCCCACCAAGGCTCCCGGGATCTGCGACAGCTGCGGCGGCGAGCTGTACCAGCGCGACGACGACCAGCCCGAGACCATCCGGCGCCGCCTCGAGGTGTACCAGGAGCAGACCGCCCCGCTCGTCGACTTCTACTCCCACCGCGGCATCCTGGTCGCGCTCTCGGCGATGGGTGACGTGGACGACATCACCGCGCGGGCGGTCGAGATCCTCAAGCAGAGCAACGGCTGAGGTGCTCGGATGTCCGCTCGATGGCTGCCGCGGTTGCGCCGCCGGATGATCCAGCTGAAGGTCCCGGCCGAGATCGACCGGATGCGGGCGGCCGGGCTCGTGGTCGCAGCCGCGCTGGCCGCCGTCCGGGCCGAGGTCCGCCCCGGGATCACGACCAAGGAACTGGACGAGGTGGCCGAGGCCGTCATCCGCGGACAGGGGGCGGTGCCGTCCTTCCTGGGCTACCACGGCTTCCCGGCCAGCATCTGCGCCTCGGTCAACGAGGAGGTCGTGCACGGAATCCCGAGCCGGGACCGCACGCTGCACGACGGCGACGTCGTCTCGATCGACTGCGGCGCGATCGTGGACGGCTACCACGGCGACGCTGCGGTGACCGTGCCGGTCGGCATGGTGTCCGAGCAACTCCGCGAGCTGCTGGTGGTCACCGAGCGATCACTGTGGGCGGGATTTGCCGCGGCTCGCCCGGGTGGCCGGGTCACTGACATCAGCCACGGCATCGAGACCTCGATCCGGGAACACGAGCACCGCTACGGCATCGTGGAGCGCTACGGCGGGCACGGCATCGGCACCGAGATGCACCAGGATCCGCACGTGCTCAACTACGGGCGGCCCGGCCGCGGCGCCAAGCTGGTCCCGGGCCTGGCGCTGGCGATCGAGCCGATGATCACGATCGGCGATCCGGAGACCCGGGAGCTTGCCGACGGTTGGACCGTCGTCACGGTGGACGGGTCGTTCGCCGCGCACTTCGAGCACACGTTCACCCTTACCGCGGACGGGCCGTGGGTCCTGACCGCAGAGGACGGCGGAGCGGCCAAGCTCGCCGAGTTCGCAGTCGTAAGCTCTCACGGGACGGTGACCCGGTGACCCACCCCGATCCCGGACCGGACCAGGGCGGTCCGGCGCAGCCGGCCCAGGCCAGCACGCCGGCGCCGGCGCTGCAGATCAGGATCGGGACCGCGGAGCGGGAGGCCGCCGTCGAGCGGCTGCACACCGCGGTCGGGGAGGGCCGCCTCGACGTCGCCGAGTTCGACGAGCGGGTGGCGCAGGTGTACGTCGCGCGCACGGCCGGCGACCTCGTCCCGATCACCGCCGACCTGCCGCCAGCGGCGCGCCCCGCGCCCGCGCCGAGGACCGGGGCGGCGCCCGGACCACGGGTCCCGGTCCCGCAATCAACCGCCGCCCGCGTCCCGGCTGCCCGGCAGCGCGGGGGCAACTGGTTGTTTTGGGCGTGGCGGGTCTGGGCGACAGCGGTGACGATCAACCTGGTGATCTGGCTCGCGGTGAGCCTGTCCAGCGGGGACTGGGTGTACTTCTGGCCGATGTGGGTCGCCGGGCCCTGGGGTGCGGTGCTGCTGGTGAACACCGCCTTCAGCGGCGCCGGGCGGCCGCGGCGGCGGTAGCCGAGACAGCGCGGGCTGACTGCCCACGGCCGCGGTGGTAGCGGGGACAGCGCCGGCTGACACGCGGCTCAGCAGTAGCGCACTGGCGGCGCAGGCTCGGCCGCTGCCGGGGGCGGGTTGGCCTCCGGGGGCGGGACGCCGTACACTCAGACGTCGGCGCTCGCGCCGCCTTCTGTTGTGCTGTGGCCGCACGTTCCGAAGGCGCCCTCTGCTCGTCGCCGGAAGTGCCCTAGCTCGGGTCCAAGCGCGATCGCGCGCGGACCGAACACCCAGGTGCCCCGCCCGAGGATTCGTCCAGGAGTCCGGGGGTGCCGAGGACTGTGGAGGACATGGCGAAGAAGGACGGGGCCATCGAGGTCGAAGGCCGGGTCGTCGAGCCGCTGCCGAACGCGATGTTCCGCGTGGAGCTGCAGAACGGCCACAAGGTGCTCGCGCACATCAGTGGCAAGATGCGCCAGCACTACATCCGTATCCTGCCCGAGGACCGGGTCGTGGTGGAGCTATCGCCGTACGACCTGACCCGCGGGCGCATCGTCTACCGCTACAAGTAGGAGCGCGTTCCTATGAAGGTCCAGCCGAGCGTGAAGAAGATCTGCGACAAGTGCAAGGTGATCCGCCGGCATGGGCGGGTCATGGTGATCTGCGAGAACCTGCGGCACAAGCAGCGGCAGGGCTAGTCCCACAACCGAGGAGTAGTTGATCCATGGCACGTCTGGCCGGCGTCGACCTTCCCCGCGACAAGCGGTTGGAGGTCGCCCTCACCTACATCTACGGCATCGGGCTGACCCGGTCCCAGCGGACCCTGACCGCGACCGGCATCAGTCCTGACCTGCGCAGCAAGGACCTGTCCGACGACGATCTGGTCAAGCTCCGGGACTACATCGACGAGCACTTCCAGGTCGAGGGTGACCTGCGCCGTGAGGTCCAGTCCGACATCCGCCGCAAGGTGGAGATCGGTTGCTACCAGGGCATCCGGCACCGGCGCGGGCTGCCGGTGCACGGTCAGCGCACCAAGACCAACGCCCGTACCCGGAAGGGCCCGAAGAAGACGATGGCCGGCAAGAAGAAGGTCGGCAAGAAGTAGTCGCCCTGGTCGCACCGCGACCCCGCCCCACTCAGGTTCCGCCGTCGTCGGACACCTGCCCGCATGGACACGCTAGGAGAAGGCTTTGCCGCCCAGAGCACGTACCGGTGTCAAGAAGGTGCGCCGCAAGGAGAAGAAGAACATCGCGCACGGGGTCGCGCACATCAAGAGCACGTTCAACAACACGATCGTGTCGATCACCGACCCCATGGGCAACGTGATCTCCTGGGCCTCCGCCGGGCACGTCGGGTTCAAAGGTTCGCGCAAGTCCACGCCGTACGCCGCCCAGATGGCCGCGGAGTCCTGCGCCCGCAAGGCCCAGGAGCACGGGATGCGCAAGGTCGACGTGATGGTGAAGGGACCCGGCTCCGGCCGCGAGACCGCCATCCGGTCGCTGCAGGCCACCGGGCTCGAGGTCGGGTCCATCCAGGACGTCACGCCGCAGGCGCACAACGGCTGCCGGCCCAAGAAGCGCCGCCGGGTCTAGGGCCGCGGTCGTCGTCGTGAAGGAGAGCTGAGAACGCTATGGCCCGATACACCGGTGCCGACTGCCGCCGTTGCCGGCGGGAGAAGATGAAGCTGTTCCTCAAGGGGAGCAAGTGCGAGGGCCCCAAGTGCCCGATCGAGATCCGCCCCTACCCACCGGGCGAGCACGGCCGCGGCCGCAGCAAGGACTCCGAGTACCTGTTACAGCTGCGGGAGAAGCAAAAGGCCAAGCGGGTGTACGGCGTGCTGGAGAAGCAGTTTCGCGGCTACTACACCGAGGCCAACCGCCAGCAGGGCAAGACCGGTGAGGTGCTGCTGCAGATCCTGGAGTCCCG
>JBBPYA010000240.1:0-6430 GCA_038200385.1 Mycobacteriales bacterium
AGCGCATCGAGGCCGGCCGGTACGGCCTGTGCGAGAGCTGCGGCAAACCGATCGCCAAGGCTCGCCTGCAGGCCTTCCCGGGCGCCACGCTGTGCGTGGAGTGCAAGCAGCGCGAAGAGCGCCGCTGACCGTCTCGGTCGATGGGCTGGGAGAGTGGGGCGGTGAGCGAGGCAGCGGAGCGCCCTGACCCCGGACCGGCCGGTTCGGCCCCGGAGGAGACACCAGGCGCCACCGCGTCCCGACACAGGGGCGCGTCGACGTCGGGTGCCAGGCGGCCACGGTCCGGGGCGGCGCTGTTGCTGAGCCTCGGCGCCGGAGTCCTCGCCGTCGACGTCGTCAGCAAGCTGGCCGTGGTGGCCCTGCTGTCCGGGCGGCCCCCGGTCCGGTTGCTCGGCGGCGCGCTGTACCTCACCGAGGCCCGCAACGCCGGCGCGGCGTTCTCCTTCGCCCCCGAGGCCACGGTGGTCTTCACCGTGATCGCCATGGCAGTCATCGCGCTCGTCATCCGCAGCGCCACGCGTGTCGGGTCGACCGGCTGGGCGGTCTCCCTCGGGCTGATCCTCGGTGGCGCGGCGGGCAACCTGACCGACCGGCTGCTGCGCTCACCCGGGCCGCTACGCGGAGCGGTGATCGACTTCCTGAGCGTCTTCGACCCCCATGGACGGGCCTGGCCGATCTTCAACCTGGCCGACTCCGCGATCGTCTGTGGCGGTGTGCTCGCGGTCCTGCTCGCGTTCCGGGGCGTCGACCTGTCCGGCGCGAGTGGCGCCGTTCGGGCCGGGCGTCGCAAGTGACGAGCCGTTCGCTCCCGGTCCCGGACGGGCTGGACGGGCTGCGCGTCGACGCCGCGCTGGCCCGCCTGTTCGGCGTATCCCGGACCAGCGCCGTCGGGCTGATCGAGGCCGGGGACGTGCTGGTCGACGGGGTCGTCCCGGTCAAGTCCGCCCGGGTCGCCGCCGGCTCCTGGCTGGAGGTCACCCTGCCGCCACCGCCGGGACCGGTGCGGATCGAGCCGGTGCCGGTGGACGGGCTGCAGATCGTCCACGACGATGCCGACCTCGTGGTCGTCGACAAGCCGGTCGGGGTCGCTGCGCATCCCAGCCCCGGCTGGACCGGGCCCACCGTCGTACAGGGACTCGCCGCGATGGGGTTGGTGCTGGCCACCGGCGGCGCCGCCGAGCGGCAGGGTGTCGTGCACCGTCTGGATGCCGGTACGACGGGGCTGATGGTGCTTGCCAAGTCCGAGCGGGCGTACTCGGCGCTGAAGGACGCCTTCCGGGAACGGCGGGTCGACAAGGGCTACGACGCGCTCGTCCAGGGGCACCCGGACCCCAGTGCCGGCACCGTGGACGCGCCGATCGACCGCCATCCCAGCGCGGACTGGCGCTTCGCCGTCGTCGCCGGTGGCCGCCCCAGCGTCACGCACTACGAGACGATCGAGGCCTTCCGGTCGGCCAGCCTGCTCGCCATCCGGCTGGAGACCGGCCGCACCCACCAGATCCGGGTGCACATGGCCGCGGTCCGACACCCCTGTGTCGGCGACCTGACCTACGGCGCCGACCCGGTGCTGGCCCGCCGGCTCGGGGTGACCCGGCAATGGCTGCACGCCGCCCGGTTGGGCTTCCAGCACCCCACCGAGCACCGTCCGGTGGCCTTCAGCAGTCCCCACCCGGCCGACCTCGCGGCCGCCCTGCAGCGGGTCGGCGAGTGAGCCGGCCGGCCGCGGATCCGACGCCGGGCCGGCGATGATCCCACCGGTGGACGGGCTGCCGGCGTTCGGTGCCGCCGTGGTGGCGGCCGGGCTGCTCGCGGCGTACCTGCTCGTCGGTGAACCGCTCGTCGGCACGGTGCTGCACCGCCGCTTCGAGGCCGCCCTGGGTCACGACCGGGGGGCCCGGCTGTGGCTGTACCGCCGGCTGCTGGTGCTGGAGTGGGGGCTGGTCGCGCTGGTGGCCGGTGTCGTGCTCGTGGCACCGCTGGGCTGGTCCGACCTCGGTCTGCGGCTGCCCGACGCGTCCCCCACCGTGCTCGCGGTCGCGATCGCGCTGTTCGTGTTGTCGTTCCTCGTCCTGTCCACCGGGATGGTGCGCACCGCGGCGCGCCGGGACCGCCACGATGCGCCGGCGCTCGGTTCGGCCTCGCCGTCGGTGACCGCGTTGGTGCCTCGGACGAGGGTCGAGCGGCGTTGGTTCGGGCTGGTCGCGGTCAGCGCCGGCGTCTGCGAGGAAGTGCTGTACCGCGGGTTCCTGCTGGGGGTCGTCGTCGCGGTCCTACCCGGCCTGCCCGCCCTCGGACTGGTCGTCCTCGGCGGCCTGATCTTCGGGTTGGCGCACGCCTACCAGGGCGCGACGGGGATCGCGACGACGGCAGTGCTCGGAGCGATCCTGACCTACCTCTACGTCGGCACCGGGACCCTGCTCGTCCCGATCGTCGTCCACGCCGCGATCGACCTGCGCATCCTGTGGTTGCCGCTGGACGCGCTGCCCCCCGACCCGGCACAGCGCGGGTCGGCCGGCTCGGCACCGGCATGACGGGACAACCGGCGCTCCCGGACGGCCTGCGGGCGGGCACGGACTCCGACAGCGCCGACGTGATCGCGCTGATCGGCGCGGCCTTCGCGGAATACCCCGGCTGCGTCCTGGACCTGCCCGGGATCGACGCCTGGATGCGCGCTCCGGGCGCGGCGTACGAGGGGACCGGTGGGCAGTTCTGGGTCCTGCCCGGCGCGGCCGGGCTGCGGGCCTGCGTGGGGTACCGGCCGGTCGCCCCCGACCGGGTGGAGCTGAAGAGCCTGTACGTCGCCGTGTCGGCCCGCCGCCAGGGGCTCGGGCGCCGGCTCGTCGCCCTGGTCGAGTCCGCCGCCCGCGATCTCGGCGCGACGACGGTGCAGCTGTGGAGCGACAGCCGCTTCCTCGACGCCCACCGGCTCTACGAGTCCCTCGGCTACCGACGCGGTACCCGGACCCGCCGGCTGCACGACCCCTCCGATACCACGGAGTACTTCTTCGACCGGGACCTGTCCTGACGGGTCGCGTGGGCCCGGTGATGCATGATGGGGCACCGCGGGATCAGCGCCGCCGGGGGGCGCCCGCCGCGACGCGTGGAGGAGGTCTGCCGCAGTGCCGAGCACGGGGCAGGAGCAGTTCGTACACCTGCACGTGCACACCGAGTACTCGATGCTGGACGGGGCGGCCAAGCTCCCGGCGCTGATGGCCGAGACGGCCCGGCTGGAGATGCCGGCGCTGGCCATGACCGACCACGGCAACGTCTTCGGCGCCTACGACTTCTACAAGCAGGCCCGGGCCGCCGGGATCAAGCCGATCATCGGGATGGAGGGGTACTACACCCCGGGTAGCCGGTTCGACCGGGCGCCGTTCGACTTCGGCAGCCCGATCCTGGACGAGGACGGCGAGGGCGGCTCCTCGCGGGGCAAGGCCGCGTACACGCACATGACGCTGCTCGCGACGTCCACCGAGAGCATGCACAACCTGTTCCGGCTGTCCTCGCTGGCATCCCTCGAGGGGCAGTACCGCAAGCCGCGTTTCGACCGCGAGCTGCTGGAGCGCTACGGGCGCGGGCTGATCGCGACCACCGGCTGCCCGTCCGGTGAGGTGAACATGTGGCTGCGGGCCGGCCGGTACGACCGGGCCCGGGCGGCCGCGGCGGACTACCGGGACATCCTGGGTGAGGGCAACTTCTTCTGCGAGCTGATGGACCACGGGCTGGACATCGAGCGCCGGACCCGTGAGGACCTACTGCGGATCGCCGCCGACCTGAGCCTGCCGCTGCTGGCCACGAACGACCTGCACTACACCCACCAGTCCGAGGCGACCGCGCATGACGCGCTGCTGTGCATCCAGACCGGAGCCAAGCTCAGCGACACCAACCGGCTGCGCTTCAGCGGGGACAGCTTCTACCTGAAGTCGCCGGCGGAGATGCGGGCACTGTTCCGCGAGCATCCCGAGGCATGCGACAACACGCTGCTGGTCGCCGAGCGGTGCGAGGTCGCCTTCGCCGAGGGCGCGGACCTGATGCCGCACTTCGACGTCCCGGCCGGGGAGAGCCAGGAGTCCTGGTTCGTCAAGGAGGTAGAGCGCGGGCTGCAGCGGCGCTTCCCGGGGGGGATCAGCGCCGAGGTGCGGGCGCGGGCCGACTACGAGGTGTCGGTGATCGTCGCGATGGGCTTCCCGGCGTACTTCCTGGTGGTTGCGGACTTCATCCGCTACGCCAGGGACAGCGGCATCCGGGTCGGGCCCGGACGGGGCAGCGCCACCGGCTCGATGATCGCCTACGCGTTGGGCATCACCGACCTCGATCCGATCGCCGACAACCTGCTCTTCGAGCGGTTCCTGAACCCGGACCGGATCTCGATGCCCGACATCGACATCGACTTCGACGAGCGTCGCCGCGGCGACGTCATCCGCTACGTCACCGAGAAGTACGGCGAGGAGCGGGTCGCCCAGATCGTGACCTTCGGCACGATCAAGGCCAAGGCGGCGATCAAGGACGCCTCCCGGGTGCTCGACCGGCCCTACGCCCTCGGCGACCAGCTCACCAAGTTGATGCCGCCGGCCGTCATGGGCAAGGACATGCCGCTGGAGGGGGTCTTCACCCCCGAGCACCCCCGCTACAAGGAGGCCGGGGAGTTCCGCGCGCGCTACGAGACCGACCCGGAGACCAAGCTCGTCGTGGACACCGCACGCAGCCTGGAGGGCCTCAAGCGGCAGTGGGGGGTCCATGCCGCCGGGGTGATCCTGGGCAGCACCCCGTTGACCGATGTGCTGCCGGTGATGCGTCGCGAGGCCGACGGCGTGGTGATCACCCAGTTCGACTTCCCGACCTGCGAGGCGCTCGGCCTGCTGAAGATGGACTTCCTGGGGCTGCGCAACCTGACGATCCTCGACGACTGCGTGCGCAACATCGAGGCCAACCGCGACGAGCACGTGGACATCGACTCCCTGGGCCGCGGCGACCCGGCGACGTACGAGCTGCTCGGCCGGGGGGACACCCTCGGCGTCTTCCAGCTCGACGGCGGCCAGATGCGCCAGCTGCTGCGGGCCATGCGACCCACCTGCTTCGAGGACATCGCCGCCGTGCTGGCGCTGTACCGGCCCGGCCCGATGGCGGCCAAGGCGCACATCGCCTACGCCGACCGCAAGAACGGCCGGGAGCCGAGCACCCCGATCCACCCGGAACTGGCCGAGCCGCTGGCCGACATCCTGGCCGAGTCCTACGGGCTGATCGTGTACCAGGAGCAGGTGATGGCCATCGCGCAGCGGGTGGCCGGGTTCACCCTCGGGCAGGCCGACCTGTTCCGCCGGGCGATGGGCAAGAAGAAGAAGTCGGAGCTGGAGAAGCAGTACGAGGCCTTCTCGGCCGGGATGACCGAGCGCGGCTACTCCGCGTCGGCGCTGCGCACGCTGTGGGAGATCCTGCTGCCGTTCTGCGACTACGGCTTCAACAAATCCCACACGGCGGGGTACGGGCTGGTCTCGTACTGGACGGCGTACCTCAAGGCCAACTACCCCGCGGAGTACATGGCCGCGCTGCTCACCAGCGTCGGCGACGACAAGGACAAGATGGCGGTGTACCTGGCCGAGTGCCGCCGGATGGGCATCAAGGTGCTGCCGCCGGACGTCAACGAGTCCGCCGCGGACTTCACACCGAACGGCACCGACATCCGCTTCGGGCTCGCCGCGGTCCGCAACGTCGGCCGCAACGTCGTCGACTCCGTGGTCCGCAGCCGCCGGGACCGGGGCGCCAACACCGACTTCTTCGACTTCCTGCGCAAGGCCGAGCAGATCGCCTGCAACAAGAAGGTGATCGAGTCCCTGATCAAGGCCGGTGCCTTCGACTCGCTCGGGCATGCCCGGCGCGGGCTGATCGAGGTGCACGGCCAGGCCGTGGACGCCGTCGTCGGGCTCAAGCGCCAGGAGGCGGTCGGCCAGTTCGACCTGTTCGGCGGCCAGTCCGAGGCCGACGAGGCCCCGTCGATGGCCTTCGACGTAGCTATTCCGGCGGGCGAGTGGGACAAGCGCGACCTGCTCGGCTACGAGCGCGACATGCTCGGCCTCTACGTGTCCGACCACCCCCTGCTGGGACTGGAGCACGTGCTCGCCAACCAGGCCGACCACTCCATCGCCGCGCTGCACACCGACGCCGTCGCGGAGGGCGAGCAGGTCACCGTGGCGGGGATCCTGTGCAACGTCCTGCGGCGGGTGACCAAGACCGGCTCGCCGTGGGCCTCGGCCAGCCTGGAGGACCTCGAGGGCAGCATCGAGGTGATGATCTTCCCGTCGACGTACGCCAAGGTCGGCATCCACATCGCCGAGGACGCCATCGTCGCGGTCCGGGGCCGGCTGAACAACCGCGACGAGACCGCGACCCTGGTGGCCGCAGACGTGACGTTGCCGGACCTGTCGGTCGGCCC
>JBBPYA010000241.1:0-10852 GCA_038200385.1 Mycobacteriales bacterium
ACTGGCACTACAGGCGGATCGGCGTTGACCGGGACCAGCCCCACCATGTTCGCCCCACCAAGCACCCTCCGCCACCCCAACGCCGCCGGCCATCTTCGCGACCCACGACGAGCGCGCAGCGCTCTCAATTGCTGGGCTGAGCGGGGTCGGCTCGGTCGCCGCCGCGCCGGTTTCCTGGATCCCCCGCAGGTAGTTCTCCTGGTCATGGGCACGCCCTCCGCTTCCGCGTACGAGGAGGATTCCGGTGTCGGCTTCGCGTCCGCTGTGCGATTTCACGGTGTCCGCTGTGAGCCGGTACCAGCCTTTGCCGCCGGTCCGGCAGCTCAGTTCAGCGGCAGCCAGATGAACCGCGGCCGGTAGATGTCGGCGTTGCTGAAGTTCTCCCCGAAGTCGAACGTGTTGACGTTGTAGCTGATGAGCAGCCGGTCCGGGGTCGACAGGTTGGGGTGGGCCTTGGCGTTGTGGGTGTACGTGTTCGGCGTCAGGGTGGACTCGGGCGCGTGGTACACCACGGTGTAGTCGCTCCACGGGCCCACCGGTGAGTCGGAGTACCGCACGGCCACCTGGTTGCTGAGGGTGTCTGCTGGAACACCAGGATGTAGCGGCCGTCGGCCAGCAGGGAGACGCTGAACTCCGACGACACCCGGTTCGTGACGGCGGCCGCGGCCCTGATGTCCGGCGACCAGCCCCTGCGGCTGTAGTACTCGTAGGCGGAGAAGTTGGTCAGATCCGAGGGGTGGACCCGGGCGACGAGCAGCTTCTTGTTGTTCCGGTCGTTGCCGACGCCGTACACGTAGAGGTAGCCGTCAGGGTTCGGCGAGCCCGCGGTCTGGGTGTTCGGCAGCACGGCGCTGCCGAACGTCGTGTCCCCGTGCGACCCGCCGGCCGGCAGGTACAGCGGGGTGTCGACCTGCTGGTACTGCCGGAACGGCGGCACCGGACCGATGGGGCTGCTCAGCAGCGAGACCCCCGCGGTCTCGAAGTTGAACACCGGGTCGTTACTCGTCTGCTCACGCAGGCTGAACAGGTAGATCCGGCCATCCTGCGCGATCCCGTCGTTGGGCCAGAACCACTGGTGCTGGCCGGCCGGGGTCTTGGGTACGACCGTCGCGCGGGGCTTGCCCTGGGCCGAGGTCCGGTAGTAGAACGCCATCTGCGTCGGATCCGGCTGGTCGCCGGAGAGCAGGGCGTCGGTGTTGTTGACCAGGGTCGACCCGGGCTGCCGTTGCCCGTCGCTGCTCACCTGGCCGATGAAGGTGTCGTTGAAGCTGAAGAACGTCTGGTCGGCGGTGCCGGTCCCGGGCCGCTCGTCCCCGTCGAGCGGGATGGAATAGATCCCGTCGGCCCCGGTCCAGCCCGAGCGCCGGTCGAACAGCGCATCCCACTCCGGGGCGGGTACGGCGATGTCGGTGCGGCGACGGCGAAGCGCCGCGCGTAGGAGTCCAGGCGGCTCTCGCGGACGAGACCGAAGCCGTGCGCGAGCACACGACCGGAGCCGAGCCCGGGGCCGGCTGCGGATAGAACCAGGCCGCGCAGCGCGCATCGCCGGCACAGAAAGTGCCCCCGACCCGCTCGATGCGGCCACCGTATCGGCCCGACCGGATGCTCACACAGAGTATTCGCAACCGGACTGAACTTTCGGTTTCGCCAGGTACGATCCCTGCGGGCGAGCCGCAGGGAGCTCGTCGTCGAGGCGCACGGGGCCGGTGGGCCCGGCGTCGCACCCGGCAATGTCGCACCAGGCAATGAGGACGCACGGATGACACAAGGCCCAGACCTCTACTCCGACGACGAGACCGCGAACGCGGAGTTCGCCGACGGCCTGTATGGCGACGGGGACGGTGGCGCCGAGGATGAGCCGCGCAAGCGGCACCGGCTGCGCCGAGGGTTGATCCTTGTGGTCTCCGCCGGTCTCGTGGTCGCCCTGCTTGCCCTCGGCGGCCTGTGGTACCTCACCGACCGTTACGCCGGGAACATCGCCCGGATCCCGGACGTGTTCGGCTCGCTGAACGAGGCCGACCGGCCGCCGGTCCCGACGCAGCAGCCCGGCGTCAGCGGGATCCCGACCACGTTCCTGCTCGTGGGCAGCGACGTCCGCGCGCCCGGGCAGACGACCGGCGAGGCCGCGACCGCGCAGGCCGGCAACCAGCGCTCCGACGTCATCATGGTCGTCCAGCTCGCGGCCGACCGGAAGAGCGCTTTCGCCATCTCCATCCCCCGCGACTCCTTCGTCCCGGTCCCGGGGTACGGCACCACGAAGATCAACGCCGCGTACGCCTACGGGGGCGCGTCGCTGCTCGTGCAGACGGTGGAGAACCTCACCAAGGTCCGGATCGACCACTTCATGGCCGTCGACTTCGAGGGCTTCAAGGCGATCACCGACGCCCTCGGTGGCGTGGACGTCAGGATCGCGGCGGCCACCTCGGCGCACGGCTCGGACTTCCAGGCCGGCCTCAACCACCTCGACGGGGACGCCGCGCTGGCGTACGTGCGGCAGCGCTACCAGCTTCCGGGCGGGGACTTCGACCGGGTGCAGCGGCACCAGAACTACCTGCGGGCGGTGATGGCCAAGGTCTCCCAGGAGCACCTGGTCACCAACCCGGCCCGGTTGGACAACTTCCTGGTCGCGCTCACCGACTCGGTCAGTGTCGACGACCAGCTGTCCAACGTGGACCTGTTCAGTATGGCCGTGAGCCTGCGCAGCCTGAAGCCGTCCGACGTCGCGTTCATGACCGTGCCGGTCACCGGGACGGGGACGGAGGGTACGGCGAGCGTGGTCTATCTGGACAAGGCCAAGGGCGACGCGATGTGGAACTACGTGCGGCAGGGCACCCTGGACGACCACCTGAGCGAGTTCGACCAGCTGCCGGCCACCCCGCGCTGACCGGGGTCACTGCGCCGAAGCACAGAGCACGGCCAGGATCGGTAGCAGCGACTCGGCGATCTCATCGCCGATCCGCAGGAACATCCCGGCGTCCCGCCCGATCGGGTCGCCGATGTCGTCGGAGCGGTCGTGGTGGGTCACCTGGGTGGCGCGCCGCCGCGCCAGCTGCTCGACCAGCGCTCGGCCCCGCAGGTCCAGGTCCGCCGGTCCGGGCAGCAGCTCCTGCGGGACGTCGCGCAGCAGCGCCGCGGCCTCCCGCAACGTGAACGTGCGGCTCAGCGCCCGCGGCGAGGTGTTGAGCACGGTGCTGCGATGCATCCGGGTCATCGTGATCACGAGGTCGGCGGCGTCGACGAGTTCGGGAAGCAGCTGCCGCGCCGTGAACCCGGCGCCGGTACCGCCCAGCCCGACGAGGACGAGCTCCGCGGTGGACTCCATCGGGTGGTCGACCACTGCTCGGGTTCCGGCGCTGGCGGCGACCAGTGCGGCCGGGTCAGGCAGGTTCGCCGCGGCGTAGGCGCTGGTGAGCCGTTCGGCGGTGGGGGATCGGCAGATGTTCCCGGTGCACACGAACAGGACGTGCACTGGGCCGTTCCCCCTTCGCGCGATGGCGCGGTGACTATATCCGCCGTCACCGGTGCTAATCGCGAAGCGCCGGCGGGACGCTACCCTCGTCGGCGCCGTCCCTGCCGAGCGGGCCGGGGCACCGCGCGGCCGAGCGCGCGGAGGGTGCAGTCAGGGGCAGCGGTGTCGCAGCGACGGGGTTTCACGGTCTTCCTGACCGGCTTGTCCGGGGCGGGGAAGTCGACGATCGCCGACGTCCTGATCGAGCGGCTGGAGGCGGCCGGCCGGGAGGTGTCCACCCTCGACGGGGACATCGTCCGGGAGATGCTCTCCAGCGAGCTGACGTTCTCCCGCGAGCACCGCGACCTCAACATCCGCCGAATCGGCTGGATCGCCGGCGAGCTCAACCGGCACGGGGCCGCGGTCGTCGTCGCCGCCATCGCCCCCTACGAGGCCGCGCGGGAGGAGGCCCGGTCCCTGGTGCAGCGGCACGGCACGTTCGTGCTGGTGCATGTCGCGACGCCGCTGGAGGTGACCGAGGCCCGCGACGTCAAGGGGCTGTACAAGCGGGCCCGGGCCGGCGAGATCACCCAGTTCACCGGCATCTCCGACGCCTACGAGTTGCCCGCCGCCCCCGATGTCGTCGTGGACGGCTCCGCGGGGTCGCCCGCGGACGGTGCAGCGCGGATCGTCGACCACCTGCGCGAGCACGGCCTGCTCGACTGAGCGCAGCCCCGTCCCGTAGCCGGACCCGAGGTGGCGGACGGGGTCAGCTCTCGGCGGCGATGCCCTCGAGCAGCGCGGTCGCGAGCTCCCGCCGGCAGATCAGCAGGTCGGGGAGGTACGGGTCGTCGTTGTTGTAGAGCAGGGGGCTGCCGTCTATCCGGCTGGTGTGCAGGCCCGCGGCCCGGCACACCGCGACCGGGGCCGCGGAGTCCCACTCGAACTGACCGCCGGAGTGCACGTCGGCGTCGGCCTCGCCCCGCACCACGGCCATCGCCTTGGCGCCGGCCGAGCCCATCGGCACGGTGACCCCGCCGATCCGCTCGCACAGCGCCGCCACCAGCGCCGGCGGCCGGGTCCGGCTCACGATCAGCCGCGGGGGGCCGCCGTGCGCCACCGTAAGCTCGGGCGCCTCGTGGGTGGACAGCGTCAGGCCGAGCGCCGGGAGCGCCACCGCCCCGACGGTCAACTCACCGGATTCCCACAGCGCGACATGCACTGCCCAGTCGGTCCGGCCGGCTTCGGAGAACTCGCGGGTCCCGTCCAGCGGGTCGACGATCCAGACCCGCTCAGCGCTTAGCCGGCTCTTGTCGTCGCGGGCCTCCTCGGACAGGACGGCGTCTCCCGGACGGGCCCGCGTCAGCGCGGCCGCGATCACGTCCTGGGCCCCCTGATCCCCGGCGTCCTTCAACCCGGTCGGGTCGGCGCTGCCGTGCTCGGCCCGGATGGCGAGCAGCCGCTGGCCGGCCTCGGTCGCGATGCGGGCGGCGAGCCGCCCGTCGTCCAGCTCCTGGGGGCCGCTCACGACGGCGCCGTCCTGCGGCCGGCGACCCGCTGCGCGGGAACGCCCATGGTTCGCTCGCTGCGCTCGCTCACGAGGCGTCGGTGACCATGCCGGCCGCCACCGTCTGGTTGTTGCCTTCGTCGACCAGGATGAACCCGCCGGTGGTGCGGTTGCGGCGGTACTCGTCCACGAACAGCGGATTCGTCATGCGCAGCGTGACCCGGCCGATGTCGTTGCGCCGCAAGGACTCCACTCCTTCCTCGCGGTGCATGGTGTTGACGTCGATGCGGTAGTGCAGGGTGCGCACGACCGCCCGCGACCAGCGGGTGGTGTGCTTGATGGCGTATCGCCTGCCCGGCTGCAGGGGCTGGTCGGCCATCCAGCACAAGGTGGCCTCCATCGTCTGGCTCATCGTCGGCTGGTTGTGCGGGCGGCAGATCATGTCTCCCCGCGAGATGTCGACGTCCTCCGTCAGCCTGATCGTCACCGACATGGGCGGGTACGCCTCGTCCACGGAACCGTTCGGCGTGTCGATCGCCGCGACGTGCGTGGTCAGCCCCGACGGGAGCACCTCCACCTCGTCGCCGACCTTGATGACGCCGGCCGCGACGGTCCCGGCGTACCCCCGGTAGTCGTGGTGGGAGTCCTTGCGCGGACGGATGACGTACTGGACCGGGAACCGCACGTCGGTGAGGTTCCGGTCGGAGGCGATGTAGACCTCCTCGAGGTGGTGCAGCAGAGCCGATCCCTCGTACCACGGCATGTTGCCGGATCGGGTGACGACGTTGTCGCCGTTCAGTGCCGAGATCGGGATGGAGGACAGGTCCCCGATGTCCAGGCGCGACGCGAACTGCTCGAACTCCTCACGGATGTTGTCGAAGACCGTCCGGTCGTAGTCGACGAGGTCCATCTTGTTGACGCACAACACGATGTGCGGCACCCGCAGCAAGGTGGCGAGGAACGCGTGCCGGCGGCTCTGCTCCACGATCCCGTTGCGGGCGTCGACGAGGACCAGGGCGAGGTTCGCCGTGGAAGCACCGGTGACCATGTTCCGGGTGTACTGCGGGTGTCCCGGGGTGTCGGCCAGGATGAACGAGCGCTTGGGGGTGGCGAAGTAGCGGTACGCCACGTCGATGGTGATCCCCTGCTCCCGCTCGGCGCGCAGGCCGTCGGTCAGCAGCGCGAGGTTCGGGGCATCCTCGCCGCGTCGTAGGCTGGCGGCCTCGATCGCGGCGTACTGGTCCTCGAAAATGCTCTTGCTGTCGTAGAGCAGCCGTCCGATCAGCGTGCTCTTGCCGTCGTCCACCGAGCCGGCGGTGGCCAGCCGGAGAAGTTCCATCTCAGAAGTACCCTTCCCGCTTGCGATCCTCCATGGAAGCTTCCGTCGTCCGGTCGTCGGCGCGGGTCGCGCCGCGCTCGGTGAGCCGCGACGCCGACACCTCCACGATGATGTCCGGGACCGTGGTGGCACTGGACTCGACGGCCCCGGTGACGGTCATGTCCCCGACCGTCCGGTAGCGGACGGTCACCGTCTCCACGGTGTCGCCGTCCCGCGGTGGTGTCCAGGGCCCGACCGCCATCAGCATGTCTGCGCGACGGAACACCTCGCGCTGGTGCGCGAAGTAGATGCTCGGCAGCGGCACCTGGGCGTGCTCGATGTACTGCCAGATGTCGGTTTCGGTCCAGTTCGACAGCGGGAACGCGCGGATGTGCTCGCCCTGGTGGTGCCGCCCGTTGTACAGCGACCACAGCTCCGGGCGCTGCCCCTTGGGATCCCATTGCCCGAACTCGTCGCGGAAGCTGAACACACGCTCCTTGGCGCGCGCCTTTTCCTCGTCCCTCCTTGCACCACCGAACGCCGCGTCGTAACGGTTGTCGGTGATGCAGCGCAGCAGGGCCTCGGTCTGCAACGTGTTGCGGGAGGAGTGCTCGCCGGGCAGTTCGGTGACCCAGCCGGCGTCGATGGAGGCTTGGACGCTGGCGACGACCAGCCGCAGCCCGAGCATCTCCACGACCTTGTCGCGGTAGGCCACCACCTCGGGAAAGTTGTGCCCGGTATCGACGTGCATGACCGGGAACGGGATGGGTGCGGGCGCGAACGCCCGCTTGGCCAGCCACAGCATGACCGCGGAGTCCTTGCCTCCGGAGAACAGCATCACCGGGCGTTCGAACTCTGCGGCGACCTCGCGGACGATGTGGATGCCTTCGGCCTCCAGCGAATCCAGCTGGGAAAGCTGGTACGTCGGGACGGTCAACGACGTTCCTCTCGTGTGGTGCCGCTCGGGTCGGCCGGGCAGCCTCGGGACCGTGCAGAGCGTAGCCAGCCGGCGGCCCGCGCGGACGTAGTGGGTTGGGGGTGCGGCACTATCGACGACCCAGCGCGCGGTAGCTCCAACCGGCTTCCCGCCAGGTGCGGGCGTCCAGCGCGTTGCGTCCATCGACGATCCGACAGTGCGCGACGACGGGGTTGAGACTGGCTGGGTCCAGGCTACGGAACTCCGACCATTCGGTCAGATGCAGGATGAGATCAGCCTGCTCGGCGGCTGCCGCGGCGCTGTCGGCGTACCGCAGATCGGGGTAGCTCCGGCGGGCGTTTGCCATCGCCTGCGGGTCGTACACCGCGACCAGCGCGCCCCGCGAGCGCAACGTCGTCGCCACGTCCAGCGCGGGCGAGTCGCGGATGTCGTCGGAGTTCGGCTTGAACGCCGCCCCCCACACCGCGATTGTCGCGCCGTCGACCTGACCGCCCAGTTCTTCGGTGGCCAGATCCACGGTGCGGGCCCGGCGTCGCATGTTGATCGAGTCGACCTCCCGCAGGAAGGACACCGCCTGGACGACGCCGAGTTCGTCGGCGCGGGCCATGAACGCCCTGATGTCCTTGGGGAGGCATCCGCCGCCGAACCCCAGGCCGGCGTGCAGGAAGCGGGGACCGATCCGGGCGTCGTGGCCCAGCGCCTCGGCCAGGGTATGCACGTCGCCGCCGGTGACCTCGCAGATCTCGGCCATCGCGTTGATGAAGGAGATCTTGGTGGCCAGGAAGGAGTTCGCGGCGACCTTGACCAGCTCGGCGGTCGCGAAGTCGGTGACGACCACCGGGCATCCGGCGTCGATGATCCGCCGGTACACCGCGCGCAGCGTCGCCTCCGCCGTGTCGCTCTGCACGCCGAAGACGAGCCGGTCCGGTTGCAGGGTGTCCTTGACCGCGGTGCCCTCGCGAAGGAACTCCGGGTTCCAGGCCAGGTCGATGTCGGCCCCCGGCCGGGCCCGGGTCTGCAGCAGCGTGGCCAGTTCTGCCGCGCTCCCGGAGGGCACCGTCGACTTCCCAACGACGAGTGCGGTCCCGCTCAGGTGTACGGCGAGGGAGGCGATGCTCGAGTGCACGTAGCGCATCTCGGTCGCATCGCCGCCGGTCTGTTGCGGCGTCCCGACGCACACGAAATGGACGTCGGCGTGGGCGGCCACGTCGACGTAGGACGTGGTGAAACGCAGTCGTCCGCCGTCCAGCCCCCGGCGCAGCAGTTCGGGCAGGCCGGGCTCGAAGAACGGCACCTCACCACGGTTGAGCCGGGCGACCTTGGCCGCGTCGACGTCCACACCGATCACGTCGTGGCCGAGCTCGGCCATCCCGGCGGCGTGCGTCGCCCCGAGGTAGCCGGTGCCAACCACGGAGATCCGCAGCGGCGTCTCAGTCATGCGTGGCCCTTCTCGGTTTCGGGTGGTTCCGGCAGGCGTGGCAGCACCCGGACGCCAGCCAGCGTCTCGCCGCAGGGTAGGCCGAGCGGGGGAGACGGCGCCGCGGCGTTCGATCGGGTCAGTAGGCCCCGGAGCCGGACAGTACGGCGCGGACGGTCTTCGCCAAAATCAGGACGTCACCGAAGAACGACCAGTTCTCCACGTAGTAGAGGTCTAGGCGGACGGTGTCCTCCCAGGACAGATCCGACCGGCCGCTGATCTGCCACAACCCAGTGATTCCCGGCCGGACCAGCAGTCGCCGGCGCACGTCGTGGCCGTACTGACTCACCTCGCTCGGCAGTGGGGGGCGCGGCCCCACCAGGCTCATCTGCCCGGCGACGACATTGAACAGCTGCGGCAGCTCGTCCAGCGAACTGCGCCGCAGGAACTTGCCGACCCGGGTGATCCGCGGGTCCTTGCGCACCTTGAACAGGATGTCGTCGTACTCGTTGAGGTTGCGCATGCTCTCAATGCGCTTGTCCGCGTCGACGACCATCGAGCGGAACTTCCAGCAGCGGAATTCCTCGCCGTTGGTCCCGACCCGGATCTGCCGGAAGAACACCGGGCCGCCGTCGCCGAGTTTGATGGCGGCGGCCAGGGCCAACAGGACCGGGCTGAGCAGGGTGATCATGGCGACCGCCGAGACTCGGTCGAAGGCGGTCTTGGACAGCCGGCGCAGCCCGGAAAATTCCGGCTCTCGGACATGCAGCAGAGGGAGCCCGGCCACCGGCCGCATCTGGATGCGAGGACCGGCCACGTCGGTGAGGCTGGGAACGACCAGCATCTCGACGCCGACGCCCTCGAGCGACCAGGCGAGCCGACGCAGGAACGACGTCCCCGACCCGGACACGGCCGTCACCGCGACGGTATCGGCATGCAGGGACCGGGCTACCGCCGGGACGTCGTTCAGGCCACCGAAGACCGGGATGTCTTGAGCCGGCGGGAAGTCCTCGTCGTACGTCGGCAGGCAGGCGCCCACGACGGCGTACCCGAGGTAGGACTCCCGGCGCAGCACCGACACGAGTTGCTCGACGTGCTCGTGGTCTCCGACGACGAGCACCCGGCGCACGAGGTGACCGTGCTCGCGCTGGCGGTGCAACCACTTGCGCGCGACCGTCCGGCCGAGTACCAGTCCCGCGGCGCCCACCGGGAAGGCCACCGCGAGAAAGCCCCGCGCCACGTCGATCCGGCCCAGGTAGCAGACGATGGCCACCGCGCCGGCGAGCAGGAAGGTGCTCTTCAAGACCCGCTTGTACTCATCCAACCCGACGCCGAGTACACCGCGGCGGTAGGCCCCGCGCAGGGCCAGCATCAACAGCCAGAGCCCGGCCAGGGCCAGCGCGACGATCGTGTACTTCACTCCGGACAGCGGCTCCGTCGGGGGTCCGCCGACGACGACGCGGGGATCGGCGAAGCGCACCCGCTTGGCCAGGAACAGCGCGCCGATCGCAACTACGGCGTCCAACAGCAGGATCATGAAGACGTGGGAGGTCATCTGCGAGGAGCGCAGCCCAGGATTCACGTCTGACGTGGTGACCCGGGCGGCGTCCAGGGCATAATCGCCCCGGGACAGCGTGTCCACTTAACCCTCCGCGCCTGGTCACCGGCCCCGGGGCAACCTGCAATCCTGATACAACAAGACCGCCAGGATCGTAAGGGCCACGGCTTGTCGCGAGCAATTGATTGTGACAATTCGTTAGCCTATCGGTGCGTAAGGTCACCCGAAAGCTCCCGCGGTGTCCTGTGTTGGTCTGTTTGGGAGGTTCCCGGTCACCTGCCCGGGCACGTGCCCGCCCGACCTGCGGCCCGCACGGTGACACCCGGTACGCAGCGCCTGTTCCGGCGCGGCAGCGGGGGAAGACACGTCCTCAGTGCTGGTACTGCTGAAGCCACCGCGGTGCCGGTACCGGTCCGAGCAGGTCGGCCAGCTGTTGCAGGTCCTCCGCGAACACCGGCCCGAGCCGTCCCCGGGCCTGGTCGGCCACGCTGGTCGGACGCAGCGAGTGCCGCCGGACGAACTCCCGGAAGCCGAAACTCGTCGCCTGCTTGACCAGCTGACGAAGGGGTTCGATGGTGGTGGCCCACTGGATCGCCCTCGTCACCGGAGCCAGCCGCGGCGTGCCGGAGACGTTCACCCGGGAGATCCCTACGGACTCCTGGGGATG
>JBBPYA010000242.1:0-4338 GCA_038200385.1 Mycobacteriales bacterium
ACGATCGCGGCGAACAGCCCGCTCGGGGTGCGCGGGTCCAAGCAGATCATCCGGGAGGCGGCGTACTGGCCCGGCGACGAGCTGTGGGCCCGGCAGGCCGAGGCGATGGCGCCGGTGTTCGGCTCCGAGGACGCCAAGGAGGGCGCCGCGGCATTCGCGGACAAGCGCAAGGCGAACTGGCAGGGCAGATAGCGGAGGCCACTGCATCCGGATCCGGCCCGGTTTCGTCCGGATAAACCCCTACATTGCGACCATGGCCAAGATTGATGTCGCGGAACGCACGTTCCGGATCGAGCCGCTGACACCGCAGACATGGGATGCCTTCGCCGACCTCGCCGAGCGGCACAACGGCGTCTGGGGCGGGTGCTGGTGCACGTGGTTCCACCGGCCCTTCGACCCCGAGGTCAAGGGCCTCGGCGGGCGGGAGATCAAGCGGCGGTTGGTGCAGGCCGGGATTGCGCACGCCGCGCTGGTGATCGACGGTGACGAGGCGGTGGCCTGGTGCGAGTACGGCTCGGTCTCGGAGCTGCCGAACATCCACCACCGCAAGCAGTGGGAGGCCGAGACCGTGCAGATGCCGGACTACCGGCTGACCTGCCTGTTCGTGGACCGGAGGTACCGGCGCAAGGCGTCGCCGCGGTCGCCGTGCAGGGGGCGCTGGAGCTGATCGCCCGGTCCGGGGGCGGGCTGGTGGAGTCCTACCCGCACGATCTCGAGCCGGGCGCGAAGACGTCCGCCTCCTTCCTGTACAACGCGACGCGCCGGATGTACGAGCGTCTGGGGTTCACCTACGACCGGCCCAAGGGCATGAAGAACTGCGTGATGAGCCGCACGGTGGCACCCGCCTGAGACGGGCGCCTGGGCGCCTCGGCGGGTGTGGACCGCTCAGGACAGTTCGGGTGGCAGCGGCCGTTCGTGGACCACGACGAGCCGGCTCACCGCGCGGGTGAGCACGACGTACAACCGGTGCAGGCCGCGGGCTTCGGCAGCGACGATCTCGGCCGGCTCGGCGACCAGCACCGAGTCGAACTCCAGCCCCTTGGCCAGCCCGGCCGGTACGACGGACAGCCGGGGGCCCGCCGCCTCATCGGTGAGGACCTCGGGGTCCAGCCCAGCCGCGCGCAGCGCCGCCGTCAGCGCGACGACGGCGGCGTCGGCGCAGATCACCCCGACCGACCCTGGATGCGTGAGCAGCCGGGCGGCCTGAGCGGTGACACCGGCGCGCAGCGGTGCCGCGGCCAGAACCAGCAGAGCGTTGTCGCCGCGGCGTACCGAGGACACCGGATCCAGCGCGACGCCCAGGTGCGGAAGTAGCCGGTTGGCGTAGCCCAGCACCTCACCGGGGACGCGGTAGCCACGGGTGAGCGGCACTACTGCCGCGTCCGGCTTGGCCAGGTGGTCCAAGCTCTGCCTCCAGTCGGAGCCGGCCCATGGCGCCGTGGCCTGGGCCAAGTCGCCGAGCACGGTGACGGAGCCGGTCGCGCTGCGCCTGGCCACGGCGCGGTACTGCATCGGGGACAGGTCCTGCGCCTCGTCCAGCACGATGTGCCCGAAGGACGCGGTGCGCTCGAGCAGGCCGGCCACCTCGTCGATGAGCACGGCGTCGGCGGCCGACCAGCGGGCCGATCCGGCCGATCGCGGGGGGCGGGGCCAGTGCAGCAGTTCCTGCTCATCCGGGCTCAGCACGCTGCGCGCCGCTCCGGCCAGCACGGCGGCATCGGTCAGCAGAGCGAACACGACGGTCCGGGCCTCCAGCGCCGGCCAGACCTCGTCGAGGAACGCGGTGACCTCCGGCGAGCGGGCGGCCCGGCGCATCTCGGCGTCGGTAGGGCTCCCGCCGCCGCCCTCCTTCTGCCGGCGGGCGTCCTCCGCGACGGCGAGCGCGAGCCGGTCGCGGCCTGCGGAGTAGCTGATGTCCGAGCGCCGCAGGTCGTCGACGTAGCGCCGAAGCGCCTGCTCGCCGACCCGGTAGCGGCGCCCGGTCAGCGGGACGGGGACCGATTCCGTCGGCCGGCCGATCCGGCCGTAGACGGCGTGCCGGAGGACCGCGGCCATCCGAGCGTCGCCCTTGAGCAGCACGACCGGATCCGGATCCGTCCCGCGGACCCGGACCGCGGCGGTCAGCTCGGCGATGCTCTGCTGCGCCACGCCGCCCTCCCCGAGGGCCGGCAGGACCGCGGCGATGTAGCCGAGGAACGCTCGGTTCGGTCCGACGACGAGCACGCCGGACTGCCGCAGCCGGTCCGGGTAGGTATAGAGCAGGTAGGCCGCCCGGTGCAGCCCGACCGCCGTCTTGCCGGTGCCGGGCGCACCCTGCACGCAGACGGACATCTCCAGCGGCGCGCGGACGATCTCGTCCTGGTCCGGCTGGATCGTCGCGACGATGTCGCGCATCGGTCCGACCCGCGGCCGCTCGATCTCCTCGAGCAGGATCCGGGACTCACCATCGATGGATCCGGCATCGAGCAGTTCGTCCTCGTACGACGTCAGCTCCGACCCGGCGAAGCCGAACCGGCGCCGCAGCCGCACCCCCTGCCGGTCGGCCGTCGTGGCCCGGTAGAACGCCATGGACATCGGCGCCCGCCAGTCGATGACCAGTGGATCGCCGCGCTGGTCGCGCACGTGCCGGCGGCCGATGTGGAAGGACTCCACCGGATCGACCCGGTCGGTCCGGCCGAAGAACGGCGGGACCGTGCCGTCGTCGGCCAGCGCGCGGAGCCGGCGGGCCCGGGCCGCACCGAGCAACTCACTGGCGAAGGCGTCGATACCGGCGTCGCCGATGGCCTCGGCACTGCGCCGCATGTCCTTGAGCGCCTCCTGGGCCCTGGCCAGATGGTCGCGTTCCTGGGACAGCACCCGATCTGCAGACACGGTCGCAGGACGCTACCCGGGCAGCCAGGAGTCCGCACCCGGATAACCCGCTGCGGCGTCACCGGCCTAGGGCAGGCGCCACCGGCCGGCCACGAGCAGCGCCGGACCGACCACGAACTCCGCGATCACCGCAAGCGGTGTCGAGAGCACGCCGATCGGCAGCCACCGCAGTGGGAACGGCGAGGAGGACAGCAGGAAGTCACCGGCCGCGACCACGGCGAGGGCCACCAGCAGCAGGCCGGCCAACCGCATCAGGCGGGCACCCCGGTCGGTGGGTCGACGGGCCGCCGACCCGGCCAGCACACCGGCCACCACCAGCAGTGTCAGCCCGGCGAAGGAGAACGCCGTACCGCCGTCGATCTCCCCGGCGAGCAACAGCCCCATGCCCGCGACCCCGGACCCGACGGCGAGCAACCAGGCTCCCGCAGCCGATGCCGTGCGCATCACCCCGCCCCCTTTCGGCTGTACCGCTGGCCAGGATGCCCGCCGCGAAGGGCTTCGCCGGGGCTCGCCGCAGATCTGTGGACAACGTTGCCCGGCTGGGTACGGGCGGGAGACCCAGGCGGGTTCTAGGGTCGGCCCTATGCCGAGCCCGGACTGGGGACAGCCCCGCAGCAGGACCGTGAGCTGGTACGACCCGTACGCGAGTTCCGCGGCGGGACGCGCGTTGTCCGGGCGGGAGCACCTCCAGGCGCTGCTCGACGGCCGGCTGGCTCCGCCGCCGATCAGCGGCCTGCTCGACTTCGCCCTGGTGCGGGTGGCCGAGGGCGAGGTGGAGTTCCGCTGTACGCCCGGGGAGTCGGCCTACAACCCGATCGGGACGGTCCACGGCGGGCTGGTGTGCACCCTGCTGGACTCGGTCACCGGGTGCGCGGTGCAGGAGACGCTGGAGGCCGGCCTCGGCTACACCAGCCTGGAGATCAAGGTCAACTACCTGCGCCCCGTGCACGCTGGCGCCGGAGACCTGCACGCGATCGGTCGGGTCACCCGTCGGGGGCGCCGGGTCGCCTTCGCCGAGGGCGAGGTGCGCGACCGGGAAGGGCAGCTGGTGGCCACCGCGTCGAGCAGCTGCCTGATCTTCGACCTGCCGTAACCAGGTGTCCTCACCGCCGGCGGTACGGCGGGTAGCTCGTCTTCCTCCCGCTGCTGGCCTGGCTCGCCGAACACCGCGGCCGCGGGACCGGGAGCGAACTCAGACGCTGTGGCCGTCGTCGGCCACGCTGCGTACCAGCTCTCCCTCGTCCAGCACCCGCTGTCCGCCCGCGACCACGACCGCCGCGACGGCGGCGGCCGCCGTTGCCACACCGAACGCGGGATTCGCACCGAACACATCCACGAGCTTCCCCGACAGCCCGGCGCCGAGCGCCACGCCCAGCCCGACCGCGGTCCCGAGCCAGGTGAAGCCCTCGGTGACCGCCCTGGCGGGCACCAGCCGCTCGGTGAGGGTGAACGCCGAGATCAGCGACG
>JBBPYA010000243.1:0-10999 GCA_038200385.1 Mycobacteriales bacterium
CGGCGGTAGCACCCGCAGCGCGGTCATGTCCTCCCGGAACAGCGCGGTCTCCCGCATCCCCAGCACCATCCAGTCCTCGTGGTCGCGCTGCGCGCGTTCCAGCAGGGGATCGTCGATGTCGGTGACGTTCTGGACCAGGTGCACGTCGTGACCGGCGTCCCGCCAGACCCGGTTGACCAGGTCGAAGTTGATGTACGTCGCCGCGTGGCCGAGGTGGGTGGCGTCGTACGGCGTGATCCCGCAGACGTACATCGTCGCGGTCGGGCCCGGCGCGGTGGCTCGGACCTCCCGTGTCGCGGAATCGTGCAGGCGCAGCGCGGGGCCCTGGCCGGGCAGCTTCGGGATTACCGGGGCCGGCCACGACTGCATCCGCCGAGCCTAGATGTCCGCCCCGGCGGGCCTGCGCGGCGACAGGGGGAACTCACAGCGAGTCGACAGCCACCATGACGGGGCAATCACAGATTCGGTGTCGAGGCTGGGACTGTCCATCCGATCCAAGGAGATCCCATGCGCACGCGAACAACGGCAATCCTCGTCGCCGGCGCCCTCGTCACCGGCGTGGGGACCACCGCGGCCACGGCCTCGTTCGCCGACACCGACACCTCGGCCACCAGCACGGTGACGGCGAGCAGCACCCCAAGCACCCCCAGCACCAGCTCCGGTAGCAGCGGCCAGGGGCAGGGCAGCGCCAAGTTGATCCGCGCCGCCACCGCGAAGGCCGCAGCGAAGCTGCTCGGGTTGAGCACCGATCAGCTGCGTACCGCCCTGCAGAAGGGTCAGTCCCTGGCCCAGCTGGCGACCCAGCACGGCATCACCGTGGACTCGCTGGTGACCGGCATGGTGCACGCCGCCAAGACCGAACTGGCGACCGCGGTCACCGACGGGCGGCTCACCCAGGCGCAGGCCGACGCGCTCACCAAGACCCTCACCGTACGGATCACCGACCGGGTCAACGCGACCGGCTCCTCGCAGCCCCCGGGTCACGGCTCGCACGGGCCGGCGGGCATCCCGTCCACGGGCGGCGGCGCCTAGCTGGTCGGCCCCAGCTGCAGCTGGTCGAGGAGTCCGGCCTGATCCCACAGGGTGCGGTGGCCGGTGACCAGCGATCGCTGGACGGAGACGATCGAGATGACCAGCACCTCGACCCGGCGGTGGGTCGGGGCAACGCCGGGCAGCAGCCAGGGCAGCTCCCGGTCGTGGGTGAAGCCGACGGTGCCTCGACCTCCAGCATCAGATGCTGGATCCGATCGTCACCGGCCCTGCCCCCGGCTCAGAACGGCGGCCACGGGATGGCCGGCCACTCCCCCGAGGGCTGCGGGTGCCGCCCGGATCGAAGCAGCCGGTCCACCCGCCCGCGGGCGGCTCGCACCTCCCGCCCGGTGAGCTGCTCGGCGAGGCGCTGCCCGAGCGCGCCGTCCAGGTCGGCGCGTAACTCGCGCAGGCAGGAGATGGCAGCCTCGGTCAGGGGGTCGCCGGCCCACCGCCACAGCACGGTGCGCAGCTTGTTGTCCGAGGCGAAGCACACGCCGTGGTCGACGCCGTACACCCGCCCGTCGGGCATCGGCAGCAGGTGCCCCCCCTTACGGTCGGCGTTGTTCACCACGGCGTCGAACACCGCCATCCGGCGTAGCTCGGCCAGATCGGCGCGGATCAGCCGGGTGAGGTCCACCGTGGCGTCCCCGTCGACCCAGAGCTGGACCATGCCTTCGCCGAACGGCCCGTCGCGCAGCACCGTGGGCGGGACGATCTCCCAGCCCAGGGCGTCGGAGACCAGGTACGCCGACAGCTCGCGGCCGGCCAGCGTCCCGTCGGGGAAGTCCCACAGGGGGCGCTCGCCGGCGACCGGCTTGTAGACGCAGGCCGCCTGCACCCCGTCGGCGGTCAGCGAGCAGTACAGGGTGGCGTTGCTGGCGTCGACCAGCCGCCCCTCGACCTCGATCCGGCCACGGTGCAGCAGCTCCAGGGTGTCCTCCACACCCAGGGTGTGCGGGTCGCCGACCACCTGCGGCTCTGCTCCGGGTGGCTCCGGCGCGGGCTGGCTCAGCGCCGGTATCCGTTCTGCCGCGGGCAGATGTGCCCGGCCGGATCCAGCGGAAGCGCGCAGAGGGGGCAGGGGGGTCGCCCGGCGGACACCACCCGCCTGGCCCGGACGACGAATGCGCGGGCCGCCGAGGCGGTCATCCGGACCCGCAGCGCGTCGGGTCCCTCCGGGGTATCGGACAGGATCGCCTCCTCGTCCACCGGCTCCTCGCCGCCGGCTACCGCCTCTACGACCACGGAGTCCCCGTCGGCGTCCCACGCCAACCCCATCGCCCCGACCCGGAACTCCTCCTCGACAGGGGTGACCAGCGGGTCGACGTCATCGACCCTGGTGACCTCCGCGGTGGCCCCGGCCAGCGCCGCCAGGACGGCGCGGACCATCGGCTCACCGCCGGCGGCAACCGGCGGCTCGGTCTCGGCCTCCGCGCGCTGCGCCACCTCGTTGAGCAGCTCGTCCATCCGGTCGGCCAGCACCAAGACCTGTGCCTTCTCCAGGCTGACGCTGACTACTCGGCCGGCATGCGAGGCCTGCAGGTAGAACGTGCGCTCCCCCGGCTGGCCCACCGTCCCGGCCACGAAACGGTCGGGGCGGTCGAACAGGAAGACCTGCCGGGTCATCTCGACCCCTGGAGCATCGGCACGCACTGACCCTACGCGGACGCCCCGCTGCCGCCACCCACTACCGCATCGGAGCTCTGCCGTCGGCGCCGCTTGCGCTTCGGGGGCAGCAGCGCCTCCACCGAACCGCCGGTGTCGTTGGCGCGGACGACGAACGGGCGGGTGTCGGTGTAGCTGACGACGCTGATCGAGCACGGATCCACCACGATGCGCTGGAACTGGTCCAGGTGCAGTCCGAGCGCGTCGGCCAGCACCGCCTTGATCACGTCCCCGTGACTGCAGGCGAGCCAGACCGCGTCGGGACCGAGCCGGGCGTTCCACTCCCGGACGGCGGCGACCGCTCGGTGCTGGGTGTCGGCCAGGCTCTCCCCCTCCGGCCCCGGAAAGACCGCCGCCGAGGGGTGCTGCTGAACGACCTTCCACATGGGTTCCTTGACCAGCTCCTTGAGCGGTCTCCCGGTCCAGTCGCCGTACCGACACTCCCCGATCCGGTCGTCGGTGACCACGCCCGGATCGCTCCGGCCGGCCGCGACCGCCGCCGCGGTCTCCTGGCAGCGCTGCAGCGGGCTGCTCAGGATCGCCGCGAGCGGGACCGGCCGCAGCCGCTCGGCGACCGCGGCGGCCTGCGCCTGGCCGGTCTCGTCCAGCCCGACGCCCTCGGTCCAGCCGGCCAGGACGCCCCCGGTGTTGGCGGCGGTCCGCCCGTGCCGAAGCAGCAGGACGGTGGTCACGAGCCGGTCGCCGACAGGACTCCGGTCGCGAGCAGCACCAGGATCAGGACGCCGACGGCCAGGCGGTACGGGACGAACGCGCTGATCCGGTGTTTCGCCACGAATCGCAGCAGCCAGGCGATGCTCGCGTAGGCGACCACGAACGAGACCACCGTGCCGACCAGGGTCGGGACCGCGCCGACGCCGCCGTTCAGCGCCGTCGGCAGCTCGTAGAGCCCGGCCGCGGTCAGGGCTGGAATGGCCAGGAAGAACGACAGCCGGGTGGCGGCTACCCGGTCCAGGCCGAGCAGCAGGCCGGTGCTGATCGTCGCGCCGGACCGGGACACCCCCGGGATGAGCGCCACGCACTGCAGGGTCCCGATGATCAGTGCGTCCCGGAGCTTGGTGTCGGTCTCGGGCCGCCGCTGGGTCGCCTGCCGTTCGGCGAAGACCATGACCGCGCTCCACAGGATGAGACCCGCGGCCACCACCCACAGGTTGCGCAGGCCCCCGGTGATGAGGTCCCGGCCGAGGAAGCCGATTATGCCGATGGGCAGCGAGCCGGCGATGACGTACCAGCCTAAGCGGTAGTCGAAGGTCCGCGCGTTCCGGTCGGTCAGGCCGCGGACGAAGGCCACGACGATCCGGGCGATGTCGGTGCGGAAGTACAGGAGCACCGCGATGATCGCGCCGACCTGGATGACCGCGGTGAACGCGGTGATCGACTCGTCGTTGACGGGTAGCCCGAGCAGCCCCTCGGCCAGTGTCAGGTGACCCGTGCTCGACACCGGCAGGAACTCGGTCAGTCCCTCGACGATGCCGAGCACGATGGATTGGAAGATGTTCATGGGTCTGGATCGGGTCCGTTCGGGCTCGAGGGGTGAGGTGGTCGGGGTCCGCGGCCGTCACTCGGCCAGGCCGGCGCGCTCGACGGCCGCCACCGCCGCCTGCAGGGTGGCCTGGCGCTGCTGGACCGTGCCGCCGGTGGGGGCCAGTGACAAGGTGGTGACCCCGGAGGCGGCGAAGGCCTGCATCCGGTCCGCGATCCGCTCGACCGGGCCGAGCAGGGCGGTGGCGTCGATGAACTCCAGCGGTACGGCGGCCGCGGCCCCGGCGTAGTCGCGGGACAGGTAGCGGTCCTGGATCTCGGCGGCGGCCTGGTCGAAGCCCATCCGCGCGGCCAGCCGGTTGTAGAAGTTCTGCTCGCGGCTGCCCATCCCGCCGATGTACAGCGCGCAGTAGGCCCGCACCGGGTCGGCCGCGGCGGCGACGTCGTCGCCGAGCACGATCGGCGTGGTGACCGCGATGTCCATCGGCTCGCCGGTCCGCCCGGCGCGCTCGCGGCCGGTCCGCAACGCCGCCAGCGAGTCCGCGGAGTGCTCCGGGGAGTAGAAGATGGCCAGCCAGCCGTCGGCGATCTCGCCGGTGAGTTCCAGGTTCTTCGGTCCGACCGCCGCCAGGTAGAGCGGGATCTGCTCCCGGACCGGGTGGACGGTGAGCGCCAGCGCCTTGCCCGGGCCGTCCGGCAACGGCAGCGTGTGGTGCTTGCCGTCGTAGCGGACCCGCTCGCGCCGCAGCGCCGAGCGGACGATGTCGACGTACTCCCGGGTGCGGCCCAGCGGGTCGCCGAAGCGCACCCCGTGCCAGCCCTCGCTGACCTGGGGGCCGGACACCCCGAGGCCGAGCCGGAACCGGCCGCCGGACAGGGTGTCCAGGGTGGCGGCGGTCATCGCCGTCGTCGCCGGCGTGCGGGCCGGGATCTGCATGACCGCGGCGCCGAGGTCGACCCGCTCGGTCAGCGCCCCGACCCAGGCCAGCACCGTCGGGGTGTCCGAGCCGTAGGCCTCGGCGGCCCACACCACCGAGAAGCCCAGCCGGTCGGCATGCTTGGCCAGCGCGATGTTGTCGGCGTCGTTGCCGGCCCCCCAGTACCCGAGGTTCAAGCCCAACTTCATCCGCTGTCTCCCGAGTCCTCGGTCGCCGGGACACCCTAACCGCGTCGGGCCTGTGCGCTCGGGCCGGTAGGTTTCCCGGTCATGGAACAGCGCACGCTCGGCCGCAGCGGACTGGTGGTCGGCCGGCTGGCGCTCGGCACGATGACCTGGGGCCGCGACACCGACGAGGACGACGCCGCGGCCCAGCTGCGGGCCTTTGTCGCGGCCGGCGGGACCCTCGTGGACACCGCCGACGTGTACGTCGCCGGGGAGAGCGAACGCATTCTCGGGCGGCTGCTGCAGGAGGTGGTCCCCCACGACGACGTGCTGATCGCGACCAAGGCGTTCGGGGCGACCGGCCCGACCGCGATGGGTCGCGGCTCGTCGCGCGGCCACCTGCTCTCCGCGCTGGATGCCTCGCTGCGCCGACTCGGAGTGGACCACGTCGATCTGTGGCAGCTGCACGCGTGGGACGAGGCCACCCCCCTGGAGGAAACGCTGGCCGCGGTGGACACCGCCGTCGACTCCGGCCGCGTGCGCTACGTCGGCGTGTCCAACTTCAGCGGCTGGCAGAGCGCGCAGGCCGCGACCTGGCAGCGGGCGTGGCCAGGCCGGGCCCCGCTGGTGTCCACCCAGATGGAGTACAGCCTGCTGCAACGCGGTGTCGAGCGGGAGGTGATCCCGGCCTGCCGGGCGCTCGGGCTCGGGTTGCTGCCCTGGTCGCCGCTGGGCCGGGGGGTGCTGACCGGCAAGTACCGCTACGCCACCCCGTCGGACTCCCGGGGCGCCTCGGCGCACCTGAAGGGCTTCGTCGAGGACCTGCTTGGCGAGGACTCGGCCGGCGTGGTCGAGGCGGTGGCGACCGCCGCCGACGGTCTGGGTACGTCGCCGCTGGCGGTGGCGCTGGCGTGGGTACGGGACCGGCCGGGCGTGACCGCCCCGGTCGTCGGTGCGCGGACGGTCGGCCAGCTGCTGGGGTCCCTGGCCGCGGAGGACCTGGAGCTGCCCGCCGAGATCCGGGCGGCGCTGGACGACGTGTCCGCACCGGAGCTGGGTTACCCGGAGTTCCGGCTGACCTGATCCGGGGCGCTGCGTAGGGTCGGGGGTCGTGACCGGCGATGGGCAGGCGCAGCGAGCTGCCGTCGAGGCGGAACCCGCTGAGGTGGCTGCCGCGGATCCGGCGTTCCGGGCGTTCTGCGAGTCCGGGTTGTGGCCGGGCCTCGGCCGGACCCTGGCCGCGGCCCTGGGGCCGGCCGGGATCGACCGCCCCGAGGCTGTGACGGCCCGGGCGTTGGCGGCGCTGCCGCGGGTGAGCACGCAGCGCGCCGAGCGGCTGGTGTCCTCGTTCATCGGGGCGGGCCCGACGTACGACGTGGTCGGCCAACTCGGCTCCGCCGGGCTGGACGCGCGCTGGGCCGGCCGGCTGGTCGAGTTGCACGGCGAGGGCACCGCCGCCCTGCTGGTCGAGGACCCGTGGCGGCTGTTGGCCCTCGCCGAGGTCCGGGTCGCCGACGCCGACCGGCTGGCCATCGCGCTGCTGCCCGGTGTGCAGCGCAGCGACCCGCGGCGCGGTCGGGCACTGGTCGGGCACACCCTGGCCGCCGCGGCCCGGGACGGGCACACCGTGCTGCCCGCCGAACTCGTCCGGGCCGCCCTGGCGGCCGAGCAGGTCCCGGATCCGGAAGCCGCGATCGAGGCCGCGGTCGAGGCCGGTACGGCGCTGCGGACCGAACCCGAGCCGCTCACCGCGGACGCCGTCGAGGGCGGGACGGCGCAGGGGACCAGGCCCGACCAGCCGGCCGCGGTCGCCGCCGCGGAACCCGCCGGCGCGTTGCTCGCGCTGGCCCGCTACGGGATGGCCGAGGCCTCGGTCGCGGAGTCCTGCGCCCGGTTGCTCGCCACCGCCGAACCGCTCGCCGACGGCTCCGCGGCCAGGGCGGTGGGGGCCGGCCTGGACGAGCGGCAGCGCAGCGCGGTCGAGAACGTCCTGGTGCACGGCGTGTCCATCCTGACCGGTGGTCCCGGGACCGGGAAGAGCCGCACCGTCGCCGCCGTCGTGGAGCTGGTGGAGGCCCGTGGGCGCAGCGTCACGCTCGCCGCGCCGACCGGCCGCGCCGCCAAGCGTCTGGAGGAGCTGACCGACGCACCCGCGTCCACCGTGCACCGGTTACTGGGCGCGCAGGGCACCTCGGGCGACTTCGCCCGCGGCGAGGGCTGGCCGCTGGACGAGGACGTGGTGGTCGTCGACGAGGTGTCCATGGTCGACACCGAACTCGCCGCCGCCCTGCTCGAGGCCTGCCCGGACGGCGCGCACGTGCTTCTCGTCGGCGACCCCGCCCAGCTGCCCTCGATCGGTGCGGGCCGGGTGCTCGGCGACCTGCTCGCCTCCGGCCGGATCCCGACCGTGGAGCTGACGACGCTGTACCGGCAGGCCGAGGGCGGGGCGATCGCCCGGCTGGCCACCGCCGTGCGCGGCGGCGAGCTACCGGCCGTCGCGACCGCGGACCGGGAGGTGGTCCTGGTCACCGCCGAGGGCTCCGCGCAGGCCGCGCACCGCACCGTGCAGCTCGTCACCGACTCGATCCCCCGCGCCCTCGGCATCCCGGCGACCGACGTCCAGGTCGTCACCCCCGTGCACCGGGGCGCGGCCGGCACCATCGAGCTCAACCGCGCCCTCAAGGCCGCGCTGAACCCCGGCGCCGGGACGGTCGCCGGGTTCGATCCCGGCGACCGCGTCGTGGCCACCGCGAACCACCTCGACCTGGAACCGGTCGGCTTCGCCAACGGGGAGGTCGGGGTCGTCACAGCTGCCGGGGACGGGGCGGTCACGATCGAGTTCGCGTCCGGTCCGGTCTCCGTCAGCGGCAAGGCCCTGGCCGACCTGCGGCACGGCTGGGCGATCACCGTGCACCGCGCGCAGGGCTCGGAGTGGCCCGCGGTCGTCGCGGTGCTGCCGCCGGAGGCCGGCGGGATGTTGAGCCGGCCGCTGATCTACACCGCCCTGACCAGGGCCCGGCGGCACCTGTCGATCGTGCACGCGGCCGGCCCGGTGGTGGCCCGCGCCGTACGCGAGGTCGGCGCCAGACCGCGACGGACCCGGCTGCGGACGCTGTTGGAGGAGGAGATCGACACGTGAGGATCGCTCAACGGTCCCGGCACGGGGCGGCGCACCGGACGGCGAACCGCGCCCTGGCCGCCGCCGTCCTGACCGCCCTGCTCGCGGTGACCGCCGGCTGCGGCGGGAGCACCCCCGCCCCGACGTCGCCCGGCGCCGCGGAACCGGGCAGGTCCCCCGAGCTGACCACCGCACCGGCCGGGACCGTCACCATGCTGGCCTCCCAGCCGGAGGGGATGGCCTACGACGAGAAGACGGACATCCTGGCCGTCGCGGTCCGCGACTCGAACCGGCTGCTGCTCGTTCAGGGTGCGACCGGCAAGACCGTGCGCACGATCGCGCTGCCCGGGCACGCCCGGCACCTGCAGATGGGTGGGCCCGGCGGCCCCGTACTCGTGCCGGCCGAGGACTCGAACACGTTCGTGAGCGTGGCGCTGCCGGGGGGCCAGATCACGCAGACACCGGTCGGTGAGTACCCGCACGACGCCGCGCAGACCGCATCGGGACGGATCCTGGTCGCCGACGAGCGCGGCGGGACGCTGTCGCTGATCGAGGACGGCAAGGTGATGGACACCTTCGACCAGCCGACCCAACCCGGTGGCGTGGCCGCCGACGGCGACACCGTGGCGGTCGTGGACGTCGGGGCGTTCACCATCTCGACGTACGACGTGAGCACCTCGACGCTCGTCGGCACCGAGCCGGCCGGGGCCGGCCCGACCCACCTCGTCGCGGATGGCAACGGCGGGGCGATCGTGGCCGACACCCGCGGCAACCAGCTGCTCCTCTTCGGCCTCGACCCGCTCGCGCAGCGGGCCGCCTACCCACTCCCCGGCACGCCGTACGGCATCGCCTACGACCGCACGGCGCGCGTCGTGTGGGTCACGCTCACCGCGAAGAACGAGGTCGTCGGCCTCGATGTGTCCGGCTCCGCGCCCACCGAGGTGGCGCGCTACCCCACCGTGCGGCAGCCCAACACCGTCGCGGTGGACCCGGCAACCGGGCGGCTCTGGGTCGCCAGTCGAACTACCGGCCAGCTACAGACTATTGACCGGTGAAGGGGCACAATGCCGGGCATGAATGTCACGCCGGGCACGAGGCCCGGCATGACTTCGACCGCACCCGCGGGCTCCGACTGGGAGTACGCGCCGGTGCGCATCCCGTCAGATGTCACCAGGTCCCTGGCCGCGACGATGCTGAGCATGCAGGCCGAGGCGGGTGGCTGGGAGCTGGCCGAGGTACGGCTGCACCGCGACGGCACCCGCCGGGTGTGGCTGCGCCGCCGGCCCCGACACCGCAACCTGCCCGGCCCCGTCCTCTGAGCGCGGCGCCCGCCCCGGTCACCCCGCGAGCAGCTCGTCCAGGCGCTGGTAGCCCTCGTGGACGCCCTCGGCCATCCCGCTGGCCACAAAGGCGTCGCGGGCCTCGAAGGAGTCCACCAGCGATGTCGCGACCAGCCGGGTACGACCCGAGCCGACGTCCTCGAACCGCAGCCGCTCCAACGCGACCCCGTCCGGTTCTCCCTCGAAGGTGAACGTCTGCATGATCAGCTCCGCTTCGCGCACTTCGTGGAAGCTGCCGTGGAAGCCGAACTCGTCGCCGTCGCGCGCCATGACGTAGCGGTAGGCGCCTGCCGTGCGGCAGTCGAAGTGCTCGATCCGCGTGCTGAGGCTGCGCGGGCCGTTCCATCGGGCGAACAGCACGGGGTCGGTGTGGGCCCGGAAGACCTTCTCGGGCACCGCGTCGAATTCGCGGGTGATGCGGACGAGGGGTACGTCGGGGTCGACGACGATCTCGGTCTCGGGTGTCCTGGTCCCGGTCATGTGCCTGCTCCTGTCCGTTGTTCGGTCGGTGGGGACGCCCCGATGTCGTCCGGCATGCTCGCCAGCACGTCATCGAGGCGGCGGTAGCGCTGCTCGGCGGTGCGCCGGTGACGCTCGATCCATGTGGTCATCAGGTCGAAGACCTCCGGCTCCAAGTGCACCGGCCGGCGCTGGGCCTGTCGGCTGCGGCTGACCAGCCCGGCGTCGGCGAGCACCTTGAGGTGCTTGGACACGGCCTGGACGGTCACGTCGTACGGCTCGGCGAGCTCGGTGACGGTGGCGTCCGCGGTGGCCAGCCGGGCCACCATGTCGCGCCGGATGGGATCGGACAGCGCCGCGAACACGCGGGTGAGCGGGTCTGCCGCCACGGTGTTCCGTTCGTTCAACCAATTGGTTGATTAACACGCTAGCCGGCCCCCGAGGCCGTGGTCAACCATCGAGTTGAATACAGCTGACGGTCGGGGCCGGTCCGGTCGCTACGCCGCGTCGACGCGCAGCACGACCGTGCCGACGGTGCGGCGCGACGCCAGCGCGCCCAGCGCCTCGGGCAGTTTCGCCATCGGGTACGTCGCGGACACCAGCGGTGCGATCCGACCCTCGGCGTACAGCCGCTCGAGATCTTCGTGGACCGCCGCGATCAGGCTGGGCTCGTGGATGCGGTAGTGACCCCAGTGCAATCCCAGGACGCTGTAGTTCTTGACCAGGAGATGGCCGGCCGGCGCCGCCGGGATCCGGCCGCTGGTGAAGCCGACGACGACGAGC
>JBBPYA010000244.1:0-4172 GCA_038200385.1 Mycobacteriales bacterium
GCGATCGGGTTCAGCCTGATCATCGCCGGCTTCGTGATGTCCACCCAGTGGCGCTGACCTCGGCCCCGGCCGAAAGAACACGGCTGTCATTTACCCACAGGAGTTCTCCACACTGGGGACAGGGGCCCTCACGCGTTGAGCGCGGCGGTACGTAGCAGCACTGTGGCCAGGATCGCCACGCTGACCAACACCAGCGCGCCGACCGCGGCCGGCGTACGGCGTGCCCGGGGCGCGTAGGCGAAGCCCAGCGCGAGCACAGCGCCGGTAGCCAGCCCGCCGAGGTGCGCCCAGTAGCCGATCCCGGGGATCACGAAGCTCAGGACCAGGTTCAGGCCGATCAGCAACGTGACGGAGCGGGTGTCCCCGCCGGCCCGCCGAGTGATCACCCACCAGGCGGCGAACAGCCCGAAGATCGCGCCGGAGGCCCCCTCGCCGGCGGTGAACGGACCCGTGAGGGCGTACGACGCCGCGGCCCCGCCGAGCCCGCTCAACCGGTAGAGCGCGATGTAGCGCCAGCGACCGAGGGCCTGCTCCACCGGAACGCCGACGATATAGAGCACGTAGAGGTTGAACGCGATGTGCAGCAGGCCGACGTGGAGGAACATCGCCGTGACCAGTCGCCACCACTCACCCTGGGCGATGGCGAAGTTGAACTCGGTGAACCGGTTCTCGAAGCCGGGTACGGCGTACTGCAGCACGAACGCGGCGACGATCAGGGCGGCGATGGTCAGCGTCACCCGGCCCTCGGTCGCCGCCACCCGCCCGCCGGCCACAGTGCGGGGTGCCCGCGTCGTCTTCGCACCCGCGGCGATGCACTCCGGGCATTGGAAGCCGACCGAGGCGCTGGTCATGCAGTCGGGGCAGATCGGCCGCTCGCAGCGGGAGCAGCGGACGTAGGTCTCCCGGCCCGGGTGCCGATAGCAGGTGGGGACCGGTTCTGCGCCCCGGTCGTCCGGAGCGGTCGGGCCGACCGGTGCGGTCATCTAGGCCGAGCGACGGTCGACGGTGACCGCCTCGAGCCGGATATCGGTGGTCGGCCGGTCCTGACGCCGGGTCGGGGCCGCCACGATCGCGTCGACGACCTCCTGGCCCTTGGTCACCTCGCCGAAGATGGTGTGCTTGCCGGTCAGCCACGCCGTCGGTGCGACGGTGATGAAGAACTGGGATCCGTTCGTCCCAGGCCCGGCGTTGGCCATCGCCAGCAGATAGGGCCGGGTGAAGGCCAGCTCGGGGTGGATCTCGTCCTTGAACTGGTAACCCGGGCCGCCGGTGCCGGTGCCCATCGGGTCACCGCCCTGGATCATGAAGCCGGGAATCACCCGGTGGAAGATCGTGCCGTCGTACAGCTTGGATCGCGACTTCTGCCGGGTCCGCGGGTCGGTCCACTCCCGGCTGCCCTCGGCCAGTTCGACGAAGTTGGCCACGGTCTTGGGGGCGTGGTCGGGGAACAGGCGCACCTCGACGTCCCCCATCGAGGTCTTCAGCGTGGCGTACGTCTCCGCTGGCACGAGGAGGCCTCCCGGATCGTGGGGTCTGCTGGGGCTGGTCGCAATCCTCCCACGGCCTTCGGCTGCGGTCTGCCGCCCGGCGGGCGGTTGCCCGACGGCCCGACCGGGAACGGGCGGTCCAGATCCCAGGGGAACAACGGAGGTGCTCGATGTTCGGACGCAGGCGCAAGGACGTGGACGTCCCGGTGATGGCGCAGGACCCTGTCCTCGAGGACGGGTTCGACTGGATCGAGGAACGGTCCGACGACCAGGCCGGCTGGGTGCAGGAGCCCTTCAGCGGGGACCAGGCGGACTCGGCGCAGGTCCAGGCCGACCAGACCGGGGGGCGTCGGCGCGGTGGCAGGCAGCTCCGGGCGGCGCGGGCACTTGGTCCGCGGGTCGTTGCCGCGCGGGCGGCGCTGTCGCCGTACGCCGCCACGACGCGGGAGCGCCTCGTCCCTGCGGTGGCCGAGGCGCGGCAGCGGGTCGTGCCCGCTGTTGCCGGCGCCCGGGAGCGGATGGTCCCGGCTGTCACCGGGGCCCGCGGCCGGGTCGCGCCGGCCGTTGCCGGGGCGCGGGGGACCCTGGTAGACAGCGTCGCCCCGGCGCTCGCCACTGCCGTGAGCGCCGCGGTGGCCGCGGCCCGCGAAGGCAAGGCAGATCGCGAGGAGGCCCGCCGCCGCGGCGCCACCGCTCTGGCGGCGTTGCGCGGTGAGCTGCCGCGCCGGCAGCGGCGCTGGCCGGTCGCCTTGATCAGCCTGCTGACCGGAGCAGTGGCAGGCGCAGCAGCCGGTATCGTCACCCGTCGCGCCGCGGCCCCGAGCGAGCCGACCTACATTCCGGCCGACTCGCCCCGGCCGTCATCGCCGCAACCGGAGCCAGCGACGAACGCCACGCCGGCCGCGGTAGATCTTCCGGCTGAGCCGGTGGGCGGGCCGTCCGATCTGGGTTGGCCGGAGCAGTCGCAGGAGCCGTTCGCGGGCTCCGACCGGGACGCGGTCCTCGCCAGGGACCAGGTCGACCTGACAGACGCCGACGTCGACCTGGTCGCGGACTCGAGCGAGACCCACAAGCCCACGGCCTGACGGCCCAGGCTACGCAGGCAGCCACTGCGTAGCCTCCCGGGTGCCGTTTCTGCTTCCGGCGGGGACGGATCGGGCTGTGTTGGATGCTGATGGCAACTATGTTCAGATCCTCGAACGCAGGGGAGGCGCGCGTGAGCGAGCTGGCAACCGCCGACACGGCCACGCTGGAGCTGGAGCAGCACCGCGTGGAGCTGACCGGCTACTGCTACCGGATGCTCGGGTCGGCGTTCGATGCCGACGACGCCGTACAGGAAACGATGGTCCGAGCGTGGCAGGGCCTCGACCGGTTCGAGGGCCGCTCCGCCCTGCGTTCCTGGCTCTACCGCATCGCCACCAACGTCTGCCTTGACAGCCTTCGCGGCAGACAACGACGTGCGCTGCCCATGGACCTCTCGACGCCCGTGCCGGCGCACACGACGCCCGGCGAGGCGCTGCCCGAGCAGACCTGGATCCAGCCGATCCCGGACGGCGACGTGGTGCCTGTCGACGGGGACCCGGCCCAGCGGGCGGTCGTTCAGGACAGCATCCGCCTGGCCTTTGTCGCCGCGCTGCAACACCTGCCGCCCCGGCAGCGGGCGGTCCTGATCCTGCGCGAGGTGCTGTGCTGGCAGGCGGCCGAGGTCGCCGAGCTCCTCGACACCACGGTGGTGTCGGTCAACAGCGCGCTGCAGCGGGCCCGGTCGACCCTGGCCGCGCGGGACGTGACCGACGGCGGCCGGTCGCAGCGCATGGGCGACGCCGACCGCGCGCTGCTGGCCCGTTACGTCGCGGCCTTCGAGCGCTACGACATCGACTCGCTGGTGTCGCTGCTGCACGAGGACGCCAGCATCTCGATGCCGCCACTCGCCCTGTGGTTGCAGGGTCGCGATGACCTCCGCGGCTGGTATCTGGGGCACGGCATCGGCTGCCGGGGGTCCCGCCTGGTCCCGACGGTAGCCAACGGCCTGCCGGCGTTCGGGCAATACCGGGCCAGCGGTCCGGGGGGGCGCCACGAGCCCTGGTCGCTCCAGGTCCTCGAGATCTCAGCCGGGCGGATTCGCCACGTCCACCACTTCCTCGACACGGCAATGTTCGCCCGCTTCGGGCTGCCGGCCCACCCCGGCGGCTCCTAGCCCGGCGCATGCCGGTACGAGCTCAGCCAGTCCGACCAGGGCGAGCAGGCGCTGCACTTCGGCAGTTGCCCTCCGAACCCGGATCCTTCCGCCCGCGCGCCGTGCCGTGAGCTGGAGCCCGGCCAGGGTGTCGACGATGCCGAGGTCCGGCGTCCCGAGGGAGCCCAGGTCGCAGGTAACCACCTGGGCGTCACCATGCAACAGCAGGACGCGAACGTGGTCGCACAGCCGGCGAACGCCGGCCGCTGACATCGGTCCGCGAACGACAACCACGACCGTCCGGGGGGGGGCGGTGGCCAGAGCGCATTCGTGAGCGTCACGCCGTGGGCCTCCTCGAGCGCGTGTGAAAGACAAGACCGCTCGGCCGGGGGCAACTCATCGATCCTGTCGACGTACGGCGCCGAAAGGCGGCGGCGGACCGCGGGCGGGACGGCCTCATGGCTGCCGGGTCTCGTCCGGCGCTATGCCAGCCGGAGTCGCGCAGTGGA
>JBBPYA010000245.1:0-3196 GCA_038200385.1 Mycobacteriales bacterium
TCCACACGCTGGTGTCGCGGGCGAGCATGCCCACCAGCCAGTTCAACGTCCCGGCCAGGCGCCGCAGCCGCTTGTTGTAGCCCGGCTGCTGGGGCAGGTAGGGAAACAGGTGCCGCAAATGTGCCCGGCCGTGCCGCAGCCCAGCGGGCTTCGCTGGTGAACCCCAGCAAGGCCTGCAACACCGCCAACGTGACGAGCTCGGCATCACTGATCCGAGGCGCGATCCCGATCGCCGGCCGGGTCGGCCCGCGCTCGGGATAGCTCTTCAGCAGATCATCGGCGCGGGCATACAGTGCGGTGGCAAGGGTGTCCAGGTCGGCGTCCACGCGAACCTCCTGTTCGACGTTGGGTTCCAACGCCGATCCTGGGCACCCTTCAACACCTCCTCAGGCCAACACGCCGCCCGACCCCTTGGAATCGATCATCTAGCGTCGCGGCCGTGGGTGGATGCAGCGCTCGCTGCCCCGGACCGGTGGCCGGGGACGGGCCGGGCCGGCGATGAGCGATGTCGCCGTGGGCCAGCACGCCCTGCTCTCCGACTGCGGGGCCGCCGCCCTCGTGACCAGCACCGGTTCGGTGGACTGGATGTGCCTGCCCCGCTTCGACAGTCCGCCGGTCTTCGCCCGGTTGCTCGACGATGCCGGCGGTCACTTCCTGGTCGCCCCCGCCGGTGGCCGCCCGGCCACCGGCCGGCGCTACCTGCCCTCCGGTCTGGTGCTGGAATCGGTCTGGGAGGACGCCGAGGGCACGCTGGTGCTGACCGAGGCGATGGCGCTGGGGCGCAAGGACCGCGGCCACGACCTCGGCCGCTCGTCCCCGGGGGTGCTGCTGCGGGCTGCCCGGTGCGTGGCCGGCGAGGTACGGCTGCGGGTCGAGTTCGCCCCGCGGCCGGAGTTCGGCCTGGTGCACCCGCAACTGACGGCCGGCCGAGGGACCGTCGTGGCGCACGGCGGGGCAACCGTCCTGGTGCTGAGCACGGAGCTGGACCTCGAAGTGGACGGCGCCACCGCCCGCGCGGAGCTGACGCTGACCGAGGGCCAGGAGCTGGCCTTCGCGCTGTCACAGGTCAGCGCCTGGCGCACCCAGCCCAAGACCTGGAGTCCGCGCAAGATCCGCCGTGCTCTGGACCGGACGGAGCGGACCTGGCAGAGCTGGTCGGAGCTGCACCAGAGCTACGAGGGACCGCACCGCGACCTGGTGTACCTCGGCGGCCTGGTGCTGCAGGGCCTGACGTACGCGCGGACCGGTGCCGTGGTGGCCGCAGCGACGACGAGCCTGCCGGCCGGGGGTCAGGGCCGCACCTGGGACTACCGCTACACCTGGGTCCGCGATGCCAGCATGACGCTGCAGGGCCTGTGGATCGCGGCCTGCCCGCAGGAGGCCGGCCGGTTCTTCGCGTTCCTGGCCACCGCCACGGCGACCCAGCTGCACCGCGGGCTGGACCTGCAGATCATGTTCGGTGTCGGCGGCGAACGGGACCTGTCCGAGCGGGAGCTGGCGCACCTGTCGGGGTGGCGGGACAACGGGCCGGTCCGGGCCGGGAACGGCGCCTGGACCCAGCGCCAGCTGGACGTGTATGGCGCACTGCTGGATGCGGCGTACACCCTGCGCGAGCAGCTCGGCGAGATGGACGGCGGAACCCGCGGCTTCCTGCTCGCCGCTGTCGACGCCGCCGCCGCCCGGTGGGAGGACGACGACCAGGGGATCTGGGAGATCCGCGGTCCGGCCCGGGCCTACCTGCACAGCAAGCTGATGTGCTGGGTGGCGCTGGACCGGGGGCTGGCGATGCGCGACGCGCTGCGCCCGGATCCGGAGCAGGTACGGCGCTGGACAACCGCCCGGGACGCGCTGCGGGAGGCCATCACCACACACGGGTGGAGCGATCGCGTCGGCGCGTACACCCAGGCGTTCGGCTCCGGGGAGCTGGACGCCTCGGTACTGCTGCTGGCACTGGTCGGCTTCCTGCCGGCGCAGGACCCGCGCCTGCTGGCCACCATCGACGTCATCGAACGCGAACTCGCCGACGAGCTCGGTCTGCTGCACCGATACACCGGCGATGACGGGTTGGAGGGGACGGAGGGCTCGTTCCTGCTCTGCACGTTCTGGCTGGCGCACGCGTTGGCGGTGACTGGTCAGCTGGAGCGCGCACGGATCGTCCTGGACCGGGCGGCGGCTTGCGCCAACCCGCTGGGGCTGTTCTCCGAGCAGTGGGACAGTGCCACCGGTGAGTTGCTGGGCAACTTCCCGCAGGCCTTCAGCCATCTCGGCCTGATCACGGCGGCGCACGCACTGGCCGAGGCCGAGCGCGCCGCAGGCCCCGACCCGACGTCGGCCTGACCCTCGGCTACGGGGACTGGACCATGTCCACGAACCGGCTGAAGTGACCCTGGAAGGCGACCGTGCACGTCGCGGTCGGACCGTTGCGGTGCTTGACGAGCAGCAGGTCGGCCTCCCCGGCGCGCGGTGACTCCCGCTCGTAGACGTCCTCGCGGTGGATCAGCACCACCATGTCGGCGTCCTGCTCCAGCGAGTTGTGCACCGCGATCCCGTCGGCGACGAAGTTGGCCGCACCCGGGACCGTCGCGTCGTACACCTCCTGCTCGCCGAGCGGCTGCACCGAGACGACCGCGTCCCAGGCCACGTGGGCGCCGCTGACCTCGGGCTCGGTGCCGGTGCCGGTGCCGGTGCCTGTGCCGGCCCGGGTCAGGGTGCCCGCGTGCCGGCCGAACTCCGCGGAGGCCGCGGCCATCCGCAGCTTGAGCAGCACCGGGCGCCAGGACTCGGGCAGCCCGGCGTTGAGCGCCACGAGGTCGACGAAGCGCTGCTGGTCGGCGCCGTCCTCGATCGACACGCACCACCCGCTGCCCTCGGGCCGCAGCCGCCCGAGCACGTCGAAGCGCAGCAGCAGCCGGGCCACGTCGTCGACCACGCTGCGCTGCGCGGAGCTGTAGCGGATGTCGGCGCGGTCCTCGTCGGGTAGCCAGCGCACCGATCCGGCGTTGGACCACAGCTCGGCGAGGAAGCGACCGAGCCCGGCCTGTGACAACCCGAAGGCCAGCCGGGACAGCCGCCCGTCGGTGACCCGGGTGGGGGCGATGTCCACGACCTTGCGCGGGGCCGGGACCCGCCGGGGGACCGCGACGACGTCACCCGCGGCCAGCTCACCCAGCGGGCGCCAGCCCTGCGGTCCGCGGAA
>JBBPYA010000246.1:0-2276 GCA_038200385.1 Mycobacteriales bacterium
ACTACTACCCACCCGGGATCGCGGCCGGGCAGTACGGCTGCACGGCCGCCTCCTGCTCGAAGGAGGTGCTGGCGGTCGGCAACCCGGCGCTGTGGTGGATGAGCATCGCGGCCCTCGTGGTCATGCTCTGGCTGTGGGTCTCCCGCCGCGACTGGCGGGGCGGTGCGCTGGTCCTGCTGGTGCTGGCCGCAGTGGTGCCGTGGGTGCGCGACGACCTCGCGCACCGCACGATGGTCCTGTTCTACGCGCTACCGGCCGTGCCGTTCATGGCGCTGTCCTGCGCCGTCGCCGCGGGCTGGCTGCTCGGCGGACCGGACGCCGGGCGCCTTCGCCGACCGCTCGGGACGGCGTTCGTCGGGGTCTGGGTGGCCCTCGTCGTGTGGACGTTCGCCTACCTCTACCCGGTGCTCGCCGCCCAGACGATCACGTTGGCGCAGTGGCAGGACCGGATGTGGTTCCCGAGCTGGGTCTGACGGTCCCCGTCCTGTCGTAGCGCGGCGCTGTCCGGTCAGCCGCTCAGGGCCAGGACCTCGCGCACCAGCGCGCCGACCTGCTCCTGCTCGAGCAGGAAACCGTCGTGCCCGTACGGCGACAGCACGGTGCGCAGGCCGCCGAGGGCACCGCCCAGCTGTCGGCTGATCTGCTCCTGCTGGTGACGCGGGTAGAACCGGTCACTGTCCACGCCGGCGACGACCGCCGGCACCCGGCTCGAGGCGAGCGAGGCTGCGACCCCGGCCCGCCCGCGCCCGACGTCCCGGGTGGTCATGGTGTCGGTGAGCGCGACGCAAGAGCCGGCGTCGAAGCGCGCGACCAGCTTGGCGGCGTGGTGGTCGAGGTAGGACTGCACGGCGTACCGACCCGCCCCGAGCGCGTCCTCGCCCGGCTGCGGCTGCGCACCGAAGCGGGCCTCCAGCTCGCCGCCGCTGCGGTAGGTCAGGTGGGCGATCCGGCGGGCCAGCCCGAGCCCGGCGTGCGGTCCGGCGGCGTGCGGCCGCGAGTGGTAGTCGCCGCCGCACCACCCGGGGTCGCCCGTCACGGCGAGGTTCTGCGTGATCTGCGTCGCGATCTTGTCGGCGCAGGCGCGGGCCGAGGTCGCCAGCACCAGGGCGGCGCGCACCCGTTCGGGCTGCCCCACGACCCACTCCAGGGCCCGCATGCCGCCGATGGAGCCGCCCAGCACCGCTGCCCAGCGCTCGATACCGAGGAGGTCGCTCAGCAGCACCTCGGCCCGCACCTGGTCCCCCACCGTGGTGCGCGGCCAGCGCGATCCCCACGGACGGCCGTCCGGCGCCGCCGACGCCGGCCCGGTGCTGCCCTGGCAGCCGCCCAGCACGTTCGCCGTGACGACGTACCAGCGGCCGGTGTCGAGCGCGCGCCCCGGCCCGACGAGCGCGTCCCACCAGCCCGCGGTGGGCTGCCCGGGACCGGCCGGCCCGGACACGTGCGCGTCCCCGGTCAGCGCGTGCAGCACCAGCACGGCATTGCCGCGGTCCGGGTCGAGCCGCCCCCAGGTCTCGTACGCCAGCCGGACGGCCGGCAGCTTCCCGCCCAGCTCGAGCGCGAGCGGCCCGACGTCGGCGAAGCGCCGCCCGGACGGCGGATCCCCCTCGCGCGAGGCACCGCCGGCGGGAGCGGAAGCGCCGGACCCGGACGGGGGCACGGACGCGGTCAGGCGGTCTTCGAGGCCCGCAGCCCGGCGTCGAGGTCGGCGAGGACATCCTCGATCCCCTCGATGCCGACCGCGAGCCGGATGAGGCCGGGTGTCACGCCGGAGGCGAGCTGCTCCTCCTCCGTGAGCTGCGAGTGCGTCGTCGACGCCGGGTGGATGACGAGGCTGCGCACGTCGCCGATGTTCGCGACGTGGCTGTGCAGCTCGAGCGCGTCGACGAAGCGGCGGCCCGCCTCGACCCCGCCCTCGATCTCGAACGCGAGCACGGCGCCCGCACCCCGCGGCGCGTACTTCGTCGCCCGGTCATGCCACGGCGAGCTCGGCAGCCCGGCGTACGCGACGGAGCGCACCTCGTCACGGGCCTCCAGCCACTCCGCGACCCGCTGCGCGTTCGCGACGTGCCGCTCCATGCGCAGCGACAGCGTCTCGATGCCCTGGGCGATGAGGAAGGCGTTGAAGGGCGAGATCGCCGGCCCGAGGTCGCGCAGCAGCTGCACCCGCGCCTTGCCGATGTAGGCCCCGGCGCCGAGCGCATCGGTGTAGACGACGCCGTGGTAGCTCGGATCCGGCGTGGTCAGGCCCGGGAAGCGCTCGGCGTGCCCGGCCC
>JBBPYA010000247.1:0-4779 GCA_038200385.1 Mycobacteriales bacterium
ACCTGGGTGGCTACCTGTTCGGCACCTGGGCCGGCCGCCAGCACGACCTCCCGGTCCCGCAGCTGCTCTCCGGCAGCCGCCAGCCCACCGGGCCGGACTCCGAGGTGCCCGCCCCCGGGGCCGGCGGCGGAGCCAGCAGCCGGGGGGTCGACGTGGAGACCGCCGAGCAGGCCGCACCTCCCACGTTCGGGACCGTGCTCGGACTGCTGCTGTTGCCGCTTGTCCTCATCTTCCTCAACACCGGACTGAGCACCCTGGCCAGCGCCGGCGTCCTGGACAAGGAGTCGTTCCTGGTCAAGGCTGCACAGCTCATCGGCGCGACCCCGATCGCCCTGCTCATCGCCGTACTGGTCGCCTCCTACGTCCTCGGGACCCGACGCGGCAAGTCCGGCCAGGAGGTCGAGTCCATCGTCAACAGTGCCCTCGGCCCGGTCTGCTCGATCATCCTCATCACCGGGGCGGGCGGGATGTTCGGCGGCGTGCTGCGGGCCAGTGGCATCGGCAAGGCGCTGGCCGACACCCTGCAGAACACCGGCCTGCCGGTCATCGTCGCGGCGTTCGTCGTCGCCGTGCTGCTCCGGGTCGCGCAGGGTTCGGCCACGGTGGCGCTGACCACCACGGCTGGCCTGATCGCGCCGGTGATCCAGTCGACGAGCGGCCTGTCCGCAGCCGACCTGGCCCTGATCGTGGTCGCCATCGCCGGCGGCTCGACCGTGCTGTCCCACGTCAACGACTCAGGGTTCTGGCTGGTCAGCCGCTTCTTCCAGATGGATGAGAAGACGACGCTGAAGACCTGGACGGTGATGGAGACGCTGCTGGGCACGATCGGCTTCGTGTTCGCGCTGATCCTCAGCCTGCTGTTCTGATCCATTCGGCGGACCGCGACCGGGGCCGCTATTGGTAGGAGATCATCACCGGCAGCGGCCGCCTGGTCATCGTCTCCGCCGGCGTGAGCACCGGGTGGTCCTCGTCGTAGAAGTTCTTCCAGCCGAAGGGCACGCCCGGTGGCGCCGCCGCGGTGACCGCGGCCCACGTGCTGTCCTTCGAGCCGGTCGGGCCCTGGCCGTCCATGTGGATGAGTACGGCGACGTCGTCCCGGCCGGTGTCCAGGGCCGGCTCGTCGCGGATCATCGACAGCCGGAACTGGTGGATGACGAACAGCTTCTGCGGCAGGTGCTCGGCCGCGGTGAGGTCGGACAGCCAGCCGATCACGGAGTTGATCTCGGAGGCGTCCATCCCGCCGGTCTGCTGTAGCGGCAGCTGGCCGGGCTCGAGCTTCCATTCCGGGTCCAGGGCCAGGCCGACGTAGGGCAGCCGCAGCAGCGACTCGTACAGCTTTGCCTGCGACAGCGCATCGGCCCGTCCCGGCTGCAGGTCCAGCACGACGTACATCCCGGCCGCGCCGGACGCCTCGATCAGCGGGCGCAGCTGGGCGGGGTCGGCCGCGTAGGAGTAGTCCCCGTTGGCGCCAGCAGCGCCCTGGGCGACGGTGGCGATGATCTCGAAGGTCGGGACCACCGGCACGTCGCTGAGCGGTCGGTACGGCGCGGCGACCGCCTTCGCCCGGTCGATGCTGGCCTGCTCGCCCTGCTCGCCGAGCACCCCCAACGACGGCGTACCGGGATGGCCGTAGAGCGCGACCAGCCGCCGACCGGGGAACATCACCTGGCCGCCGCCGGGCAGCTGCACGCCGGTGGCGGCGACCGCCAACCGGCCCGCCAGCCGGGTCGGCGGCCCGAAACCGGACCCGGCCGCGACCACGGAGCCCACCGGCTGACCGGCCAGCATACCGATCGCGTCGGCATCGGCACGGGGGTCGCTGCCGTGCACCGGGACGACCCGGGCACCGGCGGCCCGGGCCGTTGCCGCCGCCGCGGCTGCGGCAGCCTTCGTGGTCGCCGGGCCGCCCGCGTAGACCAGGACGGTCACGGGATCACCGGTGGACGGGCCGGTCACGTCAGGGAGCTCGGCCAGGTCGGTCACGACCCGGACGTCGCCGAGGTCGCCGAGTTGATCAGGGACGCCGGACCCGACCGCGAGGACGGTACCGGCCCCCAGCCGCCTGATCTCCGCCCGGAGCCGGTCGGTCAAGGAGGTCGCCGGAGGCGGGGTGGCAACTGCCGGTGGGCTGGCCGATCCCGACGGCGCGCCGGCTCCGGAGGCAGCCGGCGGGATCGGGGCGAGTAGCAGCGGAACGCCGAGCGCGCCGGCTCGCTCGGCGGCCGAGGCGATGCCGTCCGGGTCGGCCGCGGAGGCCACCACGACGACCGGCGCGCTCGCAAACAGCGCGGCGCTCGTCGCGACGGCCAGCTCGACGGGGGTGGCATCCGGGAGGACCCGCACCGGCTCAGGTGCCGAATTCAGGGTCGCGGCGCGGTTCCCGGCTGCGGCCGATCCCGCGGAGGGCGCCTGGGCTCCGCCCGGCGTCGCGGCCTGCCCGGTGCACGCCGCGAGCAGCAGCGCGGCGACGGCGGCCAGCGCCGTGGCCCGGCCGCGACGGGTATCGGCGAGCCGGGACATCCGCAGGTTCGGGCTTCGGGGGATTACGGTCACCGGCACCATGATGCAAGGCCGCCGGGACGGGACCAAACCGCCGGGCCGACGTGAGCGCGCACCTACTGGCGGTCCCCGAGGGCGCAGGCGGCCAGGTCGAGGCTGCGGGCCCGGCTCAACGGGAGTTCGTCGGTGGACACTGCGGCGCCCGAGGTCACTGCGCGCACCAGGACCGGCGGACCGACGTCCGAGCCCTCGACCAGGCCGACCAGCGACGACGGCGACGCCCCGAACTCGACGCTGAACAGCGCGGCGGCGTCCGGGACCGGCGTGACTCCTCCGGAACTCACCTCGACACTGCTCGTGGTCACTCCACGGTCGGTGGCCCGCACGAGGATCGCCGTCCCGTCGCCGGACCAGTCGATGCCGACCACGGCGGAGCCCGGCAGCGTCGCGAGCGTTCTTGGCGGGGTCCGGGCACGGGGATCCCCGATGGACAGGGTGATCCGCGCTGCGCCCCCGGAAGACTCGACCGTGGTGAACGCCAACCGGGAACCCTCCGGTGACCACGCCGTGGTGGTGACGTCCCCGGGCCCGTCGAGCCGGGTAACGAGGTTGCTGCCTTCGGTGGCGGTGTCGACGACGGACAGCTCCCTGGTGGCCGCCGGGGCGTTGTCGGGGGCCGGTCCGCCGGCGCCCGGCGCGGCGGCGTCTGCGGACACCGGAGCGCCGGTCGACACGACCGCGATCTCCCGGCCGCTCGGCGCGATGGCCAGCGCCCGGAGCCGCTGTCCCTGTAGCAGCAACCGTGGTTTCGGTGCGGAGCCGGTGAGCGAGGCGAACCACAGCTCCTGGGGACCCCCCGCGGCACCGGCCGCGGTGGCGCCGCCGTTCTGCAGGTAGGCCACGGCGTCGCCCGCGGCGTCGATGACCGGGGCGAGGGCCCTCCCCGATGTCGTCAGCTGCCGCACCCGCAGCCGGTCGTCCAGGGCGAACACGTCGTTGACCGTGCCCGCCCTCGCGGTGGCGACCGTCGTACCGGCCAGCACGCCGACGACGGAGGACGCGCAGGCTTCGGGACGCAACTGCGTGGAGATGCTGCCCGAGCCGGCGCACCCGGCGCAGGCCAGGACGACCGTCAGCACCGCTGCCCGAACCGGAACGCTGCTCGCCCTCCCCTATTGGCTCAGCCGCGCAGGTCGCGGCGGGTGAAAGCCAGTATGCCGACCGCTGCGAGTACGACGGCGGCTCCGGCCAGGACCAGCAGGTGCGCGATGTCCGCGCCGTACGCAGCGGCTGCACGGAACCGGAGTAGTACCAGGGGCTCGCTTCGCGCCCCGGCCAGCGAATCCGACAAGCCAGGCGTCGTGGGGGGGCCATCGCCGAGCCAACGGCGCGGGTTGGCTGCCGCGTTCCGCGGGGCGACCCCGACGAGGAGAGAGTCCAGCACGAGGCCCTTGGCGTCGCGCAGCCGCCGCCGACCGAAGCCGACGATGGCCGGCCCCCACTTCCGCGCGGGCTCGCCCGATACCCGCGTCGTCACGTCTGCGCATCGGCGCGCGCCGGCCCTCGTGGGCGACCTCGGCCGGGAAGCCAGGGACGCTGGCCCCCGTCGGGACCAGAGTCCAAGCCCTCATCTCACGGATCAAGGCCGGTGAGCTGGTGCTCATCGACGGTGCGACTGGCACCGAGTGCGAGCGGCGCGGCGTTCCACAATTGGACGGCGCCTGGAACGGTGGGGCGGCGTTGAGTCACCCGGACGTGGTCCGCGAGGTGCACGGCGACTACATCGCGGCGGGCGCCCAGGTGATCATCGCCAATACCTTTGCGACGCACCGGCACTCCCTGGAAACCGCAGGGGTGGCCGCCGACTTCGTCGCCTACAACCAACGCGCGGTCGAACTCGCCGTCGAGGCTCGAGTCGCGGCCGGTGCCGACGCCGTCGTTGTCGCCGGCGGGATCAGCAACTGGACGTGGTCCGGAGCGCATCCCCTCGCTCGAGGTCCTGCGCCGCAATACGGCCGAGCAGGCCGCCACGATGAGAGACGGCGCCGACCTGCTCATGCTCGAAATGATGATCGACATCGACCGGATGCGAGCGACCCTCGATGGTGCCGTCACGTCAGGGCTGCCGGTCTGGGTCGGTCTGACCTGCGGTTCCGAGGAGGGGGAGCCGTTCTCCGACGACGGAACGGTCCGACTCCGCGACGGTGAGCCGCTCGAGGAGGCCATCACGGCCCTCGACGCGTACGACGTCGGAGCTATCACGATCATGCACACCGTCGT
>JBBPYA010000248.1:0-3465 GCA_038200385.1 Mycobacteriales bacterium
AGGAGGTTCTCGTCGTTGAAGAAGGCGTGCCCGGCGGGGTAGAAGAGGAACTCCACCGGCCGCCCGGACTCCTCGCTGATCCGGTCGGCGAGCGCGCGGGCGTCCTCGGCGGGCAGGAAGTCGTCGTTCTCGCCGTAGTGGCCGAGGACCTCGGCCTCCAGGTCGTCGAACGGTCCCGGCTTCGGGCCGACGCTGTAGAACGGCACGGCCGCGGCGATCCGGTCGCCCTGCTGGGTAGCCATCGTGAGCACGAAGTTGCCGCCCATGCAGAAGCCGACCGCGCCGATCTTCTCGCTGGTGACCGCGTCGTGGTCGAGCAGGAAGTCCACGGCACCGGCCAGGTCGCGGGCCGCCTGGTCCATCGGGAGCTCCGACATGAGCTTCTCGGCCTCGTCGGCGTCGTGTGTGGTCTTGCCGCCGAACAGGTCGGGCGCCAGCACGACGAAGCCCTCGGCGGCGAACCGGTCGCTGACGTCCTTGATGTGCCCGGTCAGCCCCCACCACTCCTGGATGACGACGAGGCCGGGCCCACTGCCCGCCGGGGGCAGCGCCAGGTAGCCGTGCGCGTCGTTGCCGTTGCTGGCGAACGTGACGTTCTGAGCAGACTGGTCGGACGGCGAGTTGTCGGTGTCAGGCATGGTTCTTAGGCTAGCGGTGGGCCCATTCGTTCGCCCGCCAACCATTTCCGTTCGACGAGAGGACCGCAGCATGCCCAGCCGTACCGCATCGACCCGCTGGACCGGAGGGCTTCAGGACGGCTCCGGCCACGTCAGTCTCGACTCCTCCAAGGTCGGGGAGTACGAGGTCAGCTTCCCCAAGCGTGCCTCTGACGAGTCCAGCAGCCAGACCAATCCGGAAGAGCTCATCGCTGCCGCGCACTCGTCCTGCCTGGCGATGAACATGTCCGGCGTCCTGGACGGCGAGGGCCTCAAGGCCGACTCGATCGACGTCAAGGCCGTCGTGAGTCTGGGCTCGGACCCCGCCGGAGGGTTCGCCATCACCGGGATCAAGGTGAGCATGACCGCCAGCGTCCCCGGTGTCGACGACGCGAAGTTCCAGGAGCTGGCGGCCAAGGCGGAGTCCACCTGCCCGGTCTCCAAGGCGCTGGCCGGCACGAAGATCGACTTCGACGCCACGCTGGCCTGAGCCACCCGCGTGAAGGGCCCCGGACCATGCGGTCCGGGGCCCTTCATGGGCAGCTTGAGGTCATCGGTGAACACCGGCGGGCTGCTGGGTACGGCGCTGGCCGGGTGCGAAACCGCGCCCGGTGTAGTCGCGGGGCGAGTCGAACTCCTCCGGGGCGGCGACCTCCGGCCGACCGGCCAGGGCCTGGGCCTCAGCCGGGTTAGCGACCGAGCGCACAATGCTGCATACGCTGGGGTACGGACAAGATCCGTGGCAGGAAATTCTTGCGGGGGAACGGTCAGACACGACGAAGCTGGGCGGGATCGCGGCCGGTTCGGCGGAGGATGAGTCGCGGTCGACAGGAGAGTGGACATGGCGGACGGACCGGTCCAGCAGGCCCTGCAGTTCCTCCGGGACAACCCCCGTGCGGTGCTGAGCACGCTGCGCCCCGACGGGCGACCGGCGCTGTCCCCGGTGCTCGCGGCGGTGGACGCGCAGGACCGCGTGGTGATCAGCACCCGCGAGACGGCGTACAAGGTCAAGCAGTTGCGCGCCGATCCGCGGATCGCCGTGTGCGCGCTGTCCGGCGGCTTCTTCGGCGAGTGGCACCAGCTGGAGGGGGAGGCCGAGATCGTCGCGCTACCCGAGGCGATGGAGCTCCTGGTCGACTACTACCAGCGGCTCAGCGGCGAGCACGACGATTGGACGGCCTACCGGGAGAGCATGCGTGAGGAGCAGCGGGTGCTGGTGCGGTTCACGGTGACCCGCGCCGGACCAGTCGTGTCCGGCTGAGCGGCGCCGGTGGAGTTGCTGGTCTTCGCCGCCGCGTTGCTGGTCGTCCTGGGGGCGATCCACCTGTACCTCTGGGTACGCCTGGTGCGCAACCCGTTCGGCCCCGGCCGGGTGCGCGGCTGGTTGACCGTCCTGCTCCTGGTGTTGCTCGTGTTGCCGATCGTGGCGCTGGTCGGTGGGCGCTCGTGGTCCCTGGCCGTCCTGCGGCCGCTGGAATGGGTGGGCTTCGTCTGGGTCGGCGTGATGTTCTACCTGCTGCTGTACCTGCTCGTGCTGGAGATCCCGCGGCTGGTCCTGCGGTTGCGCGGCCGCCCACACGACGCCGGCCGCCGACGCTTCCTATCCCGCGCGCTGGCCGGGACGGCACTGGTGCTCGCCACGGGTACGTCGGTGGTGGGCCTGACCACCGCGCTCGGACCGGTCCCGGTCAAGCGGGTCCGGGTCCGGTTGAGTCGGCTCGACCCCGCCCTGTCGGGACTGCGGATCGCGGTGCTCGGCGACATCCACCCCAGTGCGCTGGTCGGCGCCGGGCGGCTGGCCGAGCACGTCCGCACGGTCAACGCGCAGACCCCCGACCTGGTCGCGATCGTCGGTGACCTGGTGGACGCCAGTGTCGCCGAGCTCGGCGACACCGCCCGGCTGTTGACCGGGCTGCGCTCGACGTACGGCAGCTTCTTCGTCACCGGGAACCACGAGTACTACAGCGGTGCCGCGGAATGGGTGGACTTCCTCGCCGGGCTCGGGATCCGGGTATTGCGCAATGAGCGGGTGGAGATCGCCCGCGGCGGCGGCGCGTTCGACCTGGCGGGGACCGACGACGTGAGCGCGGCGAGCTCCGGTGTACCCGGTCATGGCGCCGACCTGGCCGGGGCGCTGGCCGGGCGGGACGCGAGCCGGCCGGTCGTGCTGCTCGCCCACCAGCCGGTCCAGGTCGAGCAGGCCGCCGCAACCGGGGTCGACCTGCAGATCTCCGCACACACCCACGGCGGCCAGATTTGGCCGTTCGGCTACGTCGTGCGGCTGTCCCAGCCGGCCCTGGCCGGGCTGTCCCGGATCCGCGCCACCTGGCTGTACGTCTCGCGCGGGGTGGACTTCGCCGGGCCGCCGATGCGGGTCGGTGCGCCGCCGGAGATCACGATGATCGAACTCCTGGCCCCGTGAGCCGGGCGGGTCGGCGCCGGTCGGACGGGGGGCTTGCGCGGCGTCGGATACTAAGCCGGTGAGCGCAGCGCGGCCTCCGGCGCGGAGCAGGCTGCTGTATGCCGCGCTGGCCCTGTTGCTGCTGGCCGCCCTCGTCGCGTTCGGGCTGATGTCGCTGTTCGGTCTGAGCTTCGGCGTGGCGGTGGGCTGGACCGCGGTCCTCGCGGTGGCCGTCCTGCTGCTGCTGGCCGTGCTCGTCGGCTGAGCCGAGTGGGGATCGCCGATCAGGCCGGCCAGGTCCAGCGCAGGCCGACCAGCGCGCCGGGCTGCACGTAGCTGACGACGAACCGGACCAGGTGTCCGTCGCTCAGCTCCGAAGGCGCCTCCGCGATCGCCGCGGCGGTGTGG
>JBBPYA010000249.1:0-4499 GCA_038200385.1 Mycobacteriales bacterium
ATGCGGCGTCCTGGTCGAGCTTGTACCCGACGTTGCGCACGGTGCCGATCAGCGTCTCGTAGTCCGCGCCGAGCTTGGCCCGCAACCGACGGACGTGTACGTCGACGGTGCGGGTTCCGCCGAAGTAGTCGTACCCCCACACCTCCTGCAGCAGCTGGGCCCGGCTGAACACCCGGCCCGGGTGCGCGGCGAGGTACTTCAGGAGCTCGAACTCCTTGTACGTCAGATCCAGCGGTTGCCCCCGCAACCGGGCCGAGTACGTCTCCTCGTCGATGACCAGGTCGCCGGCGGTGACCACGCCCTCGCCGGTGGTCGAGCCGGCCCGCCGGGCGCAGGCCAGCCGGAGCCGGGCGTCCACCTCGGCCGGTCCCGACGTGTCCAGCAGCAGGTCATCCAGCGACCAGTCCGCGCTCGCGGCGACCAGGCCACCGGCGCTGAACACCCCGAGTACGGCGGCGGGGACCTGCGTGGTGTGCAGCAACCGGCACAGGGTCCGGGCGGCGGCCAGGTCGTGCCGCGCGTCGACCAGGATGGCGTCGCCGGGATGCGCGTCGAGCAGCACCCGCACGTCGGGGACCATCACCCGCACGGAGTGCCCCAGCAGACCGAGGGCGGGCAGCACCTCGGCGGTCGGTTGGACGGCGGCGGTCATGAGCAGCAGGTCCATCGGGCCTCCTGTCACCCGCGAGGCGGCCACCGGCCGCGACCGATCGGTGTCAGCGCAGAATATCCGACGTCCCGGGCCGTCTGACACGATCGGGCGGTGACGCACGTCGTACGCCGGGCCGCGCGGAGCAGGATCCGGCATCACGTGCCGGCTCTCGCGGTGGCCGTCGGCGCGACGCTGCTGCTGCTCCTCCTCCCGCAGCCGGGGTCGCCGACCGGGGCCGTGGTGGCGGTGGGCGCCCTGCAGCTCGTGCTGGTGCTGTCCTGGTCGCTCGGGCTGGATTTCGCCGGGCTGATCGGGACGGTGCTCGTCGGCGCGGGAGCGGCGGTCGCCGCCGACGTGGTCGTGCTGCGCTCGGGCGCGGACCCCCTCGGGCCGCTGGCCGCCGTGGTCGGGCTGGCCGTGATCCTGTCCTTCGTGCACCAGCTCAGCCGCCGCGCGCCCCGGTCCGGGGTCACCGAGTCCCTGGCCGGCAACGGGCTGCTCGCCGTGGTCGTCGTCGCCGCCTCGACGTTCCTCGTGCTCTTCCAGATCACCGACGGGCCGAGGCTGCTGGACCGCAGCGCCGCCGCGATCGGTGCCGCGGTGGTGGTCGGCCACCTGGTGGACCTGGTGCTGCCCTACCCGGCCATCACCGAGGGGGTGCCCCGGGGCCTGCTGGGCTTTCTCGCCGGCACCGCGGCGGCGATGCTGGCCGCGATCGACCGCGGCAGCTCCGGCGCGCTGGTCGAACAGCTCGGCGCGGTGATCCTGGGTGGCGTGCTGGGAGGGCTGGCCTGCCTGATGGCGATCGGTGCGTCCTACGCCGCTGCGGAACGTCGTGGCGTAGCGGCGGCCCAGGCCGGCATCCAGGGAGTGCTGCCCATCGTGGCGGTCGCCCCGGTCGCCTACTTCGTGTCGATCCTCGTGGGAAGCTGAGGCATGCGGGGACTGCTGGCCGGGATCGTCGTCGTGCTCACCCTGCTGTTCCTCGTGGACCGGGTCGGCGTGGCCGTGGCCGAGGACCGGGTCGCCCAGGCCCTGCAGGACGGCCTGGACCTGCAACAGCGCCCGACCGTGACCATCGGCGGCTTCCCGCTGCTGACCCAGGCCGTCATCGGCCGCTACGACGAGGTCACTGTCAGCCTGGCCGCCGCCGACCTCGGCGAGCTGTCCGACCTCGATGTCCGGGTCCGGCTGCGCGGACTGCACATCACGCTGCCGGAGTTGTTCTCCCAGGCCACCGAGCCGATCCCGGTGGACCGGGTCGACGGCACGGTGCTCGTCACCTACGACACGATCGCCACCCAGATCGGCTCCGGGGTCACGGTGACTAACGGTCCCGACGGGATCACGGTCACCCAGACGCTGTCCGTGCTGGGTCAGGACCTCGAGGTCTCCGGCACGGGGACGCTGACGGTGCTGGGCCCGGATCGGATCGGGGTCACCGTCGTCGGGCTGGATCTTGCCGGCGTCCAGCTGCCCGACGTCGTCATGGCCGAGCTGCAGTCCAAGCTGAGCTTCAGCTACACCCTGCCGCCGTTGCCCTTCGGCCTCGGGCTGACCGAGGCAACGGCCACGGACGGCGGCGTACGGGTCAGCGCGCAGGCCGAGAAGACGGTCCTCGACCCGGCAGCGATCCCGGCCAACTGAGCCGCGCCCGGCCTGCGACGGGGAATAGACCGGCGCCGGGCCGGATTCTTCGCGCCGAGACTTTCTGCCACCGCACCCCGAAGGAGCACCTGCATGACCAGCAAGCGAGCAGCCGTCCTCGTCGACGCCGAGTGGGCGCAGGCCCGTCTCGACGACCCCGGCGTGGTCTTCGTCGAGGTGGACGAGGACGTGACGGCCTACGACGGCGGTCACCTGGCCGGTGCGGTCAAGTTGGACTGGAAGACCGATCTGCAGGACAAGGTGGTCCGTGACTTCGTGTCCAAGGAGGACTTCGAGGCGCTGCTGTCCGCGCGGGGCATCGGCAACGACGACACCGTGGTGCTGTACGGCGGCAACAACAACTGGTTCGCGGCGTACGCCTACTGGTACTTCAAGGTCTACGGCCATGAGGACGTCAGGATGCTCGACGGCGGCCGCAAGAAGTGGGAGCTGGACGGGCGCGAGCTGAGCACCGAGGCGGTGTCCCGCCCCGCGACGACGTACACCGCCCAGGAGCCCGACACGAGCATCCGGGCGTTCCGCGACGAGGCGATCGCGGCGATCGACACCCTGAACCTCGTCGACGTGCGCTCGCCGGATGAGTTCAGCGGCAAGCTCCTGGCGCCGGCCCACCTGCCGCAGGAGCAGAGCCAGCGCGGCGGGCACATCCCGAGCGCGATCAACGTGCCGTGGAGCAAGGCTGCCAACGACGACGGGACGTTCAAGTCCGACGAGGAGCTGCGCCGGCTGTACGGCGAGGCAGGTCTGGACGACGGCAAGGAGACGATCGCCTACTGCCGGATCGGCGAGCGGTCCTCGCACACCTGGTTCGTCCTGCGTGAGCTGCTCGGGCACGAAAGCGTCAAGAACTATGATGGCTCGTGGACCGAGTACGGCTCCCTCGTCGGCGTCCCGATCGCCAAGGGCGCCTGAGGTGTGTGGCGCCCCGACGCAGGGAACGGCCGGACTGGAAGGGGTCGACCTGACCACCGAGACGGTGATCCAGGGTCGGGTGCTGCGGGCCGACGCTGCGGTGCCGTCGGCGTACGTCCGGCTGCTGGACGGGACCGGCGAGTTCACCGCGGAGGTTCAGACCTCCGCCGAGGGCTACTTCCGGTTCTTCGCCGCGCCCGGTGACTGGACGTTGCGAGTGCTCAGCCCCGGCGGCCAGCTGGAGGAGATGATCGTGGCCGACATTGGGCTCACCGAGACAGAACTGCATCTAGGCTGACGACCCGCCGCCGCGGTCGACCGTTCGCGCGCGCGGCCGGGCATAGGCTGCGCGGGTGCTGGAAACGCTGCTCGCGGTCTTCCTGATCGCTCTCGGGGTGGTCCTGGCCGGGCTGGCGGGGTGGGCCGTCGTGCGACTGGCCCGGCCGCCGGCCTAGCCGCGCTCACCCCAGGTCGATCCGGAGCCCCAGGGTGTCCGCGACCGTCACCACCGCGGCGTCGACGTACCTGGCGTAGTCGCTCACCGCATTGTTGAGCTGGCCGAAGAGTTCGACGTCCCAGGCCGGGCGGGTGCGCATTACCGAGGCGCGCGCGTCGGACTCGTTCGGCCCGGCGGTCGTGCAGTCCCACCTCGGCGAGCGGTGATGCCGACACTGCTGGCCGGGAAGCCGGTGCGCGTGCTCGGCAACCCGACGCCAGGCACACGTGGTCGTACATGCCCGACGTCGCCCGAACGCTGATTCGCATCGGCGCCGAGGAGCGGGCGTAGGGCCGAGCATGGCACGTCCCGTCGTCGCCGCCGGTGTCCCAACGCGAGTGCGCCGCCGCGGTCTGCCGCGTGGCCGGCCGCAAGCCCGTTGCAGTCCGCCCTTGCGTGATGGCTCGCGCGGACCATCGGCCTGGCCGCCGTGCCGATGATGCGGGAGCTGCAAGAGACCCGACACCAGTTCGACCGGCCGTTCGCGCTGGACTGCTCGGCGTACGAGGCCGGGTTCGGCGAACAGGCCACGCCGTTCGACACAGCCATCACCGAGACGGTGCGGTGGTGGCAGGAGCGGCTGGCGGCCTCAGTATCCTTGCGCTCGTGATGGACCGAGCTGAGTCGCTGTGACGAGCCCGGGGCCTGACACGTTCGACCTGCGCGCGGGACCTGATCTGCATCCGGCGCTACTGCCGCTGCTGCCGCTGGTCGGGACGTGGCGCGGCGAAGGACAGGTCGGCTACCCGACCATCGAGGGCGCGCACTACC
>JBBPYA010000250.1:0-6401 GCA_038200385.1 Mycobacteriales bacterium
CCCGCGAGGACTCGGTGGGCGCGATCGGGAACTCCAGGTGTACGACGCCGTACTCGAACGAGCGGGTCGCGGTGTAGCCGGCGTGCAGGAAGATCCGCACCATCGCGCCGTTCTCGGCCAGCACCTCCGCGCTGAACCGGGCGATCCCGTGCTCGCGGGCGGCCGCGGCGAGGTGCTCCAGCAGGATCGAACCCAGACCGCGGCCCTGGTGGGCGTCCTCGACCAGGAACGCCACCTCGGCGGTGTCGCCCGTACCACCGGTCGCCTCGTTCGGCAGTCGGTCGTAGCGGCCGACGGCGACGATCTCGCGGCCGAGCAGGATCACCAGTGCGACCCGGTCGCGGTGGTCGACTTCGACGAACCGGCGCAGGTCCGCCTCCGGGATCCTCGGGTACGGGCCGAAGAAGCGCAGGTAACGGGTCCGCTCGGAGCTGCGCCCGTGCAACCCGACGATGCCCTCCGCGTCCTGCGGCACGATCGGCCGAAGGTGTGCCGTACCGCCGTCGGCGGCGACGACGTCGGCCTCCCAGTGCGGCGGGTAGCCGGGCGGCGGGTCAGTCCCGGGGGTCATCCGGATCCAGGCCGAAAAGCGGGAAACTGGCCCGGCGGGTCGCGGCCACCGCCCGGTCCAGGGGTGTTGCCCCGCCCGGCTGCCAGGGTTCCCAGGACAGCTCGGCGTCCTCGGTCATCCGCAAGGGCGGCGCGGCGCGCAGCCGGCGGCCGCGGACGTGCTCGATCCACTCCGCGGGAATCGGCGTCTCCGGGTCCAGCGGGCTGCCCGCGGCCTCGGCCAGCAGATGGGTCCAGGCCCGCGGAACGCAGCGCACCAGGCCGTAGCCGCCTCCACCGAGGGCCAGCCACCGGCCGCCGGCAACCTCGTGGGCCAGGCCGTGCAGCGCCGCGAACGCCGCCCGCTGCCCGTCGACGGACAGGGACAGGTTCGCCAGCGGGTCGTCCCGGTGGGTGTCGCACCCGCACTGGGAGACCAGGACCTGCGGCCGGAACGCCCGCAGTGCGCTGGGGACCACGGCATGGAAGGCGCGCTGCCAGTCGGCGTCATCCGAACCCGCCGGCAGCGCCACGTTGACCGCGGTGCCGACCGCGTCCCCGCTGCCGGTCTCCTGGGGGTACCCGGTGCCCGGCCACAGGGTCAGTGGGCTCTCGTGCACGCTCACGGTCAGCACCCGAGGGTCGTCGTAGAAGGCCGCTTGGACGCCGTCGCCGTGGTGGACGTCCACGTCGACGTAGGCGACCCGCTCGGCGCCCTGACCGAGCAGCCATGCGATGGCGATCGCGGCGTCGTTATAGACGCAGAATCCGGCGGCATGCCCGCGCATCGCGTGGTGCAGGCCGCCGGCGATGTTCACCGCGTGCTCGGTGCTGCCCTCCCAGACCGAGCGGGAGGCCGCCACGCTGCCGCCGGCGATGAGCGCGGACACCTCGTGCATCCGCTCGAAGATCGGGTTGTCCGGCGTACCCAGGCCGTGCCCGGCCTGCCACGGCTGCTCCGGCGCGCGGCGTACCGCGTCGACGTAGGCGGCGTCGTGCACCAGTGTCAGCAGGTCCTCACCGGCCTCCTGCGGCCGCAGCGCGCTGACGTGCGCACCGTCGAGGACGCCCAGCAGGCGGGCCAACCGCATGGTCAGGTCCAGCCGGACCGGGTTCAGCGGATGCTGCGGTCCCATGTCGTAGTCGAGGTACCCGTCGTCCCAGACCACCGCCACGGACTCGCTCATGCTCGGCGACGCTACTGGTGCGAGGCCTCCGGTGTGGGACGAGGACGGGGCTACGATCCCGGCAGAGGGGTGACCGCGCAGCGGTTCACCGACCGGAGGGCGGTGCCGGCGTGAGCGAGCGGAGCGAGCGAACGGTGCCCGGTCACGCCGTCGCCGCGCAGCGGTTCACCGACCGGAGGGCGGTGCCGGCGTGAGCGAGTTGATCGACACCACCGAGATGTACCTGCGCACCGTCTTCGAGCTGGAGGAGGAGGGGGTCGTCCCGCTGCGGGCCCGGATCGCCGAGCGGCTGCACCAGAGCGGACCGACGGTGAGCCAGACGGTGGCCCGGATGGAGCGCGACGGGCTGCTGTCGGTCGAGGGTGACCGGCACCTGCAGCTCAGCGACGTCGGCCGCAAGCTGGCGGTGGCCGTGATGCGCAAGCACCGGTTGGCCGAGTGCCTGCTCGTGGACGTGATCGGCCTGGACTGGGTCGACGTACACATCGAGGCCTGCCGGTGGGAGCACGTGATGAGCGAGGCGGTGGAGCGCCGTCTCGTGGCCCTGCTGGACAACCCCGTGCAGTGCCCGCACGGCAACCCCATCCCAGGACTGGCCGACCTCGGCGCCGACCCGACGACGGCCCCCGGTCCGAAGCTGATGACGTTGACCGGGGGCGCCTCGGACGGCGGCACCCGGGTCGTCGTACGCCGGATCTCCGAGCAGCTGCAGTCCGATGCCGACCTGATGCAACTGCTCACCGACTGCGGCGTGCGACCGGGCCGGTCGCTGACGGCCACCACCGTCGGCGAGGGCGTCCGGGTCGACCCGGACCCGGTGGACGGGGCGGGCGGCGGGGCCTCCGAGCACGGTGCCCGGCTGGCCCTGGCGATCGCCGACCACGTGTTCGTCTCAGCCGACTGAGCCCTCCGGCGGGAACCGGCCGGTGCTCAGCACGATCTCCCCTGCCCGCGGCACGGATCCGCCGACCAGCCCGGTGTGCCGCCCTGGGTGACCACGGCCCCGCGGCCGCGCAGACTCGCACCACCGCGGCGACCTCGGCCGCGTCAGCAGGACGGACGACGGCCCGCGCGGTGCCGTGGCACCGGCCGGTCCAGTCCGTCTCGTATGACGCGCGCAGCGCCTCGTCGAGCAGGACGTGCTCGCCGCCGACGACCCCGGCCAGCAGGTCGGCAGCCGGTCCTGGTCACTCTCCCATCCTGACCGACCGGCACTGGCTCATTCCGGCCGGAGTCGGAGGATATGGTTCGCAACGCTCACGATCCGGACCCGACGAGGAAGCAGTGACATGACGGACCGCCCAGCAGAGCCCTTCCACGACCTCGACGGCTACGTCGCGCTCCCCCGCCTCGCCGGCCTCGCGTTGTCCCCGGACGGAGCCCGGCTGGTGACCTCGGTGGCGGGTCTGAATCCCGAGCGCACGAAGTGGGTCAGTTCGCTGTGGGAGATCGATCCGACCGGCCGCCGACAGCCCTCCCGGCTGACCCGCAGCGCGCCCGGCGAGGGCAACGCCGAGTTCCTCCCCGACGGCACCCTGCTGTTCACCTCCTCCCGCCCGGACCCCGACGAGCCCAAGTCCGACGACAAGCCCATCGGGTCGCTGTGGGCGCTGCCCGCCGGGGGCGGTGAAGCGCGCCTGATCGCCTCCCATCCCGGCGGGATCACGGGACTGCGGGTCGCCCGGGACAGCGGCACCGTCGTCTTCGCGGCGTCCTCGATGGCCGGCGCGCAGACCCCGGAGGCCGAGACCGAACAGCGCTCGGCCCGCAAGGAGGCCGGGGTCACCGCGATCCTGTTCGAGGACTATCCGGTCCGGCACTGGGACCACGACCTCGGCCCGGCCCGCGACCGGATCTACGCCCTGGCCGACGAGGCGGCGCAGGGCAGCGGTCCGACTTCCGCGCCGGACGCCGACCCCGCGGCGCGCGACATCACCCCGGAGCTGCTCGCGGTCCAGAGCATCGAGGACTACGCGCTCAGCCCCGACGGCGCCTGGGTGGCCGTGGTGCTGGACGTCCCGGCCGCGGACGCCTCCCGACGGCAACGCATCGACGTCATCGACGTCCGGACCGGGGAACGGCGCACCGTCGCCGACTCCGAAGACCACGACTTCAGCGCTGCAAGGTTCTCCCCGGACGGGTCCGCGCTGGTCTGCATCCGACACGTCCAGAGCAGCTGGAGCGAACCGGCCGACTCCACGCTGTGGCTCGTGGACCTGGTCGGCGGGACCGGGGGCTCGGACCTGACGCCGACGTTCGCGCAGTGGCCGGCCGACCCGGTCTGGGCCCCGGACGGGTCCGCGGTGTACTTCCGCTGCGACGAGGCAGGTCACCATCCCGTCTTCCGCGTCGAGCTGACCGGGGACCTGACCCGGCTGACCCGGCGGGGCAGCTTCAGCGACGTGCGCGTGCACCCCGACGGGCGGCAGCTGTTCGCGCTGCGCAGCACCATCGACGCGCCCATGCACCCTGTCGCGCTGGACTGCTCGGCCCCCGAGCAGGATCCCGAACCGCTACCCAACCCCGGATCGGTTCCCGTCCCGCCGGGCAGCCTGACCGAGATCTCTACCGTGGCCCAGGACGGAGCGACCGTGCGGTCCTGGCTGGTCCTGCCACCGGGGGCCAGTGCCACCGATCCCGCTCCCCTGCTGCTGTGGATCCACGGCGGCCCGCTGATGAGCTGGAACGCCTGGTCCTGGCGGTGGAACCCGTGGCTGATGGCCGCCCGCGGCTACGCGGTGCTGCTACCGGACCCGGCGCTGTCCGCCGGCTACGGACAGGACTTCGTCCGACGCGGGTGGGGCGCGTGGGGCGGCGCACCGTACACCGACCTGATGGCGATCACCGACGAGGCGGAGGCCCGCCCCGACATCGACGCGACCAGGACCGCGGCGATGGGCGGCTCCTTCGGCGGGTACATGGCCAACTGGGTCGCGGGGCACACCAACCGCTTCCAGGCCATCGTCACCCACGCGAGCCTGTGGCAGCTCGACCAGTTCTCCGGGACCACCGACTCGGCGCACTACTGGGCACGCGAATTCGGCGATCCACTGCACCAACGCGAGCGCTACGAGCAGAACAGCCCACACCTGGCGGTGGCGCAGATAAGTACCCCCATGCTGGTCATCCATGGCGACAAGGACTACCGCGTCCCGATCGGTGAGGGGCTGCGGCTGTGGTACGACCTTCGCCGGCACGGCGTGGAGTCGAAGTTCCTCTACTTCCCCGACGAGAACCACTGGGTGCTCACCCCCGGCAACGCCAAGGTCTGGTCCGAGACCGTGCTCGCCTTCCTCGCCCAGCACGTGCTGGGCGAGAGGTGGGTCCGCCCCGAGCTCGTGTAGCCGGCGGTCACACCGCACCCCCGGTGGCCAGCACGGCCTCCCGCAACGTGCTCGGCGGCACCCCGCGGTCCAGACCCTCGGCCAGCAGCCGGGCGAAGGAGTAGTCAGGGTCGCCAGCCAGCGCCCGGTCCAGAGCCATCCGGGCGTAGCCGCCGTTGCCGCGTAGGTAGGCGTGCACCGCCAGCAGTGTCGCGGCCGGCGCGTCGTACGGCGGGGTGGCCCTGCGGGTGAGCTCCACCCACAGCGACTCCGCGGCGTGCTCGAGGTCGGTTCCGATCCAGCACAGCGCGGCGTCCCGGACGCTGACGTCACCCAGGCCCAGCGCCAGCCGGGCCAGCTGCTTCGGGGCCAGCTCGGTGACGCGGTCGACCCTGGCCAGCACGACCTGCTCCAGCAGTCGCCGGCTGTCCGCGGCGACGCTGACCCTGCCGCGCTCGGCGAGCTCGGACAGCAGAGCGGGCCCGACCCGCTCGAACGTCCGGTCCAGGTCTGACCGATCCCGGCCGGCCACCGGCGCCAGGGACCGCTCCAGGGACTCCCGCGAGTCGTGGATCACTTCGCCCTGCAATGCCGATAGCGCGGCGAGGTTGGCGACCTGCCGCGAGTCCACCGGGCTGCCCCCGACGGGACAGCAACGCGCCCGGCCGCACAGGTAGGAGCCCCAGCGGCCGGAGCGCAGCCACAGCACGTCCCGCACGTCGAGGGCCTGCTCGTCGCAGGCCGACCGCAGCGCGGTCACGAGTGCCGGATGCGGGCGGGCCTGACGGTCTTCGGAGACCACCAGGAGGAACGCCGCGCCCGCACCGGCGTGGCGCAGGTGGGCAGCCACCACTGCGGCCAGCTGCGGCGCGTGCCGCCGGCGGGGCAGATCCACCCGCATCGTCAGGCAGATCTCCCGCCGCTCGGAGGCTAGGCCCAGCGCGACGACGGACTCCGAGGGATGGAAACCGATGAGGAACGGCACCGCGGCGGCCACCTGGGCGGGCGTCGTCAGGCGCAGGGTCGCCCTGGTCGACCACGGCGCCGGGCCGCGACCGGGGGACGGCGATGCGACATGAGTCATGGCCCGATCGTGGCCGTCCGGCCGACCCCCGAGCGGCCTCGACCGGCCGCCTGGGGACAGTGCCGCCGCTGTGGACGAGGCGGCACCCTGCGAGCGGGTTCGTGGTAGGAGCCGTTCCGGGCGGCAGCCGGCGAGCGGAATCGTCCGCTTTCGGCCAGGATCAACCGCACCGGCGGTACCTGCGCTGCCGGCGGCACGGGGGCGGAGGTGGCAATGCCCGGATCGGCGAAGAGCGAGGCGCGCAAAGCGGCGAACAGC
>JBBPYA010000251.1:0-8464 GCA_038200385.1 Mycobacteriales bacterium
CCCGTTTTGCCCGGGGCCGCCGCCGGCACGTCCGGCCGGCCCAGCCCACGTCCCCCGCCGCGCCCCCCGCCCACGATCTGGTCACCTCATCGGGGCGGGACCTCGCGGGTGGTGTACCACCCGCGAGGTCCCGTCACGGTGGGAGAGGACGTGGGTAGCGTGCCGATGTGAGGACCCCCGAGCCGTTGCTCGCACTGCTCGACCTGCCAGGGGTCGAGGCGGCAGCGCTGGCCGCCCGGGCCGACATCGACACCCTGCTGGGCCATTCGGTGCTCCGCCGCCGCAGCGCCGAGGTCAGCACGGAGTCGGCGCTGCGGGGAGCCGTGGCCTCAGCCGCGCTGGCGGGGTCGTCGTACCAGCTGGAGGCGGTTCGGGCCGGCGGGATCGACGACCCGGTCCTCGGGGGCGCCGTGCGCGTCTCCGCGGCCCTCGGGACGCTGGTCGAGACGTGGTCGCGGGCCCCGCTGCAGGTGCTGGCCAGGCTGCACGTCCTCGCCGCCGGGGAGCTGGCGCCACCGGAGCGGCTGGGCCGGCCCGGCGGGGACGCCGAGGTCGGAGCCCGACTGGCCGCATTGGCCGGCCTGGTCACCGGCTCGGCCCGGACCCCGGCGATCGTGCTGGCCGCCGTCGTGCACGCCGAACTCCTGGCGCTGGCGCCCTTCGGGGTGGCCGACGGCGTCGTGGCGCGGGCGGCGTACCGGCTGACGCTCGTGGCCCGCGGACTGGACCCGAAGGCGGTCAGCGTCCCGGAGGCCGGGCACCGCGAACTGCCCCGGGAGTACGTCGACGCGCTGGCGGGATACCGCACCGGGGAGCCGGTCGGAGTCGCGGCCTGGGTCCGGCACTGCTGCACCGCGATCGGGCTCGGTGCCCGCGAGGGCCTGGCGGTGTGCGAGGCGATCCGGCGCGGCTGAGCCGCGCTGCCCGCTGTGCACCGGACGCGGCGCGGCCGAACCGTGCGGTGTTCGCCTGGCCGGGACGCGGCGTGGCGCAGCCGAACCGTGCTTGTTCGCCCACGGGACGCTCGGGATCCGGACCCGCGGACCCCTTCCGCCGGAGCCCTATCGGGCGTAGAACGGGGGGACACCGCAGGGTGTGAGCGATCGACCGGTGTACCCACGCGCGACCAGCCGCGAGAGGCACGTCGGGACGGGTCGGGACCGCGTCCAGACCCGGATCCGTCGAGAGGTGCACGCCTGGTAGCCCGGGTCGATCGTCACGAACGGCGTCTCGTGTCGACGAGGCGCCGTTCGCGTGCCGCCGCGTGGCCGCTGCCCCACTGGTCGGCCGGTACGTGCCGACCCGCGATTCGGGTACGAACCTCGGTTCAGGGGGCCAGTGCCAACCCGAGGCCCGCGGTGAGGATCAGCGCTCCGGCGGTACCGGCTGCGGCAGGCACCCAGTTCCCGGTCAACACCGCCCAGACCAGCCCGACGCCGGCGACCAGCAGCGGGCCGCTGATCGACAGCGTCGTACCGAACCGGTGCCGGCCCGGGTGCCGGCCGCCCCGCTCGACCTCGCGCGCGGTCCGGCCGATGAGGACGGCCGCGATCGTGAGCGCGAGGACGGCGACCCAGCTCAGGAACGGCATCAGCCGCCGCCGGGGGAGCGACGCTTGGAGTACCACGCGATGCCGGCGACCGCGGCGCCGACACCGACCGCGGCGCCGGCGAGCAACGGTCGTGGCGGGCGGGGCCACTCGCCGAGCCGGCTGCGCAGGGAAACCGGCCGGGTGAAGATGAGGATGGGCCAGCCGCGTTCGGCGGCGACCCGGCGCAACGCCTTATCGGGGTTGACCGCGGTCGGATGCCCGACCACCTCCAGCATCGGCAGGTCGGTGCTGGAATCGCTGTAGCCGTAGCAGTCGGCCAGGACGTAGCCGTGGCTCGCCGCCAGTTCGCGGATCGCGGTGGCCTTGGTCAGCCCGTAGTTGTAGAACTCGATCTCCCCGGTGTACCGGCCTTCGGCCACGACCATCCGGGTAGCAACGACCCGGTCAGCTCCGAGCAGCGCGCCGATCGGCGCCACCACCTCGTCCCCGCTCGTCGAGACGATCACGATATCGCGGCCCTCGGCGTGGTGCTCCTCGATTAGTTCGGCGGCCTCGGCGTAGATGATCGGGTCGACGATCTCGTGCAACGCCTCGTCGACGATTTCGCGGACCTGGGCTACGTCCCAGCCGGTGCACATGGCGGTGATGTGGGCCCGCATCCGCTCGACCTGGTCCTCGTCGGCCCCGGATGCGGCGTACACGAGCTGGGCGAACGTTGCCCGCAGCACAGCTCGGCGGTTGATCAGGCCGCCCTGGAAGAAGGGCCGCCCGAAGGCCAGCGCGCTGGACTTGGCGATGATCGTCTTGTCCAGGTCGAAGAAGGCGGCCGCCCGGGTCACGTCCGCAGGATAGGCGCGGGGGGCGACAGCGGCGCGGACATCGCGACGCGTGTCCACAGCCCCGGGTCGTCGTCCACAGGCGGGGTCCGGGGACTGTCGGAGCTCCCATCCGCGCGGTTTGCTGCCGATGTGGACCGGGTGGTGGTGGTGACCGCGGACGAGGTGCTGCTCGACGACGTGTTGCGGCTGGTCGCCGCGGCGGGCCGGGAGGCCGACGTGGCCCGCGACGTCCGCCAGGTCCGGGCCCGCTGGCGGCTGGCGCCGCTGGTGCTGATCGGGCTCGACCAGTTGGAGGCCGCAGCCGGCGCCGGCCTCGCCCGGCGGGACGACGTGCTGGCGGTGGGTACCGGGCGGCCGAGCCCCTCGAGCTGGTCGCACGCGGTACGCGTCGGCGCTAGCCGGGTCCTCACCCTTCCCGAGCACGAGGGCGCGGTAGTCGAGGCACTGGCCGACACCGCCGACCCCGACCGGTCGCCCGGCTCGCTGGTTGCCGTCGTCGGCGGTCGTGGTGGGGCCGGGGCGAGTGTTCTCGCCGCTGCCCTGGCGGTCACCGCGGCGCGACTGGATCGGGCCGTGTTGGCGGTGGACGCCGATCCACTCGGCGGCGGGCTGGACCTGGTGTTCGGCGTGGAGGACACCCCCGGCCTGCGCTGGCCGGACCTCGGCGAGGTCTCCGGGCGGTTGTCGCCGGCCGCGCTCGTTCAGGCGCTGCCGGGCGCCGGTGGCGTCGCGGTGCTGTCCCACCAGCGGGGACGCCCGGCCGACCCTGGCACCGACGCGGTGCTCGCCGTGATCCGGACCGGGCAACGCGGTGGCGATCTCGTCGTGGTCGACCTGCCCAGGTACGTCGACGACCGCGCTGCGGCCGTCGCGGCTGCGGCCGACCTGGTGCTCGTCGTCGTCCCGGCCGAGGTGCGGGCGTGCGCTGCGGCGGCCACCGTCACCACGGCCCTGATGCGCGCCTCGCCCGCGGTGCGGCTGGTCGTCCGGACCGCCCGCGGATCGACCCTCGACCCGGACCTGGTCTCGACCAACCTCGGGGTACCGCTGGCGGGGACGATCCGAGCCGAACCGGGCCTTCTCGGTGCGCTCGACCGCGGCGAGGCGCCCGGCGCCCGGGGACGCGGCCCGCTGGCCACTCTCAGCCGGATCCTGCTGCGCGACCTTGCCCGCCCCGGCGCCCGACGGGCCGCGTGAGGGTCCTTCGACCGGGGCGAGTTCGTCCGGTCACTCAGCGGCTGCCCGTGGCCGCCCGCGCGGTGCCGTCCGGACGGGTCGAGTCCGGATGCCTGGTCGACCGGGTACGCCGGGGGTTCGGGGTGCGGTGGTGACGGGCCGCGGTGTGCAGCCGGAGGGGCGGGTCGAGTCCGGTCCGCTGGTCGACCGGGTACGCCGGCGGCTGGCCGCGTCCGGGGCCTCGCCCACCCGATCGGTGGTGGCCGGCCTGGTCCGTGAGGAGAGCGGCGGGCTGCTTGGCGACGCCGCGCTGCTCCGCCTCGTTCGGCAGGCCGAGGACGAGATGAGCGGAGCGGGAGTCGTCGAGCCGCTGCTGCGGGATCCCGAGGTCACCGACGTCCTTGTCAATGGCCCGGACGAGGTGTGGGTCGACCGCGGGACAGGACTGCATCGGACCGGCGTCCGCTTCGCTGACGACCGTGCCGTCCGACGCCTGGCCGCCCGGCTGGCCGCCGCCGCGGGCCGGCGCCTGGACGACGCCTCACCGTGGGTCGACGCCACCTTGCCCGACGGGACCCGGCTGCACGCCATCCTGCCGCCGGTCTCGGTGGGCGCCACCCGGCTGTCGCTGCGGGTACTGCGCCCGCGCGCATTCAGCATTAACGAGCTGGTCGCCGTGGGAACGGTGTCCCGGCCCGTCGCCGACATCCTCGCCGCCGTCGTCCGGAGCAGACTGGCCTTCCTCGTCAGCGGTGGCACCGGCTCGGGCAAGACGACGCTGCTGTCCAGTCTGCTGGGGTTGGTACATGCCGACGAGCGGCTCGTCCTGGTCGAGGACGCCAGCGAACTGCGGCCGGACCACCCGCACGTCGTACGGCTCGTAGCTCGGCCGCCCAACGTCGAGGGGACCGGCCAGGTGAGCGTGCAGGACCTGGTCCGGCAGGCGCTGCGGATGCGCCCGGACCGGCTCATCGTCGGGGAGACTCGCGGCGCCGAGGTAGCCGACCTGCTCGCCGCGATGAACACCGGCCATGAGGGCGGCGCCGGAACCGTGCACGCCAACAGCGCCGCCGAGGTCCCGGCCCGACTGGAAGCCCTCGGCGCGCTCGCCGGGCTGTCCGCCGACGCGCTGCGCTCGCAGCTGTCCGCCGCCGTGGACGTCGTCATCCACTTGCGGCGAGACCGCGCTGGCGTACGCCGGGTGGCCGAGATCGGGGTGCTGTCCCGGGAGCACGATCAGGTCGTCGTTCGCCCCGCCTGGCGGCACGACGACGGCGACTGCCCGGGGGCCGGCGCGCTCACCGGCCTGCTGGCCGACCGGGGCGGCTCCTGGTGACCTCGATGGCGCTGCTGCTTGCTGGTGCGGCGCTGGCCCTCTACCCGATGGGCTCCCCCGCGAGGTACCGGCTCGGCTCCGCGTCCGAGCGACCGGGTGTGGCGTCGCGGGTCGCCAGCCTGCGGCGCCGGCTCGGCCGGGCGGGTCGGCGGCGCTGCTCGGCGGCCGGCGGAATCGCCGTCGGTGGACTCCTGCTCGGACTGATCGCCCCGGCCCCGGCGCTGGCCGCGGCTGCTGCCACCGGCCTGCTCGTCAGTCAGCTCTGGCTGGCGCAGGACCGGCGCGCGGACTCCAACCTCGCTGACGCCGGCATCGAGCTCGTCCGCGGTCTCGCCGATGAGCTGCGGGCCGGCCGCTCGGCGCCGGAGGCGCTGGCAATCGTCGCGGAATCCTCGGCGCCGGCGGTCCGGGCCGCACTGCGCTCCGCCGCACACTCGGCCTCGCTCGGCGGGGATGTCCCCACCGCCCTCCGGGTGGCCGCCTCCGGGACGCCATCGGCCGAGTTGCCGCGGCTGGCCGCCGGATGGGAACTCAGCCAGGCCTCCGGGTGCTCGCTCGCGGCGGTACTCGATGCCGTCGATCAGGACCTGCGCGATCGCCGGGGGCAGGACCGGCTGCTGGCCGGACTGCTCGGTGGTCCGCGCGCGACCGCAGGCCTGTTGGCGGTGTTGCCCGTGATCGGGCTGGCGATGGGCTCCGCACTCGGGGCGGACCCGATTCGGGTCCTCACGACAACCGGCCCCGGTCAGGCCGCCCTTCTGGCCGGGGTCGCCCTCGACATCCTCGGCGTGCTGTGGACGGCCCGGTTGGTGCGGGTGGCGTCCGGATGACGGCTGCGTCGCGGGTCCGGCACGGGTGAGCGGGCTTGCGCTGCTACTTGGCGGCCTGGCCCTGCTGTGCTGGCCCTCCGGGCGGGCCGATGGTCGGCTGCGGGCGGCCCTGCGCACGCAGGGCGGATTGGCCGACCGTGGCGCCCTGGACGCTGGGGTTGCCCGACGGCTTTCCAGGACCGGATCGGCCGGGGCCGGGCTGACTACGGCGCACGGCCTGCCGGATGGAGGCCGCTGGCGCCGGGCTCTCCTGGGGCTGGCCGCCGGCGCGGCTGTCGCCGTGGTCGTCGGCGGCCCAGCCGGTGCCGTGGGCGGTGCCGTCGCGGTTGCGGCGACCATCGTGGTGTTGCAACGCGCGGAGACGGCTCAACAACGGCGGGACCGGGACCGCCGGACGGCCGATCTGCCCGGTGCGCTTGACCTGATCGCCGTGTGCCTGCGCGCGGGCCTGCCGGTCGGGGAGTCCGTCGCCGCCGTCGCGAAGGTGCTCGACGGCCCGCTGCGCGCCGACTTCGCCATGGTTTCAACGCTGCATGACCTCGGGGCCGAGACGAGTGCCGGTTGGGCGGACCTGGTGGACGGACCGCTGAGCCCGGTGGCCCGGGCCATGGCTCGTTCCGGGCACAGCGGCGCCGCGCTGTCGACTGCGCTGGGTGCAGTGGCCGAACAGGTCCGGCGGGCCGCGAGCGAGCGCGTCGAGCTGGCCGCGCGGCGGGCCGGCGTGTTCGTAATGGCGCCACTGGGGCTGTGTTTCCTGCCCGCCTTTGTCTGTCTCGGGGTGGTCCCAACCATCATCGGTGTGGCCGACGCCGTTCTGCGCTGACCCCCGCCAGTCACCCGTCCTGCCGTGATCATGGGAATCCGGCGGTCAGGGGCGGCAGATCGCCGTGATCACGGGGTGCGGTGGGCCGCCGGGCGGGACCAGGCCCAGGTCGCCTGGCCCCTGCTTGCACGGGCCACCGACAGTTGCTGCGCCAGGTGCGCTTGCTGTCCACAGCCTGGTGGCCTGTCCACAGATCCGCTCCGGACCCGTCGCCAAGCCGCGCGCGCGCCCAGGGTGACTCCAGCCGCCGGAGAGGCCGGGGCTGGAGAGGGGAACATCATGCGGGACCGGTTGTCGAGGCTCGAGTGCGCGGTGAGCCGTCGGATGCGCGAACTCGGTGGGGACGCGGGGATGACCACCGCGGAGTACGCCGTCGGCACCGTCGCTGCCTGCGCGTTCGCCGCCGTCCTGTATCAGGTGGTGACAGGAGCGTCGGTGCTGGCCGGGTTGACCGACCTGGTGAACTCCGCCCTGGCGACCCTGTCCTGAGCGGCTTCGCGCTCCGGTGCAGCTCGCGGCTCTCATCCCTGCTGCCGAGTCGGAGCAGCTCGGCTCGCGCCGGTAGGTGTGCCAGGTCGCGGCGGGACGGCGGGAGCGTCACCGCTGAGGCAGCCGTCGTCCTGCCGGTACTGGTCGTCCTGCTGACCGTCGCGATCGGGGCCGTAGCCGCGGTCACCGGGCAGCTGCGATGCGTGGACGCCGCGCGGGAGGGCGCCCGCGCGGCGGCTCGCGGTGAGGACCGTTCGGTCGTGGTGGAGGTTGCCCGGGCCGCCGCGCCACGGGGGGCGAGCGTCGCGTTGAGCGTGGGACCGGACCAGATCGTGGTCGAGGTCAGCGCCCGGATCCCGATCGGCAGCGGCCTGCTGCCGGCTGTTGAGGTCCGGGCTATCGCGGTGGCCGTGCCGGAGGCCGCGCCGCTCGCTGCGGCGGCGACCGGTGGGCTCGGTCGACCGCAGCGGATGGTGGTCCAGCCCGTGGCGGGCCGCCGTAGTCGGCCCGGGACCGGTTCCGAGGGTGTCCCATGACGGGCAGCAGTGGTCGGCCCGCGACCGGTGACGGCGGTGTCCCAATTCTGGCCGCTGCCAGCCGTCCGGGACGCGTCATGGCCGTGTCCGGGACGGGTCATGACGCGCGGCGATGAGCGGTCAGGGCGGTGTCCTGTGACGGGCCGCCGGAGTCCTGGCTACGAGCGAGGAAGCGCCGGTGTCTGGCTGCTGGGACTGTGCTCGGTGCTGGCGCTAGCGGCCACCGCTGCCGTACTTGTTGGCTCCGCCATGGTGCTCCGGCACCGCGCAGCAGCCGCGGCCGATCTGAGCGCGCTCGCTGCCGCCGGCGACGTGCTGGCGGGTGAGACCGCAGCCTGCGGGCGGGCCTCGACGGTCGCCGAGGCAATGGGTGCGCGACTGGTGTCCTGTCGATTGACCGGCTGGATCGCTGACGTCCGGGTCAATGTGACGGCCGAACTCAAGGTCGTGGGTTTGGTGACGGCGGAGGCCGCTGCCCGGGCCGGTCCGGTTGCCGCCGTGGCGCCCAGGTCAATGCGGACTGAAGTGGCCATGCCGTTCAGCTCTGCTCTGGACCCCCGATCACTACGGACCGCCGTGGCCATGCCATTCAGCGCTGCACTGGAGCCCCGGTCACTACGCACCGCCATGGCCACGCCGCTCGGGGGTCGGACGCTGGCCGGCGGGTCAGCCGCCGAGACCGTCCGACGGCGGAGTGGGCACAGGCAGGGCGGCCAGCACGAGGTCGAGCACGGTGAGCGCGCCCGCCTTATCCAATGGGTCGTTCCCGTTGCCGCACTTGGGCGACTGCACGCAGGACGGGCAGCCGGACGAGCACTCGCACGAGGCGATGCCCGCGCGGGTGGCGGCCAGCCAGTCCGAGGCCACGGCGTACCCGTGCTCG
>JBBPYA010000252.1:0-6094 GCA_038200385.1 Mycobacteriales bacterium
ATCGTGCACCACGTCGGTGGCGACGAGCAGTTCGTAGCCCTCGGCGTAGGCCTGCATCAGGCCGTACTCGATGCCGTTGTGCACCATCTTCGCGAAGTGGCCGGCGCCCACCGGGCCGGCGTGAACGAACCCGGCGTCGCCTTCGGGCTTGAGTGCGTCGAACACCGGCTGGACCCGGGCGACGTCCTCGGCACTGCCTCCGACCATCAGCGCGTAGCCGTTGGCCAGCCCCCACACGCCGCCGCTGACGCCGGCGTCGACGTAGCCGATGCCCTTGTCCACCAGTCCGGCGGCGTGCTCGATGTCGTCGCTGTAGCGGGAGTTGCCACCGTCGATGATGACGTCACCGCTGGCCAGCTGCTCCCCCAGCGCGCGGACCGTCTGCCGGGTCGGTTCGCCGGAGGGCACCATCACCCAGACCACCCGTGGCGGCTCCAGCGCGGCCACCAGTGCCTCGAGGGAGTCCACCGACCGGGTCTCGACGTGCGGGTCGAACCCGACCACGTCGTGACCCGCACGGCGCAGCCGCTCGGCCATGTTGCTGCCCATCTTGCCCAGTCCGATCAGGCCGACCTGCATGCGTTTCCCTCTCTCGGCGCGGGCCCGCGGCGTCGCGGGTCCCCCTCATCGTGCCGGACCTGACTCGGCCCCGCTCCGGTTGTGGGCCCCGATCCCGGGCCGCGGGCCGGCTGGTGGGCCGGTCAGCTGGGCAGGCGCACCGGCATGATCAGGTAGCGGTAGTCCTCGCTGTTCGGCCCGTCGGCCGGGATGCCGGTGAGCACGGCGGGCTTGTTGGGAGTGGTGAACGACAGCCGGACGTTCTCGGTGTGTACCGCGGACAGCCCGTCCTGCAGGAACATCGGGTTGAACCCGATCGTCAGCGGCTCGCCAGCGAAGTCGGCCTCCATCTGCTCCTCGGCGCGCCCCTCGTCGTCTCCGCCGGCCCGCAGCGTCACCCCGTCTGCGTCGAAGCTGAGCCGGACCGGCGTGCCGCGCTCGGCGACCAGGCTGACCCGCTTGACGGCCTCGAGGAACGAGGCGACCCGTACCTCGGCGGTGGCCGCGGACTCGGTCGGCAGCAACTTGCGGTACGGCGGGAACTCCGCGTCCAGCAGCCGGGTCGTGGTGTGCCGGTGGGCGCCGGCGAATCCCATGATCCCCTCGCCGGTGCCCGTGCCGGACAGGGCCAACGTGATCTCACTGCCCCCTGTCAGGGTCTTGGCCGCGTCGGCCAGGCTCCGGGCGGGCACCAGGACCGCGGCGGACATCCCCTGCTGCTCCGGGGCCCACCCGAACTCGCGGACAGCCAGCCGGTACCGGTCGGTGGCGGCCAGCGTGATCCGGTCCCCGTCGATCTCCAGCCGGACCCCGGTGAGCATCGGCAGGGTGTCGTCCCGCCCGGCGGCCACCGTCACCTGGGAGACCGCCGTCTCGAACTCCGCGCTGGTCGCGACCCCGGCCGTTGTCGGCATCGAGGGCAGGCTCGGGTAGTCCTCGACCGGCATCGTCGGCAACGTGAACCGGGCCGAGCCGCAGGAGATCGTCAGTCGGGGCCCGTCCACCGCCACCTCGACCGGATGCGGCGGCAGCGACCGGGTGATCTCGGCCAGCAGTCGCCCGGAGACCAACGCCGTACCCGCGCTCTGCGCGTGGACGTCGATCGTGGCCAGCGTCGACACCTCGTAGTCGAAGCCACTCAGTTCCAGCGACTCACCGGTGACGGCCAGCAAGATCCCGGCCAACACGGGGACCGGGGGGCGCGAGGGCAGGCTCTTCGCGGTCCAGGCGACTGCCTCGGCGAGCACGTCGCGCTCGACCCTGAACTTCATCTGCGGCTCCCTCGGGCTGCCGGTACGCCTCGCCCGGTCTGGTGAATCCACACCGTCCGGTCGAGCTGGGGTTGGGGTTCATCCTGCCCAGAAGTACCAGTCATCACCGTCATCACGGTTGTGGGCGCTGTGGACAACCTGGGTTCCGGCTGGTCGCGGCCCTTGCTGGGCTGTGGGCCCGATGTGGGGTACGGCGGGGCAAACCGGCGCGAGTCCGGGACAACCGCGTACGTCGTACCGGCACTGCGCCGACTTCCCGACGTTTCCACAGACTTCTCCCCAGGCTGTGCACTCGTGAGCACATCCAGTGACGGCACGCTGCGAGCGGTCACCGACGGTCCTGGTTGCGGATACGCGCGGTCAACTCGGTGACCTGGTTGTAGATCTGGCGCTTCTCGGCCATCAGTGCGCTGACCTTCTTCACCGCGTGCATCACGGTGGTGTGGTCCTTGCCGCCGAAGTGCTTGCCGATGCTGGGCAGCGACAGGTCGGTCAGCTCCCGGCACAGGTACATCGCGATCTGCCGGGCGTTGACCAGGCTGCGGCTGCGACTGTGTGAACGCAGGTCCTCCAGGCTGATGGTGAAGTACTCCGCGGTCACCGCCATGATCGTCGCGGCGTCGATCTCGGCGCTGCTGGACTCCGGGAGCAGGGCCTGCAGCACGATCTCGGCCAGCGCCAGGTCCACGACCTGCCCGTTCAGGCTGGCGAAGGCGTTGACCCGGATCAGGGCCCCCTCCAGCTCGCGGATATTGGTCTGGATCTTGCTTGCGATGAACTCCAGGACCTCGTGGCTGACCCGCAGGTTCTCCAGCTGGGCCTTCTTGCGCAGGATCGCGATGCGGGTCTCCAGGTCAGGCACCTGGACGTCGGTGATCAGCCCCCACTCGAACCGGGTCCGCAGCCGGTCCTCCAGGGTGGTCAACTGCTTGGGGGGTCGGTCGCAGGTGATCACGATCTGCTTGTTCGCGTTGTGCAGGGTGTTGAACGTGTGGAAGAACTCCACCTGGGTCCGCTCGGCGCGCTCCAGGAACTGGATGTCGTCGACGAGCAGGACGTCCACGTCGCGGTACCGGCGGCGGAACTGCTCGGCCTTGCCGGACTGGACGACGTTGATGAAGTCGTTGGTGAACTCCTCGGTCGAGACGTAGCGCACCCGGACGTGCGGGAACAGCCGGTAGGCGTAGTGCCCGATCGCGTGCAGCAGGTGGGTCTTGCCCAGGCCGGACTCGCCGTAGATGAACAGCGGGTTGTAGGCCTTGGCCGGCGCCTCGGCGACCGCGAGGGCCGCGGCGTGGGAGAACCGGTTGCTCGCGCCGATGACGAAGGTCTCGAAGACGTACTTCGGGTTCAGCCGGGCCGGCTGCGGAGCCCGGATCGAGCGGTTGACCGAGAAGATGTCGAGGTCGCTGTCCACGCCGGTTTCCTCGACCAGGGGCTCCGCGCGGACCGGCGGTGCGTCGGTGGACGTACCGAGAGCCGCGGCGGCGGCCGGGTCGGGCAGGTGCTCGGTGGCCGCGGGGTCGACCGAGATCGCGATCCTGATCGGTCGGCCGAGTTGCTCGCTGAGCGCCTCGGAGATCTGCGGACGCAGCTGGGCTTCCAGCACGCTCTGGGTGTAGTCGTTGTCCGCGGCCAGCAGGGCGGTGTTGTCCACCATGCCCAGTGGCTTGGTCATCAACAGGAACGCCCGCTGCTGCGCGGAGAGCTGGTGTCCGCCGAGGACACGCAGTGCCTGAGTCCATGCGCGGTCAAGGTCGGCTGGGCTGTCCGACAATGGCTCTGCCTCCCGTCCAGGCGGCCCAGCCCACCGCCGCGGCCGACCGGTCAGCACCGTGTCCACAGGTCTGTCCACAGGTGTGTATCCAGCCGGTCGCCCCGCTCAGCGGGTGCCGTGCGATGCAGATCGTGCTCCGTGCGCTGGTGCTGCGCGGGCGACGCTAACAGCGGCGGCGCGGCGGTCACAAGCGAGGGTCCGGACCGGATAGGTTGGTCTGTTCAGATCGGGCGAGGACCTGCCTCCGGTGGGTCGCCGCAGGCGTCCGTGCGGGGTCTCCCGCCGCCCGGGGTACGCCGACGGTGAGGTACCGTACGGGGGAATGTGCCCACGGATCGCGTCGACTCGACGTGCCCCGGATCGGCGTGCGCGCGCCTCGGTGAGGTCGTCCCGTCGGTGACCAACGACTGCCGAGCAGGCAGGCATCGACCCTGGAGACACTGGTGAGCAAGCGGACGTTCCAGCCCAACAACCGCCGCCGGGCCAAGACGCACGGCTTTCGGCTGCGGATGCGCACCCGCGCGGGGCGCGCCATCCTGGCTGCGCGGCGGCACAAGGGCCGCGCGAAGCTCTCGGCCTGATCTGCGTGCTGCCCTCAGCCGCGCGGCTGCGTCGCCAGGAGGATTTCACCGCGGCGGTCCGCCAGGGCGCCCGGGCGGGTCGGGGTGCGCTGGTCGTGCACCGGTTGGCCGGTGCGGGCCCGTCGGACTCGTCGGCGCGGGTCGGCTTCGTCGTGGGCCGCACGGTGGGCAACTCCGTACGCCGGCACGAGGTGACCCGTCGCCTGCGGCACCTGATGCGCGATCGGCTGGTCCACCTGGATCCGGATGACCGGGTGGTCGTCCGGGCCGGTGCGGCCGCGGCCGGGCGCAGCTCGATCGCGCTCGGCGCCGACCTGGACGCCGCGCTGCGCAAGCTGCGGACCCGTCGATGAGGACGATCCGCTCAGTGGTCGTGGAGGTCCTGGTGGCGCCGATCCGGGGGTACCAGCAGTTCATCAGCCCGGCATACCCCTCGACGTGCCGTTTCTACCCCTCGTGCAGCACCTACGCGATCCAGGCGGTGCGCTCCCGAGGGCCGGTGGTCGGGGTGCTCCTCGCCGTACGCCGGCTGCTCAAGTGCGCCCCGTGGCACCCGGGCGGATTCGACCCGGTACCGACCCGGGACCGGTCGGCGTCGTCCCGCTCACCGCAGCAGCAGGAGTTGTCCTTTGTCTCTTGACTGGCTCTACACCGCGATTTCGTTCGTCCTGAAATCGTGGCACTCCCTGTTCACCACGCTCGGGCTGGACCCCAACTCCGGGATCACCTGGGCGCTGTCGATCTTCTTCCTGGTCGTCACGGTGCGTATCCTGCTGTTCCGCTTCTTCATCAAGCAGGTGAAGTCGCAACGGGCCATGCAGGAACTGCAGCCGGAGATCGCCAAGCTGCGAACTCAGTTCGGCAGCGACCGCCAAGGGATGGCCAAGGCCCAGCAGGACCTGTTCCGCGACCGCGGGGTCAATCCGCTGTCGGGCTGTCTGCCGATCCTGCTGCAGGCGCCGGTGTTCATCTCGCTGTTCCATGTACTGCGGCGGCTGCGACCGGACGCGGTCGGGCTGTACAGCTGGGACAACTCGCTGACCGACAGCGCGGCGCGCGCCTCGTTGTTCGGGGCGCCGATCAGTTCCTCGTTCAACATGGACCCGGTCAAGGCCCAGGCGATCTTCCAGATCGAGGGGGTGACCTACACCAGCATCCGGGTCGTCGCGTTCACGCTGATGGTGCTGATGTCGATCACGACGTTCATCACCCAGAAGCAGATCATGCGCAAGTCCGGGCCGGTGCAGGGCCAAGCCGCCATGATCCAGAAGCTGATGCTCTACGTGATCCCGGTCAGCCTGTTCGTCTCCGGTTTCTTCTTCCCGCTCGGCGTGCTGCTGTACTGGTTTATGAACAACCTGTGGACCATGGGTCAGCAGTTCTACATCCTGCACAAGCACCCGCCCAAGAACGCCGCAAACCAGGGCAAGGACGACAAACCGGCCCTAGATCCGAAGCTGCTGGCGCCCAAACCCGGGGCGAAGCCGGCCCGAGCCAAACCTGGACGTCCGGTGGTGGCATCTGCACCGGCCGAGCCGCCCTCGCTGGTCAAGCCGGAACCGGCGGCCACCTCCGGCAAGCGAGCGGCTGTCGGCAAGTCCGGCTCGAGCCGAGTCACGGTCAGCGAGCGAGAGCCTGCGAGTCCCGGGAACGGCAACGCCCCGTCGGCCGGTCACCCGGCCGGAAAGTCCAACGGAGCCAGCCCGGCGTCGGCCGCCGCCAGCCCGGCCGCCGCCAGCCCGGCCGCCGACCAGCCGGCAGCCATGAAGCGGCCGCAGGCCACCAAGCAGAAGCGAAAGAAGCGCTGACCACCGGATGCCCGGGGCGTACGAGGCCCTGTGGTGACCGGTCCAGCCCCCACGTCCCAGGAGATCCGTGAGCCAGCCCAGCGATAGCGTGATGCCCGC
>JBBPYA010000253.1:0-3861 GCA_038200385.1 Mycobacteriales bacterium
TCGAGAGTCAGCCCATGCAAGCAAGAGCGCGTCCGGCCGACCGAACCGGTCGAGCACCCGGTCCCTGACCCAGTCCACGTAGCTGACCAGCCTGGGACGCCCGGTGCTGACGTCGTGCACCCAGAAGCCTTCGCTGACCAACGTCACCGGGACCCCGCGAAGCTCGAAGACCACGCGTGTCGGGGTCGTCACTTCCGTGCCCGGACCGGAGGTGCCACCGGGGTCGTACGGCGGCTCGGGCTCATCCACTCCGACGACCGAGCCATTGGGCTCAGGCGCTGGGGATGCGCCGATGTCCGGATGGTTGCCGGATACTGTCTCGACGTCGCCGTTCGGAGCGACCGCTTCGGTTGTCGGCGGCTTGAGCGGCGGGCCATCAAAGTCCGGGTCGTTGAACTTTGCGGTGGCCCCGACGAAGTCGATGATCTCGAACTCGGTCTTGCCCTTGTCGGGGTAGAGCCGGCTTCCGCGACCGATGATCTGCTTGAACTCGGCCATCGAGCCGATCGCGCGCGCAATGATGACGTACTTGAGATCCTCGATGTCGACCCCGGTGGACAGCAAGCTCGACGTGACCGCGATCTGCGGGATGTCACGCTCGGGGTCGGTGAAGTCCTCGAGGAGTCGGGTCTTGTCCCGCTCGATCGACATGATGCGCGACACCCACTCGGGTTCGGCGCGCGTGCGCTGCGGTCGCAGGTTCCGCAGCGCCTCGCACATCACAGCGGCATGTTCCGCGTCCACGCAGAAGACCACAGCTCGATCACTGGTATCTCCCATCACCTCGACGATGCGCCGCGCCATCGCCTGCGTGCGGTCTGGGAGCCGCAGTCGACGCTCGTAGTCGCGAGTGCCGTACGTCCCTTCCGGGATGGTCCGCCCGCTGACGTCGACCAGGCCGGCGATCACCTCCAGCCCGTTGGCGTCGACGTCGAAGACAACCCGCCGGATGGTGTACGGCGCGAGGAAGCCGTCCGCAATGCCGTCAGCCAGGCTGTAGGTGTAGACCGGATTGCCGAAGTACCCGTAAGTGTCGGCCCCGTTGCGGTCGACTGGCGTGGCGGTCAGTCCCAGCTGGGTGGCCGGTGCAAAGCGGTCGAGGATGGTCCGCCACTCGGATTCCGCGCGGGCACTTCCGCGGTGGCACTCGTCGACGATGACCAGATCGAAGAAGTCCGGTGGGTACTTCTGCAGCAGATCCCTCGTCTCGTCCGGCTGGGCGTCCCGGTCGGCGCCAGGGTCGGGTGTGTCGAGGACCTGGTACGTGGCGAAGTAGATGTCCGGGCTGTGCCGTGCCGTCGCTGCCCGGACCCGCTCGCTGGCCTCGTTGAACACCGGCCGGAACGTCTTTTTCCACGGATCGGAGACCAGAATGTCCCGGTCGGCGAGGTAGAGCACCCGGTAGTTGCGCTCACCGGTCGTCTGCTGGACCTGACGTCGGTGGTTCCACAGCTTCCAAACCAGCTGCATCGCGGTGAACGTCTTACCCGACCCGGTGGCCATCACCAGCAGGACCCGGTTCTGGCCGGCGGCGATCGCGCTCAATGCCTCGTGGATGGCCCGCCGCTGGTAGTACCGCAGCTCCTTGACCGAGCCGTCCGCATTCAGCAACCGGCGGTCGAACGCCCCGATCGCGTACTCCTGGGCCAGGGGGCCGAGGTCCTGGTCGGCAACCAGCAGGTCCCACGCCTCGACCGGTGTCGGCACGTCGTCGACAGCTTCCTGCCGACCGTTGGTCGCGTCGTATTGCACCCAGCCGGTCCCGTTGGTCGACAGCGCGAGCGGCACACCGAGCTTGGTCGCGTAGCGCATCGCCTGCTGGATGCCGTCCGCCGGCCGCGCCCAGGAACGCTTGGCCTCGACCACCAACAGCGGCAGCCCCGGTGTCAGTTCCAGGACGTAGTCGGCGCCTCGCTTCCGGTCCGATGGCGACGGCACGCGTCCCTGCGGAAGGTCGGCCTGGACCGGGAACTGCTCGATGATCTGGTTGTCAGTCCACCCCGCGCGGGCCAGTGCGGGCCGGACGTAGTCCCGGCACGTCTGCCGCTCGTCCGCCCCCCGCCCTCGCATTCCTGCAGCCTAGGTAGCCGGGGACGATCAGCGCAGCGATTGCTGTGCCCCGGATGCAGCTTGATGGCCCTCGTCGGCGTCGCGAACGATCAGCCACTCCGGGCTACCAGGCGTAGTCCTCGGGGGAGGTCTGGTAGCCGGGGAAGATCTCGTCCAGGCGGTCCAGCGCGGCCTCGTCCAGCTCCACGTCCAGCGCGCGCAGCGCTCCGTCGAGCTGGTCCATCGTGCGCGGGCCGACGATCGGCGCGGTCACCACCGGCTGGTGCAGCAGCCAGGCCAGCCCGACGTCGGCCGGCTCCGAGCCCAGGTCGTCGCAGAACGACTCGTACGCCGTGATCTTCTTCCGGTTCTTCTTGAGGGCCTGCTTGGCCCGCCCCGTCGTACGGCGGCTGCCCTTCTGCTCCTTCTTCAGCACGCCGGCGAGCAACCCGCCCTGCAGCGGGCTCCACGGGATCAGGCCCAGGCTGTACTCCTCGCAGACCGGGACGACCTCGCGCTCGACGTCGCGGGTGAGCAGGTTGTAGATCGACTGCTCGCTGACCAGGCCCAGGGAGTTGCGACGGGCCGCGGCCTCGTTGGCCCGCACGATGTGCCAGCCGGCGAAGTTGGAGCTGCCGGCGTAGAGGATCTTGCCCTGGCTGACCAGGACGTCGACGGCCTGCCAGATCTCCTCCCACGGGGTGTCGCGGTCCACGTGGTGGAACTGGTACAGGTCGATGTAGTCGGTGTTCAGCCGCCGCAGCGACGCCTCGCAGGCCCGGCGGATGTTCAACGCGGACAGCTTGCCGTTGTTCGGCCACTCGGCCATGTCGCCGTACAGCTTGGTGGCCAGTACCACCCGCTCGCGGCGCTCGCCGCCCTGGCCGAACCAGGTCCCGACGATCTCCTCGGTGCGGCCCTTGTTCTCCCCCCAGCCGTACACGTTGGCGGTGTCGAAGAAGTTGATGCCGTACCCGATCGCGGCGTCCATGATCTCGTGGGAGTCCTCCTCGGAGGTCTCCGGCCCGAAGTTCATGGTGCCGAGGCAGAGGCGGCTGACGCTCAGGCCGGTGCGGCCCAGGTGGGTGTAGTCCATGCCTGCGAGCCTGGCACGCTGCTCGCTGTGCTGCATGACTTCGACGTTGCGACGCAGATCACGGAGCAGGCGGCGGGACGCTACGGCGTCACACTGGACCCGGTGTGGGGGGTCGGCCCGGGGCTGCTCAACGGCGGCTACCTGATGGCGGTCGGCGTACGGGCCGCCCTCGCCGACGGTGCCCACCCCGATCCCCTGGCAGTCTCCGCGACGTTCCTGCGCCCGATCCCGGACGGCCCGGCGGTGGTCAGCGTGCTGCCGCTGCGTGCGGGCCGGACCCTCTCGTCGTACCGCGTCACCGTGGGCGCGGCCGACGAGCCGCCGAGCGTCGACCTGCAGGTGACGACCGCCGACCTCGGGGAGGCCGCGCCGGAGTGGACCGACCTGACCCCGCCGCCGATCACCGCGCCGGCGGACTGCCTCCCGGTGGCCGCCCCGGGCGTCGGCCCGACCCCGCCGGGACTGGCGCTGGTCCTGGACTACGCCTTCGACCCCGACACGTCGGGCTGGCTCGCCGGGGACCCCGGGGACCGGCCGCTGCTGAACCTGGGGCTGCGGTTCGCCGACGGGCGCCGGATCGACCCGCTCGGCCTGGTGCTGCTCTGCGACGCCTGCCCCCCGGTGGCTTTCGCGACCGGCCGGTTCGGCTGGGCGCCGACGGTGACGATGCAGGTGCTGATCCGGGCCCGCCCGGTGCCGGGCTGGTGCCAGATCGA
>JBBPYA010000254.1:0-2474 GCA_038200385.1 Mycobacteriales bacterium
CGGGGCCGGCTCAACCAGGTGTACGTCGATGAGTACCAGGACTGCGACCCGGCTCAGGACGAGCTGCTCGCCCTGCTGGCCGGCGACGGCCGTGACCTCGTCGTGGTCGGCGATCCCGACCAGTCCATCTACGCCTTCCGCGGCGCCAGCCGCCGGGCGATCCTGGACTTCCCCGACCGGTTCCGGTGCGCGGACGGGACTCCCGCGCCGACGGTGGCGCTGACGGTGTCCCGGCGGGGGGGCGCCCACCTGCTCGCGGCCTCCCGCCGGGTGATCGCCCACACGTCCGGGCCGCGGTGGGAGGCGCACCGGTCCCTGCGGGCGGCCGCCGACGGGCCCGGCGCGGTCGAGGTCCACGTCCTGGTGTCCTCGAGCCAGGAGGCCTCCTTCCTTGCCCACCGGCTGCGCGAGGCGCACCTGCGGGAGGGCATCGCCTGGTCGCAGATGGCGGTCCTGGTGCGGTCCACGGCCCGGCAGCTGGCGGTGCTGCGCCGCGCGTTCGTCGGTGCCGGTGTCCCGGTCGCCGTGACCGGGGACGAACTCCCGCTGGCCGAGCAGCCGGCCGCGGTCGCGCTGCTCGACCTGCTCGAGGCGGCCCTGCCGCCGGACGGGGGCCCGGAGGGGTCGGCCTGGTCCCCGGCCTTCGACGAGGAACTCGCCGTCGCGCTGCTGTCCTCCCCGCTGGGCGGCGCCGACGCCCTGGACCTGCGGCGGCTGCGGGTCCAGCTGCGCCGGATCGCCGCAGCGGCCGGCGACGCCGGACCCTCCGGGCCGCTGATCGTGCAGGCGCTGCGCGAGCCGGGAGACCTGCTGGCCGTCGACGAGTCCGTCGCGGCGCCGGCCCACCGGATCGCCGGCCTGCTCGCACTGGCCAGGCGTACGGCGGCCCGGCCGGGCGCGACCGTCGAGGATGCGCTGTGGGCGATCTGGCAGGACAGCGGCCTCGGACCGAGATGGCAGCGCTCCACCCGCCACGCGCACGCGGCGGCGGCCGCCGCGGCCCACCGTGACCTGGACGCCGTGGTCGCCCTGTTCGATTCCGCTGCCCGCTTCGTCGACCGGCTACCCCAGGCCGGTGCCCGCAGTTTCCTGGATCACGTCCGCAGCCAACACATCCCCGCCGACTCGTTGGCGGCGCGGGCCCCGACCGGCGAGGCGGTGCGCATCCTGACCGCGCACTCGGCGAAAGGCCTGGAATGGGACCTGGTCGTGGTCGCGGGCGTGCAGCAGGGGCGCTGGCCGGATCTGCGGGTGCGCGGGAGCCTGCTCGGCTCCGAGGAACTCGTGGACCTCGCCGACGGCATCGACCCGGCGACCGTCTCCGCGGTCAGCTCGCTGCGGGACGAGGAGTGGCGGCTGTTCTACGTCGCGGTGACCCGGGCCCGGCGGCGGCTGATCGTCACCGCTGTGGACAGCCCGGACGGCGACGTGCCGTCGCCGCTGCTCGACGCGGTGGACGAGCGCGCCCGGTCCGACGGCCGGCGGCCGCACAGTGAGCTGCCCCGCCTGCTTTCCCTGCCCGCCCTGGTGGCCGAGCTGCGGGCCGCTGCGGCCGACCCGGCCGGCCTCCCGGCGACGCGGGACGACGCGGTCGTGGCGCTGCGCCGGCTGGCCGAGGCCGGCGTTCCGGGGGCCGATCCGGACCGGTGGTGGGGCGTGTTGCCACTGTCCGACGACGGTCCGCTGCGCGGACCCGACGAGCCGGTCCGGCTCTCGCCGTCCCGGGTCGACCGGTTCGCCACCTGCGGGCTGCGCTGGCTGCTGGAGTCCGCGGGCGGCTCCGGGGGCCCGGGTCCGAGTCAGAGCCTGGGAACGCTGGTGCACGACGTGGCCAGCTACGCCGTCGACGGCTCGATCGGGCTGGACGCGCTGCAGGAGCGGATGGACCGCAGCTGGGACGCGCTGGACTTCGGCAGTTCGTGGTACTCCCGTCAGCAACGGGACAAGGCCCGGGACATGCTGGAGCGGCTGCACCGTTGGGTGAGTGACAATCCGCGAGCCCTGGTGGGGACCGAGCTGGACTTCGACGTGCAGGTCGGCCGGGCGACCCTGCGGGGGCGGGTGGACCGCCTGGAGCGCGACGACCAGGGCCGGCTGGTCGTGGTGGACCTCAAGACCGGAAGCGTGCCGCCGGCGGCCGACATGCCCACACACCCGCAGCTGGGGGTCTATCAGCAGGCCGTCGAGGCAGGAGGATTCGGGTCGGATGAGCTCAGCGGCGGGGCGGAACTGCTCGCGCTCAAGGATGTGCGCCGCGCTTCGGTCAAGGCCCAGCCCGCCCTGGCCGACGGACCGGACCCGGGCTGGGCCGCCGAGCTGATCGAGCGGGTGGCCGACGGGATGGCGGCGGCGACATTCGTGGCCACGGAGAACACCCAGTGCCGGCGTTGCCCGGTGGCCACCAGCTGTCCGCTGGTCGCCCGCGGCCGGCAGGTGACCGGGTGAGCACCGATGCCTGACCCCGTCGTGGGCGC
>JBBPYA010000255.1:0-6270 GCA_038200385.1 Mycobacteriales bacterium
ACGACGGCTACGCCGACCTCGGCGGGGACTACTACACCCGCCGCAACCCCGACAAGACCAAACAACGCGCCCTGAACCAGCTCCGCCAACTCGGCTACACCGTCACCCTCCAGGCGCTCCCAGCCACCGGCTGACACCGCCGGGTGGGGCCATCTTCATGTCAGGTGCTGGGCGAACCAGTCCCGCTGCGCCGCGCTGGACAGTGTGAAGTTCTCCCCGGTGTAGGCCTCGAAGTGCCCGCCGGGCAGCACCAGCAGCTTCTTCGGCTCGTGCGCGGTGGAGAAGCCGCGGGTGGCCAGGTCCACGACGGTCAAGTGGTCCCCGGCGGCCACGACCATCATCAGCGGCGTGGGCGTGATCAACGGCAGGTAGGCCCCCGGCTCGTAGTCGAGGAACATCTCCACCGAGCGCAGGGTGACCGAGTTGGTCCAGGTGGTGGCCCGGTCCAGGATCGGACCGAGGAAGAAGTCGTGGGTGTCCGCGGTGGGCAGCGCGCACATCTCGGTCGGGTCCTGGTCGTAGCAGACCTGGATCATCGCCGGGTCCTTGCCGTGGTAGCGCGCGGTCCGGTCCGCGTCGAACGCGCCGCGCAGCACGGCCACCATGTCCGCGCGGACCAGCCGGCGGGCGTTCTCGTAGCCGCTGATCAGCGGGACCTGGCTGACCACGCAGCGCACCCGCCGGTCGGTGGCGGCCACGACCAGGACGTGCCCTGCGCTGTAGCTCGAGCCCCAGACGCCGATCCGCTCGGCGTCGATGTCGGGCAGTTCGGCGGCCCAGGTGATCGCGGCCCGGTAGTCCTGGATCTGCAGCCAGGGGTCGATCTCGCCTCGGGGGGTCCCGTCGCTGTCCCCGAGGCAACGGTTGTCGTAGACGAGGACGGCGAAGCCGCCGGCCGCGAACACCTCCGCGTAGTCGTCGAGATACATCTCCTTGGTCGCGGAGAAGCCGTGGCTCATCACGATCAGCGGCGCCGGCTGGTCGCCCTCGGGCTTGTACAGCCAGCCGCGCAGGGTCACCTGGTCGTCGGTGTGGAACTCGACGTTCTCGCGCTGGGCCATGACGCCTCCTCGGCTCGGGTGGGTCAACTCAGTGTGCTCCGCCGGGCTCCCGCTGGGTAGCGTGTGGGCCGTGCCCGCGCCCGCCGAGCTGACAAGCGCCGAGGTCGTCCTGCCCTGCCCCGACCTGGACGCGGGGATCGAGTTCTTCACCGCGCAGCTGGGCTTCCGGCTGGACACGATCATGCCGGCCGACGACCCACGGATCGCGGTGCTCACTGGCCCGGACCTGCGGCTGCGGCTGGACCGCGACGGCGTCGGCGGACCCGGCGAGCTGCGGATCGGCTGCGCGGACCCGGCCGGGCGGGGGCGGCGGACCGCACCGAACGGAACCGTCATACACCTGATCGACCCGGAGCCCGGACTGCGCGTCCCCGAAGGCACGGAGCAGTTCGAACTCACCCGGCCGGTCGACACCGACAGCGGCGTCGGACGGGCCGGGATGATCTACCGGGACGTGCTGCCCTCGCGTCAGGGCGGGCGCTTCATCGCCTCGCACATCAGGATCCCCGACGGCGGCCCGGTGCCGGACTACGTCCACCACCACACCGTCCGGTTCCAGCTGATCTACTGCGCGGCCGGCTGGGTGGAGGTGGTCTACGAGGACCAGGGCCCGCCGTTCATCATGCAGGCCGGCGACTGCGTGCTGCAGCCGCCGGGCATCCGGCACCGGGTGCTCCGGTCCTCCCCGGGCTTCGAGGTGGTTGAGGTCGGCTGCCCGGCCGAACACGAGACGAACGTCGAGCACGAGATCACGCTGCCGACGCCGCAGGTCCGCCCGGACCGCCGCTTCGCCGGGCAGCTGTTCGTCCGGCACGTCGCCGCGGCCGCGGTGTGGCAGCCGTGGCGGTACGCCGGCTTCGAGTGCCGGGACACCGGGATCGCCGCGGCCACCGACGGGCTGGCCGGAGTCCGGGTGGTACGTCGTACGTCGACGGCTGGCCCGGAGCCGCTCAAGCACGACGGCGAGTTCCAGTTCTGGTTCGGGCTGGCGGGGTCCGCGACGCTGAGCACGGACGGTCACGGCGAGTCCGAACTCGGCCGGGGCGTCGCCGTGACCATGCCGGCCGGGACCCGGCACGCGCTGGTCGAGGTGACGCCGGACCTGGAGTTCCTCGAGGTCACCCTGCCGGCCTGACCCCGAAGGGTCCGGGCCGCGTGCGTTCAGCGGTTCAGTGCGGCCAGCACCTCCTCGTCGGAGGTCTGCCCGAAGTGCCGGTAGTACCGGCTGACCGCGCCGAACCCCGCGGGCTGCCACGGTACGGCGATGCCGTCCGGGCCCGGCCACGTCCCGGCCACGGCGTTGGCTCCGGCTTCCACGTCGGCTGCCCCGGGTGGCGGCGGACCCAGGATCGCCGCGACGTCCGGGGGCCCGACCGGCGCCGCGAAGCCCAGCCAGGCCGGGTGTTGCGCCCGGACTGCGGCGAGGGCGACCCGGGCGGAGGCGCCCGTCGCGATGCCGTCGTCCACGACCAGCACGACCCGACCGGTCACCGCCGGGGGCGGCCGACCGCCGCGGTAGAGCTGCTCGCGCCGCCGTACCTCCTGAAGTGCCCGCTCGGTCCAGCCGTGCAGATCCTCGGGGCCGACACCGAGCCGGCGGATCACCGCGTCGTTGCCGACCCGCGCCGTCGCCGACACCGCGCCCAGCGCGAGTTCCGGGCGCCGCGGATGGAAGACCTTGGCCACGATGAGCGCGTCCAGTTCCGCGCCGAGCCCGGGTGTGAGTTGGGCGGCGACGACGACACCGCCGCGGGGCAGTCCCAGGAGGACCACCTCGCCGGGCGGTGCCGTGGACAGCAGCTTCCGGACCGGGTCCCGCAGCCGGCGGCCGGCGTCGGTGCGGTCGGCGTACGCCGCTCGCGGGAAGGCCATCCAGGGATCCTGGCACCGCGGGCGCGACGGACCGCGCAGCGAGCTCCGCGCCGGGGACCGTCGGTGCCGCCTCAGGGAGCGCCGAACACCGTCCCGGTACCGGTCACGGTGAGGTGGACCAGATCGCCGGCCCGCGGCGCGCTGCCCCCCAGCGTGCGGGCGCTGATCCCCGGCCCGCCGTCGAGCAGCTGCAGCTGGACGGCACAGTCGTGCCCGTAGAACTGCAGCCCGCTCACCCGCGCGGGGACGCCGGGCCGGCCCTCGGGCGCGGTGGCGTCGCCGGCCTCACGATCGGGCTGGATGTGGATCTGCTCCGGGCGCAGGAGCAGCCGCACCGACCCGGTAGCCGCGGCCCCGGCCGCCGGATCCAGCGCGACCGGCCCGAGCGCGGAGTGCGCGACCGCGCCGTCGAGGGTGGCCGGCAGCAGCACCGCGGCGCCGACGAATGCGGCGACTCCCGGATCGACCGGGCTGCGGTACAGCTGTTGCGGGGCCGCGAGCTGGACGATCGTCCCCTCCCTCATCACCGCGACCTCATCGGCCATGGACAGCGCCTCGGACTGGTCGTGGGTGACCAGGATCGTGCTGGTGCCGGCGGTCCGCAGGATCGCCAGCACGGCCTGCCGGGTGGATTCGCGCTGGCCGGCGTCCAGTGAGGAGAACGGCTCGTCGAGCAGTACCAGGGCCGGGCGCGGGGCCAGCGCCCGCGCCAGCGCGACCCGCTGCTGCTGGCCGCCGGAGAGCTGGTGCGGATAGCGCTGGGCCAGGCTCTCGTCCAGGCCGACCCCGGCCAGCAGCTCGCGGGCGGTGGACGGACGCCGTCGGGTCCGCGGTAACCCGAACACGGCGTTGGCGCCCGCGGTCAGGTGTGGGAACAGCGCGCCTTCCTGCGGCACGTAGCCGACCCGTCGGCGCTGCGCGGGCACACAGCGCCCGGGGCCGTAGACCGGCTGCTCGCCGAACCGGATCTCGCCGCCGTCGGGGCGGTCGAATCCGGCCACCAGTCGCAGCAGGGTGGTTTTGCCGCACCCTGAGGGGCCGAGCAGAGCCGTCACGCCGTCGGCGCGCGCGACGAGGTCGAGGTCGTGCAGGACCTCGGTGGCGCCGTAGGACTTGCGCAGCCCGCGGACGGTGAGCGCGGGTGCCGGCGCCGTCTCACCTGCCCGCCCGCTGCCCTCGCTCACGGCGTCAGGCTACGTCCGGCCTGCCGGGTCAGCAGGTAGGTCGCCGGAGCCGAGATCGCGATCATCAGGGCTGCGTACGGCGCAGCGGCGCCGTACTGCAGGCTGCTGCTCAGTCCCCAGAACGCGGTGGCCAGCGTCTGGGTCCCGGTAGGAGCCAGCAGCAGGGTGGCGGTCAGTTCCGTGGCCACCGCAAGGACCACCAGTGCGGCGCCGGCGCCGAGCCCGCCGGCCATCAGCGGCAGCGTCACCCGGCGCAGCCGCTGCAGGGTCGGCGTGCCGAGCGAGCGCGCGACGTCGTCGTAGAGCGGGCGGGCCTGAGACAGCGCGGACCGGACGTTGATGACCGCCCGCGGGAGGAAGAGGATCGCGTATCCCAGGATGAGCAACGGCGCGGACTGGTAGAGCCCGGGCACCAGCCGGATCGACACCGTGATCAGGGCCAGCGCGACCACGATGCCGGGCATCGCGCTGCCGAAGTACGTACCGCGCTCCAGCAGGGCGCCCAGCCGACTGCCGTACCGCTCGCTGAGCCACCCCAGGGCCAGCGCGAGGGCGACCGCGACGACCGCGGCGACGGCGGCGAGCCCGACGGTGGTGGCGGCGGTGCGGGCCAGCGACGCCCACGGGAACGCCGTCGACCGACCGGCGAGCAGCCAGCGCAGCAGCGCGCCGAGCGGGACGAGCAGCGCCAGCGTGGACAGCAGGGCGAGTCCGCCGAGGGCCGGCCAGTGCCACCGGCCGAGTTCGATCCGGGTCACCGACCGGGCCGCCCCGCTGCCCAGCCGGCCGTAGCGGGCGCCGCCGCGCAGCCCGAGTTCGGCGAGCAGGAACACCAGGCAGACCGCCGCCAGGACGCCGGCGAGCACGTTGGCCGCCGGCCCGTTGAAGCTGGACCGGAACTGGTCGTAGATGGCGGTGGTGAACGTCGGGAACCGCAGCAGCTGCAAGGCCCCGAACTCCGCGAGCATGTGGACGCCCACGAGCAGGACACCGCCGTACAGCGCGATCCGCAGCTGCGGCAGCAGAACCCGCCCGAAAACCGCCTGGGACGACAGTCCCAGGCTGCGCGCGCTCTCCTCCAGCGCGGGGTCCAGCCCTCGTAAGGCGGCGACGACCGGGAGGTACACCAGCGGGAAGTAGGACAGCGTCGTGACCAGCAGCGCACCCCAGTAGCCGTCGACGGTGCGGGTCACCGAGATCCAGGCGTAGCCGTTGACGAACGCCGGGATCGCCAGCGGTGCCACCAGCAGGACGGTCCACAGCTTGCGCAGCGGGATCGTGGTGCGCTCGACGAGCCAGGCCGCGCCGGTGCCGAGCACCGCACTCAGCGCCATGCAGCCCAGGGTCAGCCGCAGGGTGTTCCACAGCAGCTCGCCGACCCGGGCCCGGAACACCAGCTCGCTGGTCTGCGCCCAGCCGAGGTCGATGGTGTAACCGATCACGAAGAACAACGGGATCAGCGCGAACAGCGCGACGACGACGGCGGCGGCAACCACGGCGGCCGGGGCCCGGCGACGGCGTACGCGCCGGGTACGCCGACGGTCGGCCGTGACCGCGTCCGGGACCGGGACCGGGACGGAGCCGCGGCCAGGAGCGCCGGCCAGGGTCAGAGCAGCCCCGCCTCCTGCATCAGGCTGACCACCTCGGGACCGTTGAGGTTGACCGGGTCGACCACCGGAGCGCCGAGCCTGTCCAGCGCCGGCAGGGCGGAGTTCGCGGGGACCGCGCTGTTCAGCGTGTACTCCAGGGCGGTGCTGTCCGCGAGTACCTTCTGTCCCTCCGCGCCGGTCAGGAAGGCGACCAACTGCTGCGCCTCGGCGGCGTGCTTGCTGGACTTCAGTACGCCGGCCCCGGACAGGCTGACGAAGGCGCCGGGATCCTTGTTGCCGACGAACTTCAGTTTGGTGTTGGCGCTGTTGGCGCCGGACTCGGCCTGGTCCTGGTACCAGTAGTAGTGGTAGATGACGCCGGTTTCGATCTCCCCCGCGTTCGTCGCCGCCATGACGGCGAAGTTGCTCGGGTAGATCAGGGCGTTGCGCTTGAGGCCGGCCAGCCATTGCGCGGTCGCGTCGCGACCCTCGATGGATAGCACCGCGCTGACGATCGCCTGGAAGTCCGCGCCGGCTGCGGCGATCCCGATCTTGCCCTGCCAC
>JBBPYA010000256.1:0-3242 GCA_038200385.1 Mycobacteriales bacterium
CGCGGACCTGCCGGACGGCGACGCCGTCCGCGGGGTCCTCGACCGGCTCAGCGATGTTCTCGACATCGCCGGAGACTCCGTGGGTGGTGGTCATGGCTGCCGCTCAGGGCATCCGCTGGTAGGCGGGCAGGGTGAGGAAGTCGATGTACTCCTCGGCCAGCGCCAGCTCGCTGAACGTTCCACGCGCGTCCTCCCACCGGCCCTGCGCGAACGCCTCGTCTCCCTGCGCCTCGCGGATGGCGTCGTACTCCTCGGCGATGATCCGCTCGACGAGGTCTGCGGTGACCTCGTCACCATCGGCGAGCCGGACGCCGTTGTACAGCCACTGCCAGACTTGGCTGCGCGAGATCTCCGCGGTCGCCGCGTCCTCCATCAGATTGTTGATGGCCACCGCGCCCGAACCGCGCAGCCAGGACTCCAGGTACTGGATGCCGACGCTGATGTTGTTGCGCAGTCCCGCCTCGGTCACTTCGCCGGGCGTCGAGGCGACGTCGAGCAGTTCGGCGCTGGTGACCGACACGTCCTCGCGCAGCCGGTCGCGCTGGTCGGGTCGATCACCGAGTACGGCGTCGAAGGCCTCGCGGCAGATGGGCACCAGATCGGGGTGGGCCACCCAGGAGCCGTCGAACCCGTCCCCGGCCTCCCGGGTCTTGTCGTCGCGGACCTTGGCCAGGGCGTGCTCGTTGGCCTCGGCGTCGCGCCGGCTCGGGATGAACGCGGCCATCCCGCCGATCGCGTGCGCGCCCCGCTTGTGGCAGGTGCGGACCAGCAGCTCGGTGTAGGCGCGCATGAACGGGACGGTCATCGTGACCGAGTTCCGGTCGGGGAGCAGGAAATCCTTGCCCCGGGTCCGGAAGCATTTGATGACGCTGAACATGTAGTCCCAGCGGCCGGCGTTCAGGCCGGCGGAGTGCTCCCGCAGCTCGTAGAGGATCTCCTCCATCTCGAAGGCCGCCGGGTAGGTCTCGATCAGGACGGTCGCCCGGATCGCGCCCCGGGGGATGCCGACGATTTCCTGGGCGCGGACGAACACGTCGTTCCACAGCCGCGCCTCGAGGTGGCTCTCCAGCTTCGGCAGGTAGAAGTACGGGCCGGACCCGCGGTCGAGCTGCAACTGGCCGCAGTGCAGCAGGTAGAGCGCGAAGTCGACGATGCCCCCGGCGACGGGGTCGCCGTCGACCTCGAGGTGCTTCTCCGGCAGGTGCCACCCGCGGGGGCGCACCACGATGGTGGCCAGGTCGGCGTCCGTGCGCAGCGCGTAGGACTTCCCCTCAGGGCTGGTGAAGTCGATCGCGCCGGTGATCGCGTCGCGCAGGTTGAGCTGGCCGCTGATGACGTTGTCCCACAGCGGACTGTTCGCATCCTCGTGATCGGCCAGCCAGACCTTCGCGCCGCTGTTGAGGGCGTTGATGGTCATCTTCGCGTCGGTCGGGCCCGTGATCTCGACCCGCCGGTCGGTCAGCCCGGGGGCGGGGTCGGCGACCCGCCAGCTGTCGTCCGCGCGGACGTCGCGGGTCTGCTCGAGGAAGTCCAGGGTCCCACCGGCGGCGAGGTCGGCGGTGCGTTCGTGACGGCGGTCCAGCAGTTGCCGGCGGCGCGGCTCGAACTCGCGGTGCAGCGTCGCCAGGAGGCTCAGCGCCTCGTCGGTCAGGATCTCGTCGTAGCGCTCCCGGAGCTCGCCGGTCACCTTGATGCCGCCGTCTTCACCCATCGGACCTCCGTCGGTACTTGTCCGGCGAACCTTGCGACCGTAACCCGGTCAGGACGCCGGCACTACATGGAGCGGTAGCGGGACTGGGCCAGGGCGAAGAGCCCGAACCCGACAAAGCCTAGGGCCACCGCCGTCAGCAGGATCTGGCCGAACGGCTGGGCGGCGATCGTGCGCATGGCACCGTCCAGGCCGCGGGCCTTGTTCGGGTCGAACGTGATCGCGGCGTACCCGAAGAGCAATCCGACCACGGCCAGCCCGACACCCTTGGCGACGTAGCCGATCTGGCCCAGCCGGGTGATGGTCTGCCGGGCCGAGGAGGACAGCGATGAGGTGTCGATGTCCTTGAGGAACTTCTTCTTGACGCCGCGGTACATCAGCGCGCCACCGACCCCGATGATGACCAGCGCGGCCACTGCCACGATGAACCGGCCCCCCGGCAGGCTGAGCACACCCTGGGTGGTGTTCTGCTGGGACTGCGAGCTGGACTTCCCCGAACCGATGGCGAACCGTGCGGCGCTGATCCCCAACGCGAGGTAGATGACCGCCCTGGCGGCCGCCTTGCCCTTCCTGGCCAGCCGCTTCTTCTGGTCCTCGCCCTCGGTGTGGCCCCAGATCGCCTCGCTGGCCTGCCAGACCGCCAGCGCGGCCAGCCCCACGGCGACCAGCCACAGCAGCACGCTTCCGAACGGTTTCTGCGCAATCGCTTTCAAGGCCCCGGACTGGTCGGCGTTCTGCTTGCTGCCGCCCCAGGCGATCTGCAGGGCCAGCCAGCCGACGAGCAGGTGCACGAGTCCGTAGGCGACCAGGCCGACTCGGGCCAGGACCTCCAGGGTCTTGCTGTTCGCCGCTTTGCGCGCCTCGCCCTTCGCCGATCCGGGCATTGCCACCTCCGCCACCGTGCTGCCGGCAGCGCAGGTACCGCCGGTGCGGTTGATCCTGGCCGAAAGCGGACGATTCCGCTCGCCGGCTGCCACCCGGAACGGCTTCTACCACGAACCCGCTCGCAGGGTGCCGCCTCGTCCACAGCGGCGGCACTGTCCCCAGGCGGCCGGTCCAGGCCGCTCGGCGGTCGGCCGGACGGCCACGATCGGGCCATGACTCCTCTCGCGTCGCCGTCCCCCGGTCGGGGCACGGCGCCGTGGTCGACCGGGGCGACCCTGCGCCTGACGACGCCTGCCCAGGTGGCCGCCGCGGTGCCGTTCCTCATCGGTTTCCATCCCTCGGAGTCCGTCGGTGCGCTGGGCCGAGCCTCCGAGCGGCGGGAGATCTGCCTGACGATGCGGGTGGATCTGCCCCGCCGGCGGCACGCGCCGCGGCTGGCCGCAGTGGTGGCTGCCCACCTGCGCCACGCCGGCGCGGGCGCGGCGTTCCTCCTGGTGGTCTCCGAAGACCGTGGGGCCCGCCCGCATCCGGCACTCGGGACCGCGCTGCGGTCGGCCTGCGACGAGCAGGCCCTCGACGTGCGGGACGTGCTGTGGCTGCGGTCCGGCCGCTGGGGCTCCTACCTGTGCGGCCGGGCGCGCTGCTGTCC
>JBBPYA010000257.1:0-12244 GCA_038200385.1 Mycobacteriales bacterium
GACGTGCAGGGACCGCAGCTGGAGCGGATCGTGGCCACCCTGGGCAAGGCAGGGTGGGAGATCGGCGGCGACCGGCTCAAGACCCGACCGCGCGGTTACGACGCCGACCATCCCCGGATCGAGCTGCTGCGGCACCGGACCCTGATCGCGCACCGGACCTGGGAACCGGCGCAGTGGCTGCACACCGCGCGGGCCCGCACCCGGGTGCGCGACGCCTGGCGGCAGCTGGCCGCTCTGGAGACCTGGCTGGACCGCAATGTGGGCGCGAGCGCCCCGGAAACCGACCGGGGCCGCTAACGCGGGGCGGTCCACCACGTCCGGCGCCGGCGTGCTGCAACCGTCAGCGCGATGCCCACCAGCACACCGGCGGCGTCGGCGAGCCAGTCCAGCGCGCTCGCACTGCGACCGAGGACCGGAAGCGCCTGCAGGACCTCGCTTCCCGCGGCGTACAGCAGGAGGAGGCCGATCGCGGACGAGCGGCCGAGCCCGGCCAGGACGGCGGTGTACGCCAACGCTCCGAACAGCACCAGATGCACGACCTTGTCCACCCCGACCGGCGCGGCCGGCACGTCGTTCCCGGGGACGAACAGGATGACCAGGCTCAGCACGAGGACGGAGGCGAACATCCCCTGCCTGACGCGCTCGGCCGTCACACCCAGCAGTCTGCCCCAGTCATCCGCGGCGGCCGGCCGGGAGCAGCAGGTGGACGTCGCCGAACTCGTGCCAGCGATATCCGGTGGCCAGTGCCTCGGCGTAGGACCGGCAGAGCAGATCCGGGCCGGCCAGCGCGGTGAGCATCATGAGGTGGGACGCCCGCGGCTCGTGCCAGCCGGTGAGCAGGCCGTCCACTGTGGACAGTGTGCGGTCGGGGGTCACGACGAGATCGGTCCAGCCCTGGACCGGCTGCACCGTCCCGGTCCGATCGGCCGCGGACTCCAGCGCGCGGACGACGGTGGTCCCGACCGCGATGACCCGACCCCCGGCGTCGCGGGTCTGCGCGATGGCGCGGGCGGTGGCGTCGGGGACCGCGAACCACTCCGCGTACGGCGGGTCGCCGGCTTCGAGCGAGGCCACGCCACAGTGCAGGACCAGGTCGGCGACCCGGATGCCGTTCATGCGGGCGCGGTGCAGCAGCCTCGGAGTGAGGGGGCGTCCGGCGCTGGGCATCTCGACGCTGCCCGGCGTGTCCGAGACCGATGTGCGGTAGCTGGACAGCGGCCACCGCGACGTGACGTAGCCGTACCGGATCGGCTGGCCGCGCTCGGTCAGCCAGGACAGCAGGGCGGTCGGGGTGGTGATCTCCCCGACCCACAGCCGGGACCGCCCGCGGCCGCCCGGGTAGGAGTCCACGATGCGGAGCAGGCCATCGCCGCGCAGGTGTACGACGTGGCCGTGCCGCGGCGTGTCGGAGGGTCGACTCGCCGACCCGTCCGGGACGCGGAACTCCACCGTCCAGACGGACCCGGTGTCGGCGAGCGCCCGCGCCGGCGTACTGCCCGGCAGTGCGGTCGACAGGTGTACGACGACGCGTTCGCCACCGGGGGCCACACCGTCCAGCGCGGCCGGGAGGGTGTCCGAGGTGTTGACGACGAGCAGGTCGCCCGGCGCCAGCACCCGGGGCAGGTCCCGGGCCAGCCGGTGCGCCAACTCCTGGCCATCGGCGGCCACGAGCATCCGGACGCCGTCGCGGGCGATGCCGCGCGCCTCCGGCGGTTCACCGGCGATGTTGGCCGCCGGCAAGGAGAAGTCGGGCAGGCAGGGCAGCCCGGTCACGGCGTCGGGACCGGTGAGGGCGGTGGTCATTCGACGCCGCCGATCGGGGTGAGGGCGCTCAGCGCGGCCGCCGTGTAGCGACCCGACGGCAGCCGGCCGGACCAGAGTGACTCGAAGGCGGGCAGGACGGTCTCCGGCAGCGGTCGGTCGCTGATGTCCTCGCCGGGGAATGCCTCGGCGTGCATCTGCGTCCGCATGTCGCCGGGATCCGCGACGTACACGGTGAGTTCGGGTTCCTCGGCGGTCAGGACGTTGGCGATCTGGTCCAGCGCGGCCTTGCTGGCGCCGTACCCACCCCAGCCCTCGTAGGGTTGGGCCGCGGCGTCGCTGCTGATCGCGACGACGGTGCCGCGGGCGGCGCGCAGCGCCGGGAGGGCCTGCTGGATGAGGCCGAGTTGGGCGACGGTGTTGGTCTCCAGGATCTGCCGCAGTGCCGCCAGGTCGAGTTCGGCAAGTGCGGGCAGGGGCGACGGTCCGAGGGTCGAGGCGTTGAGGACGAGCAGGTCCAGCGCCGGGCCGACCGACTCGGCCAGGCGCCGACGGTGTGCGTCGTCGGTGAGGTCGCCGGGCACGGCACGGACCCCGGGCAGATCGGAGACGGCGCGGGTGAGGTCGGCGGGCGACCGGGCGTCGACCACGACCTCCCAGCCGATGGCGGACAGGTGCCGGGTGAGGGCGAGGCCGAGGCCGCGGGAGGCTCCGGTGACGAGGGCACGATTCATGGCAGCCACGTTCGTCCCGGCGTTCGACGCCGGCATCGGACGATGGGCGGGGCGGTATCGGGACCTTGGTCGTAGGCCGGAGCGTGGTTCACCCGGCCCCGGGCCGGACGTTGTCCACAGGGGCGAGCAGGGTGCGAATCGGGGCTTCCGTCCCATTCGGTCCAGCGGTAGAATCGAACACATGTTCGAACTGCGCACCATCGGGGACGGCGACCTCGTCGACCGGATGCGCGCGGCCGAATCCCGGATCGCGGCGGCCCAGGCCGAGCAGATCGCCCTCATCGCCGAGTTGCACCGGCGGGCGCCTGGGTGGCTGCGGGTGTCGGACGGAGCCGCCGGCGGGTTGGACGCCGTCGAGCTCACCGTCGCCGAGATCGGCCCGGCACTGCGGATCTCCCGGCCCGCGGCGACCGACCGCGTGCACCTGGCCCTGACCGCGGCGGCCCGGCTGCCGATCGCCCTGGCCGCACTCGGCGCCGGGAGGTTCAGCCTGGCCAAGCTGCGCATCCTGGCCGAGCACACCGCGCCCCTCAGCGACGACGCGTGCGCCGCGGTCGCGGCACGCCTGCTCCCGGCCGGTGAGACCCAGACACCGTCGCGGTGGGGCCAGTGCCTGCGGCGGGCCGTGCTCGCCGTCGAGCCGGACGCCGCGGAGCTGCGCCGGCGGCAGGCCGTCCGCGAGCGGCGGGTCGACCTGTTCCCGGACCAGGACGGGATGGCGTGCCTGCGTGCGCTCCTGCCGGCGCCGCAAGCCATCACCGCGTTCCACCGCCTCACCGAGGCGGCCCAGGCTGTACCGCCGAACCCCGCAGACGAGCCGGGCCACCGCGACGAGCGGGGCCTGGACGCCCGCCGCGCGGACCTGCTGCTGGACGCGCTGGCCGGTCTCGGTCAGGACATCGCCGCGCCGCGGGACCAGGCCGCTCTCCACCACCCAGCCGCTCTGCAGGACCCCGCCGCTCTGCAAGACCCCGCCGCTCTGCAAGACCCCGCCGCTCTGCAAGACCCCGCCGCTCTGCAAGACCCCGCCGCTCTGCAACACCCAGCCGCTCTGCAACACCCCGCCGCCGACCGGTCTCCCGGCTCGCCGCGGACGGCGGCCCGTCCGTCGCACGGCCCATCGCCGGGCCCCGGCCGCCGCCCGAGATGGGGATCGGGCTCGGCCACCGTGCACGTGACGGTCGCGGCCACCACGCTGGCCGGCCTGGACGATCGACCGGGGCAGCTGGCCGGCTACGGGCCCATCACGGCGGAGACCGCCCGGGAACTGGCCGCAGCGGGGACCTGGCGACGGCTGGTCACCGACCCAATGTCGGGCACCCTGCTGGATCTCGGCACCTCGACGTACGCACCGTCGGCAGCACTTGCCAGGCACGTGCGCACCCGGGACGGTTGCTGCCGATTCCCTGGCTGCGGCCGGCCGGCGGCCCGCGCCGACCTGGACCACACCGTCCCCCATCCCGAAGGCCCGACCGCCTCGACGAATCTCGCGGGGCTGTGCCGAGGACACCACCGGGTGAAGACCTTCGCGTCCTGGCACGTGGTCCAGAACGCTGCCGGGCGGCTGACCTGGACCAGTCCCACCGGCCACAGCTACCGGACGGAGGCGTGGGTGTACGACCCACCCGATCCCGTCGAGCCGCCCGGACCGCGCGAAACGGCGCCAGCGACCTCGTTTGCCGTCCTGCTCGACGCGACGCGCTGGTGGCTGGACCTGCCGCTGCCGGAGCCTGCGCCGTGGATCGCGGGAGGGGAGGCGGCGTGACACGGTCGCGCCGGCTCCGACCGTCGGGCCGCCAGGTCCGAGTCAGGCCTGGGCTGCCCCGCAACGCGGCCCACCGCGACTCAGGGATCGGTGGCCAGCCCCTCGCGGACGGCGTACAGGGCCGCCTGGGTCCGGTCGCCGACACCGAGCTTGGCCAGCACGGCGCTGACGTGCGCCTTGACCGTCTTCTCGGACAGGGCGAGTTCGCGGGCGATCAGCCGGTTGGTCAGACCGCGGGCGATCAGCCGCAGAACCTCGGACTCCCGCGGCGTCAGGGGGTCGCGCGGTTCGGAGTGCAGGCTGCGCATCACGGTCGCGGCGACCTGCGGGTGCAGCGGCGCGCCGCCGGCGGCCACCGAGCGCAGGGCGTCGGCGAGCTCGCGCGGACCGACGTCCTTGAGCAGGTATCCAGCGGCGCCGGCGTGGATCGCGGACAGCACGGCTTCGGAGCCGCTGAAGCTCGACAGCACGACGACCTTGACGTCCGGGTGCTCGGTTCGCAACCGGCGCAGCGCCTCCACGCCGGACAACCCCGGCAGCACCAGGTCCAGCACCACGATGTCCGGCCGCTCCCGCGGCACCAGGGCGAGCGCTTGCTCGGCGTTGGCCGCCTCCCCGACGACGACCATGTCCGGCTGCAGCTCCAGAAACGTCCGCAGCCCGGCCCGGACCAGTTCGTGATCGTCGCAGAGCAGCAGCCGGATCGGCGGGTCGGCGTCAGGCATCCGGCACCTCTGCGACGACGACGGTGCCGGCGCCGGGCTCGCTGCGGACCTCGAACTTGCCCCCCAGCGCGACCACCCGCTCCCGCATGGACACCAGCCCGAGGTGGCCGCCGGTCCCGGCCGCGGTCTCCGCCGGGAGCCCTGCCCCGTCGTCACGGACGGTCAGCCGGATCCCGCGGTAGCCGGGATCCAGGCCGACGTCGACCCGCCGGGCTCCGGAGTGCTGCAGCGCGTTGGATAGCGCCTCGCTGGCCACCTTGAACAGCTCCGCCTCGACCGCCGGCCGGCGGATCCGGGTCAAGGTCGGCCCGCTAAGGACGATGTCGATGTCATGGACCCGCCGCAGCAGCTCGATCCGGCGGCGCAGCGCCGCGGCCAGTCCCTGCTCGGCCACGTCGGCCGGGCGCAGGGTGTCGACCAGGCCACGCAGTTCCTCCCGGGCGGTCGTGGCCAAGGCGCCGACGCGTTCGAGTTCCGCGCGCAGCCGGTCCGGCACGGTCCCGGGTTCGGGTCCCGGCGACGCAGCCAGGGTCAGCGCGGTTTCCGCCGACAGTGACAGGCTGAACATGGTCTGGGTGACCGAGTCGTGCAGGTCCTTGGCCAACCGGGCCCGTTCCTCGGCCACCGACAGTTCGCGGGACCGCTCGTGCCGCTGGGCGTTGACGACGGCCAGCGCGGCGTGCGGCGCCAGCGCTTCGAGTACCTGCTCGTCGGCCTCGTCGAACTCGCCGCCGTCGGCCGGGTCGGTCAGGAACAGTCCGGCCAGGATCTCCCCGCCGGCCACGATGGGTACGGCGAGAAACGCCGTCATGGCCGGATGTGCTGCCGGCCAACCCTGGAAGCGCGCGTCCTGGCGCACATCGGCAAGCCGGATCGGGTCCGGCCCGGTCAGCATCGCCCCGAGCAGGCCATGGGTCCGGGGCAGCGCCCCGATCCGCTCCCAGGTCCCGGCGTCGACGCCCGCGGTCAGGAACACGCCGAAGCCGCCGGCGCCGTCCGGCACCCCCACCGCTGCGTAACGGGCACCGGTCAGCTCCCGGGCCGCAGCCAGCACCGCCTCCAGCACCGCCTCGGTACGCCGGATCCCGCCCAGCTCCAGCGCCAGCTGGAGCAGGCGCTGCTGTACATCGGGGTCCTGAGTAGTCATCACCACTATCCTCGCAGCGATGAGCGGCAACACTGCGGACAGCCAGCCGCTGACCGGGGCACGCCTCGGCGCGGCGCAGGTCCTGCGCTACGGCGGGATGCTGTTCCTGACCGGCGTCCTCGTGCAGTTCTCCTGGCCGGTCGAGGCATCTTCGCGGCCACCGGTCCCGTGCACTCGGCGGGCAGCCTCGACGCGCACCGCGTCCTCGGCAACGTCCTGGCCGGGCTCGCGGTCGTCCTGCTCGTCGCGGCCGCGGTCGCGCACCCCACGCGACGGATGGTCGCCGCTGCGATCGTGCTGTTCGTGCTCACCGGTCTGGAGGGCGTGCTCGCCGGCGCCGGTACGGACTCACCCTCGTTGGCCGGCGGGCTACACGTCGTGGTGGCGCTGCTCGTCTTCGGCCTCGGAGCGGAACTGGTCAACGGGACGCGGCACCTCGTGCCTGGCCGCCGCTAGAGACCCAGCAGGGACTCCAGGCCGACGGTCAGGCCGGGACGCCGGGTCACTTCGCGGACCGCGAGCAGCACGCCGGGCATGAACGACACCCGGTCCAGGGAGTCGTGCCGGATGCTCAGGGTCTCCCCCGTCGTCCCGAACAACACCTCCTGGTGCGCGACGAGCCCGGCCAGCCGGACCGAGTGCACCCGCACCCCGTGCGGGTTGCAGCCGCGCGCACCGGCCATCTCCTGCACCGTGGCGTCCGGAACGGGGCGCATTCCCGCGTCGGCGCGCGCCTGCGCCACCACCCGCGCGGTGCGCTCGGCGGTGCCGCTGGGCGCATCCACCTTCGACGGGTGGTGCATCTCGACGATCTCGACGGACTCGAAGAACCGGGCTGCCTGCTCGGCGAACCGCATCGACAGTACGGCGCCGATCCCGAAGTTCGGCGCGATCAGCACGCCCATGTCGTCCCGGTGCTCCACCCACTCGCGGACGGTGGCCAGCCGGGCCTCGTCGAAGCCGGTGGTGCCGACGACGCAGCTGATCCCCTGGTCGACACAGAACCGGATGTTGTCCATCACGACATCCGGCGTGGTGAAGTCGACGACGACGTCGGCTCCGGCGTCGGCGATGTTGAACAGCCAGTCCCCGGCGTCGACCATCGCGACCAATTCGAGACCCTCGGCGGCGTCGACCGCCCGGCACACCTCGGCACCCATGCGACCCCGGGCGCCGAGCACCCCGACCTTGAGCAACTCGGGCTGATCCATCACAGCACTCCGTCGAAGTCGGCTTCGTCGAACGGTCCGACGACAGCCAAGCACATCGGCTGACCCAGCAATTGCGCGGCGACGTCGCGGATCTGCTCCGCGGTAACCCCCTCGATGCGCTCGAGCAACTCCGCCACGGTGATGTGGTCGCCGTACACCAGCTCGCTCTTCCCCAGCCGGCTCATCCGCGAGCCGGTGTCCTCCAGGCCCAGCACGAGTCCGCCGCGGAACTGCCCCTTGCCACGCGCGATCTCCTCCGGCCGCAACCCGTCCTGGGCAACGGCCGCGAGTTCGTCCCGGACGATCTGCAGCACCTCCCGGGCACGCTTGGGATGGCAGCCGGCGTAGACGCCGAACGTCCCGCCCCCGGCGTAGTGCGATCCGTAGGAGTAAACCGAGTACGCCAGCCCGCGCCGTTCCCGGACCTCCTGGAACAGCCGCGAGCTCATCCCACCGCCGAGGGCGTTGTTCAGCACACCCAGGGCATAGCGCCGCTCGTCGCAGCGGTCCAGGCCGAACCCCCCGACCGTCAGGTGCGCCTGCTCGGTGCGGCGTTCGATCAGCCCCACCCGGCGGTCGGGGACAGTCGGGGCCGAGGGCGTGCCGGCGCGGGGCGGCAACGGGTCGCCGGCGTCCAGCAGCGGCTCGAACGCCTTACGGACCAGCCGCACAACGGTGCGGTGGTCGAGGTTGCCTGCCGCCGCGACCACCATCCGCTCTGGCCGGTACCGGCGCCGGTAGTACCCGGCCACCTGCGTTCGGTTCATCGACTCGATGGTCTCCACGGAGCCGATCACCGGGCGGCCGAGCGGGTGCCCGCCGTACAGGGTCTCGGCGAACAGGTCGTGGACGACGTCATCAGGGTCGTCGTCGCGCATCGCGATCTCTTCCAGGATGACGCCGCGCTCGCTGTCGACGTCCTCGGCCCGGATCACCGCGCTGGTCACCACGTCGCAGACGACGTCGACGGCCAGCGGGAGGTCGGCATCCAGGACGTGGGCGTAGAAGCAGGTCTGCTCCTTGGTCGTGAACGCGTTCAGCTCCCCGCCGACGGCGTCCATGACCGCGGCGATCTCCAGCGCGCTGCGACGCCGGGTGCCCTTGAAGAGCAGGTGCTCCAGGAAGTGCGAGGCGCCGGCCAGCCGCGGAGTCTCGTCCCGGGACCCGACGCCCACCCACACACCGAACGCCACCGAGTGCGCCCCCGGCATCGACTCGGTGACCACCCGCAGCCCGCCGGGAAGCACCGTGGAATGGATCGCCGCGCCGTCGCTGGATCGGGACAGCAGCGTGGTGCGGGCCCGCGACCGGGTGCCCGTACCGCCCCTCAGGAGGGCGGTCGGGCGACCCGGTCGTCGGGAGTCGGCCACGAAGGCCGGTTAGCTGACGGCGACCGACGTGGCCGGCTGGCCCTCGGTCGCGTCGGCGTCGGCGGCGGCCTGGTTATCCTCGCCTGCGTCGGCGACGACCGGGGCAAGGCTGATCTTGCCGCGGGCGTCGATGTCGAGGATCTCCACCTGGAGCTTGTCGCCGACGTTGACGACGTCCTCGACCTTGTTGATCCGCTTGCCGCTGCCCAACTTGCTGATGTGCACCAGCCCGTCCTTGCCCGGCAGCAGCGAGACGAACGCGCCGAAGGCCGTCGTCTTCACCACGGTCCCGAGGAAGCGCTCCCCCACCTTGGGCATCTGCGGGTTGGCGATCGCGTTGATCCGGTCCACCGCCGCCTGGGCCGACGGCCCGTCGGTGGCGCCGACGTAGATCGTGCCGTCGTCCTCGATCGTGATGTCGGCACCGGTCTCGTCCTGGATGGAGTTGATCATCTGACCCTTCGGCCCGATCACCGCGCCGATCTTGTCCACCGGGATGCGCACCGTGGTCACCCGGGGCGCGTACGGGCTCATCTCGTCCGGCCCGTCGATCGCCTCGGTCATCACCTCCAGGATGTGCAGCCGGGCGGCGCGAGCCTGGGTCAGAGCCCCGGCCAGCACCTCCGACGGGATCCCGTCCAGCTTGGTGTCCAGCTGGAGCGCGGTCACGAACTCCTTGGTCCCGGCGACCTTGAAGTCCATGTCGCCGAAGGCGTCCTCCGCGCCGAGGATGTCGGTCAGCGCGACGTAGTTCACGGTGCCGTCGGCCGAGTCCTCCCCGAAGTCGGAGACCAGCCCCATCGCGATGCCCGCGACGGGGGCCCGCAACGGTACGCCGGCGTTGAGCAGCGCCATCGTGGACGCGCACACCGAGCCCATCGACGTCGACCCGTTGGAGCCGAGGGCCTCGGAGACCTGCCGGATGGCGTAGGGGAACTCCTCGCGGTCGGGAAGGACCGGCAGCAACGCCCGCTCGGCCAGCGCGCCGTGCCCGATCTCGCGCCGCTTGGGCGAGCCGACCCGGCCGGTCTCGCCGGTGGAGTACGGCGGGAAGTTGTAGTTGTGCATGTAGCGCTTGCGGTTGTCCGGCGACAGCGTGTCGATCATCTGCTCCATCCGGAGCATGTTCAGCGTGGTGACACCCAGAATCTGGGTCTCCCCGCGCTCGAACAGCGCCGAGCCGTGCACCCGCGGCAGGACCTCGACCTCGGCCGACAGCGGCCGGATGTCGCTGAGCCCGCGACCGTCGATGCGCACCTTGTCGCGCAGGATCCGCTGCCGCACGAGCTTCTTGGTCACCGCCCGGAACGCGGCACTGATCTCCTTCTCGCGGCCCTCGAACTGATCGGCGAGTGCGGCCTTGGCGCCGTCCTTGAGCCGGTCCAGCTCGTCCTCGCGCTCGAGCTTGTCCGCGATCGTCAGCGCCTTGGCCAGCTCGTCGCCGACCCGGTCGGAGACCGCGGCGTACACGTCGTCCTGGTAGTCCAGGAACTGCGGGAACGTCATCGTCTCCTTCGCCGCGGCCTTGGCCAGCTCCGACTGGGCCCGGCAGAGCTCGGCGATGAACGGCTTGCCCGCCTCGAGCCCGGCGGCCACGACCTCCTCGGTCGGCGCGGTCGCACCGCCGCCGACGAGGGCGACCGTGTGCACGGTCGCCTCAGCCTCGACCATCATGATCGCGACGTCACCGGAGTCGGTGACCCGGCCGGCCACCACCATGTCGAACACGGCGGTCTCCAGCTCCGAGTGGGTCGGGAAGGCCACCCACTGGTCCTCGATCAGGGCCATCCGGACGGCGCCGATCGGGCCGGAGAACGGCAGCCCGGACAGCTGGGTCGACATCGACGCGGCGTTGATGGCCACCACGTCGTAGAGGTGGTCCGGGTCGAGGGACAGCACCGTGATGACGACCTGGACCTCGTTGCGCAGGCCCTTGAGGAACGTCGGGCGCAGCGGGCGGTCGATCAGCCGGCAGGTGAGGATCGCATCCTCGGACGGGCGACCCTCGCGGCGGAAGAACGAACCGGGGATCCGCCCCGCGGCGTACATGCGTTCCTCGACGTCGACGGTCAGCGGGAAGAAGTCGAGGTGGTCCTTCGGGTGCTTGCCGGCGGTGGTCGCCGACAGCAGCATCGAGTCGCCGAGGTAGGCCACGGCGGAGCCGGCGGCCTGGTTGGCCAGCCGGCCGGTCTCGAATCGGATGGTGCGGGAGCCGAAGCGACCGTTGTCGATCGTGGCGACGGACTCATGGATGTCGTGCTCGGACAAGGACGTCCTCTCGGTTGCCCGAGCCGGGGACGTACGACGTTCCGTGGCGTTCGCGTCCGGTCTTCGATCGAAGTTCTCGGGGCCCGATCGACGGGTTAACCCGGGAACCACTACCGAGGACCGGCCGGCGAGCGTTGCCGTCACCCTGACCTGTCCGGTCGGGGGGTGGAACGCGGCGGGCCACCGGCCCGGAGTGGCTGCCTGGCGACGGTCGCCGCCGGCAGATGGTGCGGTGGTGCGCTTGCCGTACCGGCTAGCGGCGCAGGCCGAGTCGCTCGATGAGCGAGCGGTAGCGGGCGATGTCGGTGCTGGCGAGGTACTTCAACAGCCGGCGCCGGCGGCCCACGAGCAGCAGCAGGCCGCGTCGGCTGTGATGATCGTGCGGGTGCGAGCGCAGGTGCTCGGTGAGGTAGGCAATCCGTCGGGTCAGCATCGCCACCTGGACCTCGGGCGAACCGGTGTCGTTCTCGACCGTGGCGTACTCGGCCATGATCTGCTGCTTCTGATCGCTTGCGAGCGGCACTAACACTCCTGTCCAGGCGGGGTGCGGCCCCCGGTCTCGGTCACGGGGGCAGACATCACACGGCCGGGTTCACCCCGACCACCACAGAGGGTACCAGCCCACAGCGCCGTACCTCTCCCACCGCGGTCGGTGGGAGAGGTACGGGCAGTGCGGGAGTGAACGCGCGATCAGCGGTAGCGGATCACGATCGGGCAGTTCACCACGATGCCGGTCGAGCCGAACGCGCGACCGCCGGGCCCGGTGATCCAGCCGTCCTGGACCAGTTGCAGGTACTGGAACTCATCGACGATGCGACCGCGGTACCCCTTGGAGATCGCCTCCTGCGTCCAGACGCCGAGGTTGAAATCCCAGGCCGGGCTGTAGTCGTTGGCCAGCGTCGGGATTCCGCCGATGACGTTGAGCGGGGCACCCTCGCCGAGCACGGCGCTGTTCAGCCCCTGCCGCTGCGGGTTGTCGGTGCCGGTCGGACCGTTGGCGGTGACGAACAGCCGCTCGATCGGGCTGAACGCACTGTCGTCCCGACCCACGGGCAGGGTGCCGATGGCCGGTGCGAACGTGCCCTGGTCCAGGGCTGCGGTGGCCGGGTCCGAGGCGTCCATGCTGAGGTAGGCCGAGACCCGGGCGAAGCTGAAGATCGTGGTCATCTGCAGCGTGACGGTGCCCTGTCCGTTGCTCTCCGCCTTCGGGCAGATCTTGATGACCCGGTCGTGCACGAGTCGGTGGTCGACCTTGCCGTCACA
>JBBPYA010000258.1:0-13909 GCA_038200385.1 Mycobacteriales bacterium
GTCCCCGAGCGAGCCGAAGGTCAGCAGCAACGCGGCGACACCGAGGGTGTAGGCGTCGATGACCCACTGCAGGGCGTCGAAGCTGGCGTTGAGCTCGCGCTGGATGTCCGGGAGTGCGACGTTGACGACCGTGATGTCGATCAGCAGCATCGCGATTCCGGTGCAGATCGCCACCAGCGGCCACCACGAGCGGGCGGCCGGATCGGCTTGCGGAGCAGGGGACGCCGCTGTCGCGGCACGGTGAGCCATGGCACCCCTTCGAGGAACCGGAGCCGCCGGCCGGGCTCCCCGGGACCAATGTAGGCGGGTCCCACCGAACCGGTGGGACGGGGAGCTAGCGACCCGGAGTCGCTACCCGGGACCCGATCACCACGGTGGCTCCGACGTCCTGCACGCGGACGACGCGGGCCAGCAGACCGTGCTCGCCGAGCGCCTCGACGGCGTACGGCGCCTGCCCGGAGCTGGCCTCGACGAGCAGGTGACCGTCGGAGTCCAGCCAGCCCGGCGCACCGGCGATCACCCGGTTCAGCACGGCCAGCCCGTCGACCCCGCCGTCCAAGGCCACCCGTGGCTCGTGGTCCCGAGCCTCGGGCGGCATCGTCTGGATCGCTGCGGTGGGCACGTAGGGCGCGTTGGCGACCAGGACGTGCACGCGGCCCCGCAGACCCTCGGGGAGCGGGTCGTACAGGTCGCCCTGGAAGACCGGGCTCGGGGGGCCCGCGGCCCGGTCGAGGTTCTGCAGGGCGTACCGGACGGCGGCCGGGTCGATGTCGGCGGCGTACACCTCGAGCCCAGGCACGGCGTCGAGCAACGCGGCCGTGATCGCGCCCGACCCGCAGCACAGCTCGACGACGATCTCGCCCGGCCGGGCTGCAGCCAGCGCGATCGCCTCGCGGGCCAGCACCTCCGTGCGACGGCGCGGCACGAACACCCCCGGACCGACGGCGACCCGCAGCCCGCAGAACTCCGCCCAGCCCAGCAGGTGCTCGAGCGGCTCGCCGCCCACGCGGCGCTCGACCAGCGCCGCGAGCGCGGCCGGGTCACCCGCCGCGCCGAGCAGCAGCCGGGCCTCGTCCTCGGCGAACACGCAGCCGGCCGCCCGCAGCCGGGCGACGAGCGCGGCCCGGCCGGGCGACGGGACCGCTGTCATGGGTTCCTCGGGCGGATCGGCGGATGCATCACGTAGCGTGGCCATCTGCGTTCTGTGGGCCACGTCATGGCAAGGCTCTCAGGTTGCTGTTGTATCGTGCCTGCCGTCGTCCCCTGCACTCGCGCATCGTTCCGCGGCACGGTTGCCGGGTGGGACGGCAGGCACCAACCCAGCCGCGTCTCCTGTCGTACACGGGGCCGGGGCAGGGTCGAATCAGACGAGCGGGCTCGCCCGGCCCAGGCCGGCGACCCTTTGGAGACGGTGTGCAGACCAGCGTCATGACCGAGCGCAGGACAGCGCCTCGCCTGAGTCGTCGGCCGGACGCGCAGGGGCTGCGCGCGGTGGCCGTCGTGCTGATCGTGCTGGGCACCCTCGGGGTGTCCGGAGTCAAGGGCGGCTTCGTCGGCATCGACGTGTTCTTCGTCCTCACCGGGTTCCTCACCACGGCGATGCTGCTCGGCGAGGCGAACCAGACCCGTCGGCTTGACGTCCTGGGCTTCTACGCTCGGCGCGCCCGGCGGCTGTTCCCCCTGATCACCCTGGTACTCCTCGTGACCGTCGCCGGCACGTACTTCCTGGTCAAGAACAACGACCAGGTCGGTGCGATCGTGTCCGAGGCGCTGTGGGCGGTCGGGCTCGCGGCGAACTGGAAGTTCGTCCTCAACGGCGTCGGGTACGACCAGATCAATCCGGTCAGCCCCATCCAGCACTTCTGGGCGATCGCGGTCGGCGAGCAGTTCTTCCTCGTCTGGCCACTGCTGATGCTCGCGGTGCTGTTCCTCGGGGCCCGCCGCCGGCCCTTCCAGCGCAGCTACGTCAAGCGCCCGGGTGAGGCTCGGGTGCTCGGGTTCGGGCTGGTGGTCCTGCTGCTGGGCGCCGGCTCCTTCGGCTACGCACTGCTCAGCGTCGAGCCGGACGGCGTCGGCTACTTCTCCAGCGCGACCCGGCTGTGGGAGTTCGCCGCCGGCGCCATGCTGGCCATCGGCATCGGCCGGCTGCGTGACGTCCCCGGCCCGGTCAAGGCCGCCGCGTCCTGGATCGGGTTGGTCGGCATCGTGGCCAGCGCGGTCCTGCTGGACCCGACGGCGAGCTTCCCGGGGGTGCCGGCGCTGTTCCCGGTCGCGGCGACCCTGCTCGTGCTGGCCGGTGGCATCGACGGTCCGGCGTACGGCGCCGGCGGCGTCCTGGGGCTCGCGCCGGTCCGCTGGCTCGGGGACCGGGCCCTCGGCATCTACCTGTGGCACCTGCCCGCGCTCGTGCTGGCCGGGGTGTACGTCGCCCGGCCGCTGAACCTCTTTGAGTCAACCGTCGTGATGATCGGGGTGGTGGTGCTGGCCACCGTCACGCATGCGGCGTACGAGCGCCCGCTGCGGTCGGGACCGCCCTTCAACGGCAACATCGGGCTCGTGCTGTGGCCGGCGTCGATCGCGCTGGTCACGGTCGTCGCCCTGGTCGCGCTGGACGCGGTGAGTTCCGCGCCGCCCGTGGTGGCCGTCCCGGCGGCCCCGACGTCGTCCAGCCCGGCCCCCACCACCCCCCCGCCGGACAACCCGCCCACCGCCACGGAGGCCATCGCCAACGGCATCGTGCAGACCGTGACTGCCGCGGACAGCGGCGACGCGGTTTCTAATTCGGTGCTCAACCGGCTCGGCGGCCTGGCCGCGGACACCTGGGCCGCGGGAGTGCCCTGCGCCTCGCCGTTCGGCTCCACCACGAGCGATATCTGCTCCTATGGGCCGGACAACGCCGACCGCACCATGGTGATCTTCGGGGACGAGCACGCCGGGGGCTGGGTGCCAGCGCTGCGCCAGGTAGCCGAGAACAGTGGCTGGAAGTTCTACTACTTCGTCAAGCGGCAGTGCTCCTCGGTGCAGGTGCGGCTGCTCGACGCGGTCCGGCAGAACCGCGAGGCCGAGTGCGACTCCTGGCGGACCTGGGCCATCGACCAGATCAAGAAGCTGAAGCCGGACCTGACCATGATCGCCAACGACGGGAGCGTCACGGTGACCGGCGAGGGAGACAAGCGGCTGTCGGCCTCGGAGCAGACCGACGCCTGGGAGGCCGGGACGCTGGCGACGCTGCAGACCCTGAGCGCCGACCTGCCGCGGGTGGCAGCGTTCGGCCAGGTGCCGGTCGGTCCCGACCCGGTGGTCTGCCTGAACCAGAAAAACGTCAAGATCGCCGACTGCACGTTCCTGGCCGGGCGCAAGACCGATTCCATCAACAACGCGACCCAGCGTGCGGTGGCGACGAGCGGTACCGAGTTCGTGGACGTGAGCGGCCTGCTGTGTGCCCAGAGCAAGTGCCCGCCGTACAACATCACCGACTTCATCTACTCCTCGCCCGGCCAGCTGACCGCGTCGTACTCGAGGCGGCTCTCGCCGGCCCTGACCGACCTGCTGGGGGCGGGCTGAGCAACGGACCCGACCCGCGGCCGATCGTCGCGGTGGCGTCAGCCGAGATCGTCGCCGGCAGGCACAATGATCGGAACGGCGTTCGGTGTCACGCTGCAGTAGCACTGTGTCACTGTCCCTACAGCACGCGTGACCGAGAAGGAGTGAGTCGATGACCCGGGTGACGGGGAGGCGACGGGTGCGGCGCCGGGAGGTGCTCGTCGTCATGGCGACCGGCCTGCTGGCTGCCTGCTCGGGCGGCGGCACGACCTCGGCCGGCCCGACGCCACCGCCGCCTGCGGCAACGTCGACGGCATCGGGCCAGCCGGCCCCTTCCAGCGGCGTCCCGACCGGCAAGGTCAGCCAGCTGGCGGCATGGGGCGACAGCCTCACCGCCGGCGAGGGCGGCGACGGGACGACCTATCCGGACGTGCTGTCCCAGCTCAGTGGTGTCCCGGTGTTCAACGGCGGAGTGCCCGGCGAGCGCTCGGCGGGCATCGCGGCCCGGGAGGACGGGGCTCCGGCGCTGCTCACCGCGAAGGGCGGCTCGATCCCGGCCCAGGGCGGGGTCCAGGTCACTCTGGCGAACAACGTCGTCGTCATTCGGGACACCGGCGAACTGCCCGGCACCCTGATGGGGATCCATGGCGTGCTCATCAAGGACCAGACCACGAACTTCGGCAAGTACACGTTCACCCGGGACCAGGCGGGGCAACAGACCCAGGTCCCGCCGGACTCACCGTTCATGACCGACGTGGGCGTGAAGTACCGCGACGCGGGCGTGATCATCTGGGCCGGCCACAACGACTTCCGCTTCGGCGGGGCCGACGAGGTGGTCAAGAACATCGCCGCGATGGTCAAGTACCTGAACACCGAGAACTACCTCGTGCTCGGCCTGACCAACGGAACGAACAACGGGCGCGGCACGCCGTACTACGACCAGGCCATGGGGGTCGTGAACACGTCGCTGGCCAAGACCTACGGCCCGGACCACTACCTCGACGTGCGGACCTGGCTGATCAAGGACGGGCTGGCCGCGGCCGGCCAGCAGGCCACGAGCCAGGACCAGACCGACATCGCCGCCGACATCGTCCCGACCTCGTTGCGCGACCCCAAGGCCATCGGCCACCTGAACTCCGAGGGGTACACGGTGCTGGCCGGCTACATCCACGACTTCCTGCACCAGCAGGGCTGGTTCTAGCGGGGCCGTGCGGTTGCCTCGAGCCTCCCCGACCGCTGCCCCTGGGCGGCGCGGGCGGTGCGGGGCATGAGCCTGCGGCTGTTCCACGCCCACGTGGAGGCGTTCAACGACGGTGACCTGGAGCGGCTACTGGCCGGCTTCGCCGAGGACGCGGAGTGGTCGACCGGCGGGTACACGGTGCGCGGGATAGGGGCGCTCGCGGTGTTCTTCGGCTCGGCGCTGGACGGGCTGCTGCCCGAACTGCTGGTCCGCAGCGTCATCGGCAGCGGCGACCTGGTGGCCGCGGAGCTGACCGAGCTGTTCCGGTACGACGACGTGGACCGGGTCGCCCCGATCGCCGCGTTCTACCGGTTCCACGACGACGCGATCGTGCGGGCCACCATCTACCGGGAAGGCAGCGCCGAGGCCGGCGACGCACCCGCGGCCCCCGCCCCGGGATAGCCTGCCCCGATGCCCTGTCTGGCCGACGTCGTCGAGGCCCTCGAGCGCCGCCACCCGCTCTCGTGGGCCGCCTCGTGGGACGCCGTCGGGCTGGTCTGCGGCGATCCGAGTGACCCGGTGCAGCGCATCCTGCTCGCCGTGGACCCGGTCGAGGCCACCGTCGACGAGGCCGTCGACACCGGCGTCCAGCTGCTCGTCACTCACCACCCATTGTTCCTGTCCGCAGTGCACGGCGTGCCCGCCACGACGTACAAGGGGCGACTCGTACACCGGCTGATCCGGGCCGGGATCGGGCTGTACGCCGCCCACACCAACGCCGACGCCGCCGACCCGGGAGTGTCGGACTCGCTGGCCGCCGCGCTGGGGCTGACCGGGCTCCGCCCGCTGCGCCCGGACCCGGCCGACGCCCTGGACGTGCTGGTCGCCTTCGTCCCGGAGGCCGAGGCGGACCGCGTGCTGGCGGCATTGAGCGTCGCGGGCGCGGGGGCCATCGGCGACTACAGCCGGTGCGCGTGGCTCGGGTCCGGCACCGGCACGTTCCTGCCCGGCCCGGGCGCGCAACCGGCCGTCGGTGCAGTGGGGGAGGTGGCCCGGGTCGCCGAGACCCGGATCGAGATGGTGCTGCCGCGCCGGCTGCGGGCCGCGGTGCGCGGGGCATTGCTGGCCGCGCACCCGTACGAGGAACCGGCGTACAGCGTGCTGCCGATGGGCGAGCTGCCCGGCTCGCGGGGGACCGGGCGGATCGGCCGGTTGACCGAGCCGGTCCCGCTGCGTGTATTTGTCGAGACGGTCGCGGGCGCGTTGCCCAGGACCCCGGCGGGGATCCGCGCCGCCGGGGACCCGGAGGCAGTCGTCGAGACGGTCGCGGTGTGCGGGGGAGCGGGCGACTCGCTGCTGTCGGCCGCCGCGGAGGCGGGGGTGGACTGCTACGTCACCGCGGATCTGCGCCACCACCGGGTCAGCGAGCACGTCGAGGCCGGTGGGCCGGCCGTCCTGGACGTCGGGCACTGGGCCAGTGAGTGGCCGTGGCTCGCCGATGCAGCGCAGCGGCTGCGAGCCGATCTCGGGGCCGGGGTCGACGTGTCGGTTTCCCGGCTGGTCACCGACCCCTGGACGATGCGCGCCGGCTGAGCCCATCGCACGATCCGGGCCTGTCGGGGTTGCCAGCTGCCGCAGAAGCGGGACACTGTGCGGGTCGTCGACTAGACCGGCTTCTCCAGGAGGGTCCGTGGCCGCCACCGAGGATCGACCCGTCCGCAAACGCAGCGACCGCAGCCCGTGGAACTGGTGGCTGGCCCTGCCGATCGTGATCCCGCTGATCGTCCCCATCTACAACCGGACCGAGCCGACCCTGTTCGGGTGGCCGTTCTTCTACTGGGGGCAGTTGGCGTTCATCGCCCTCGGCGTGCTCACCACCTCGCTGGTGTACCAGATGACCAAGGAGCGGCGCCGTGGCTGACGGCCTGAAGGTCACCGAGCTCGTCATCTTCACCGCGCTGTTCATCATCGTCAGCGCCATGGGTTTCCTGGCCGCGCGGTGGCGGCGCCCGACGGACCTGGCGCACCTGGACGAGTGGGGCCTGGGCGGGCGGAACTTCGGCAGCTGGATCACCTGGTTCCTGCTCGGCGGCGACCTCTACACGGCGTACACCTTCGTCGCCGTCCCAGCGCTGATGTTCGGGGCCGGCGCCTTTGGTTTCTTCGCCGTCCCGTACACCGTCGTCATCTACCCGATGGTGTTCCTGGTGCTGATCCGGCTCTGGTCGGTCTCGCACGTGCGCGGCTTCGTCACGCCGGCCGACTTCGTCCGGTCCCGCTTCGACTCCCCGACGATGGCGTTGCTGGTCGCGATCACCGGGATCGTCGCGACGATGCCCTACATCGCCCTGCAGCTGGTCGGCATCGAGGCGGTACTCAAGGGGATGGGCGTGCAGGGGGAGCTGCCGCTGATCGTCGCGTTCCTCATCCTGGCGCTGTACACGTACAACTCCGGGCTGCGCGCGCCGGCGCTGATCGCGTTCGTCAAGGACGGCCTGATCTACCTCACTATCATCGTGGCCATCATCGTGATCCCGGTGAAACTGGGCGGATGGGACGTCATCTTCGGCGCGGCCGAGAAGAAGTTCAGCGTGAACGGCGGAGCCGGAGTGCTGCTGCCCTCCACCGGCCAGCTGCAGTACGCCACGCTGGCCTTCGGCTCGGCACTGGCGCTGTTCCTGTACCCGCACTCGGTGACCGCGGTGCTGGCCTCCCAGAGCCGCAACGTGATCAAACGCAACATGTCGGCGCTGCCGGCGTACAGCCTGGTGCTCGGCCTGATCGCGCTGCTCGGCTTCATGGCCATCGCCGCCGACGTCAAGCCGATCGGCACCGACGGCAACACGATCGTCCCGGTGCTCTTCGACACCATGTTCTACGACTGGTTCAACGGCATCGCGTTCGCCGCCATCGGCATCGGCGCCCTGGTGCCGGCCGCGATCATGTCCATCGCCGCGGCTAACCTGTTCACCCGCAACATCTACAAGGAGTACATCCGCAAGGACGCCGAGCCCCGGCAGGAGGCCCAGGTCGCCAAGATCGCCTCCCTGGTCGTCAAGCTCGGCGCGATCGCGGCGATCCTGTTCATCGACCCGCAGTTCTCCATCGACCTGCAGCTGATCGGCGGCGTGATCATCCTGCAGACGCTGCCTGCCGTGGCGATCGGCCTGTACACCCGGTGGTTCCACCGCGGGGCACTGATCGCCGGCTGGGTGGCCGGCATGGGGACCGGGGTGTGGACCCTCTACACCGTCAGCCGGGTGGACCCGGCCACCGGAGAGGTGATCCGGGCGCACTTCGCGGGCTCGGCGTTCAAGCTGTCCAACCTCGGCTTCGACACCACGTACACGATCTACGCCGGCATCCTGGCGATCGCCGTCAACCTGATCGTCGTGGTGATCGGCACCTACGTGCTGCGCGCCATGAAGCAGCCCGAGGGCACCGACGGCACAGGCCTGGAGGACTACTTCGCCGACCAGGATGACCCGCGGGTCACCGACCTGCCCGAGGTGGTGGCCGGGCCCAGCTCGACGTAGCGGACTCGCCCCCCGCGGTCGAGGCTAGGGTGGGCGCTCGTGAAGGCCGATCCCGCGATGCAGCGCCGCCTGCTCGACCTGCAGGCGGTGGACACCGCGACGGCCCAGCGCTCGTACCGTCGCCGGACGCTGCCCGAGATCGCCCAGATCGGCGAGGGGGAGGCGCGGCTGGCCGCCCTGGGCGACGACGCGGTCCGCGCCAAGACCGAGATCAGCGACCTGGACCGGGAGCAGCGCCGGCTGGAGCTGGACGTGGAGCAGGTCCGGGCCCGCGGCGTCCGCGACGAGCAACGACTGACCTCCGGTGCGTTCAGCAACCCCAAGGAACTCGAACGCCTGCAGCACGAGGTGGCCAGCCTGTCCCGGCGACAGGGCGACCTGGAGGATCAGGTCCTCGAGGTGATGGAACGCCGGGAGAGTGCCGACAAGGTTCTGGAGGACGTCGCCGCCACCGCCCAGCAGGTGCGCGCCGACTACGACGCCGCCGTCCTGCGCCGCGATGCCGCCTTCGCCGAGATCGACACCGGGCTGGCCGATGCGCAAGCCGAACGCGAACTCATGGTGGCCGAGTTGCCCGCGGACCTGGTCGCAGCCTACGAGCGCAGCCGCGGATCCGGGAACGGGACCGGTGCGGCGGCGTTGCGGCAACAGCGCTGTGAGGGGTGCCGGATGGAACTGGCCAGGAGCAGCTTGAGCCGGGCCCGCAGCGCGCCGGCGGATGAGGTGTTGCGCTGTGAGGAGTGCGGGCGGATCCTGGTCCGGATCGCGGAATCCGGGCTGTGAGTGCCTTTCCCGGGGGCCGGGCTGTGAGTGCCTTTCCCGGGGGCCGGGTTGTGACTGCCCTTCCCGGGGGCCAGGCTGTGACTGCCCTTCCCGGGGGCCGCTTCCCGGGCCTGCTCGGGTGAGCCGCCGGCTCGTGGTGGAGGCCGACGGCGGATCCCGGGGGAACCCCGGACCGGCCGGGTACGGCGCCCTGGTCCGCGACGCCGACAGCGGCGAGGTGCTCGCCGAGCGGCGGGAGGCGATCGGAACGGCCACCAACAACGTGGCCGAGTACCGCGGCCTGCTCGCCGGCCTGCGCGCCGCGGCGGAGATCGCGGCGGACTCGATCGAGGTCCGGATGGACTCCAAGCTGGTGGTGGAGCAGATGTCGGGCCGGTGGAAGATCAAGCACCGGGACCTGCAGCCGCTGGCGGCGCAGGGGCAGCAGCTGCTGCGCGCCCTACCGCCCACGACGTTCACCTGGATCCCGCGGGAGCGCAACGCCCATGCCGACCGGTTGGCCAACGAGGCGATGGACCTCGCGGCCGGTCGGTCCCCGGCCCGGACGCCGTCCCGGCCCGGCGCGGAAAGCCCGGCCCAGCCGCCGGCCGCAACGACGTCCGTGTCGCGATCGGTCGGCGGGGCGGGCACCCGGCCGGTCTCCCAGCCGGTCACCGGCCGCACGTCCTGGACGCCCGCGGTGGCCCGCGCGAGCACGCTGTTGCTGCGGCACGGCCACACCGAGCACTCCGCGCAGCGACGGTTCAGCGGCCGCAACGAGCTGCCGCTCAATGAGCTCGGCCGCCGGGAAGCGGCAGCCGCCGCCGATCGGCTGCAAGGGGAGGCGATCGAGGCCATCGTCAGCTCCCCGCTGCGGCGTACCCGCGAGACTGCGGACATCGTGGCCGAGCGGGTCGGAGCACCTGTCCGGGACGACGACGACCTCGCCGAGACCGATTTCGGGGTCTGGGACGGGCTGACCCTGGCCGAGGCGCAGGCGGCTTACCCCGCCGAGATGGCGGCCTGGACCGGCTCCGCCGACGTGGCGCCGCCCTCGGGGGAGAGCTTCGCCGCGGTGGACCGGCGGGTCCGGCGGGCCCGGCGCCGGCTGCTGTCCGACCATCCGAGCAGCCGGGTGCTGGTGGTCAGCCACGTCACGCCGATCAAGCTGATCCTGGCCGCGGCGCTCGGCGTACCGCTGGAGGTGATCTTCCGGATCCAGCTGGACCCGGCCGGGGTGTCCGAGGTGTCCTGGCACGACGACGGGTCCGGGACCGTCCGGCTGGTCAACGACGTCAGCCACCTGCGCTGACTACTGTCGGGTGATGACCACGACGGCGTACGACGAGACCCCCGCCGCGGTCGCGGAGTGGGCCGCCGAGGTCCGGGCTCTGGCCGCCGAGCGCAACGCGGTGATTCTGGCGCACAACTATCAGGTGGGGCAGATCCAGGACGTCGCGCATCACACCGGAGACTCGCTGGCGCTGTCCCGCATCGCGGCGCAGACCGACGCGGACATGATCGTGTTCTGCGGCGTGCACTTCATGGCTGAGACCGCGAAGCTGCTCTCCCCGGACAAGCGGGTGCTCCTTCCCGATCACGCCGCCGGCTGCTCGCTCGCCGACAGCATCACCGCCGCCCAGCTGCGGGACTGGAAAGCCGAACATCCCGGCGCCGTCGTCGTCTCCTACGTGAACACGACCGCAGCGGTCAAGGCCGAGACCGACATCTGCTGCACGTCCTCCAACGCCGCGGATGTCGTCCGGTCCATACCCGAGGACCGCGAGATCCTGTTCTGCCCCGACCAGTTCCTCGGAGCGCACGTCAAGCGGGTCACCGGCCGGACGAACATCCGCATCTGGGCCGGCGAGTGCCACGTACACGCCGGGATCAGCCCTGCCGACGTCCGTGCGAAGGTCGCCGAATACCCCGACTCCGAGATCCTGGTGCACCCCGAGTGCGGGTGTACGACGAGCGTGCTGGATCTGGTCTCGCGTGGTGACCTGCCCGCTGACCGGACCCGGGTGCTGTCCACCGGCGGCATGGTCGAGGCGGCGGTGGCCACCCGGGCGCCGACCGTCCTCGTTGCCACCGAGATCGGCATCCTGCACCAGCTGAGGGGACTGAACACCGCGGGCACGGACTTCCGGGCGATGAACGAGCGGGCATCCTGTCGGTACATGAAGATGATCACACCGGCGAAGCTGCTGGACACGCTGCGCACCGGCACCGGCGACGTCGACGTCCCACCGGACATCGCGCCGCGGGCCAGGGCCGCGGTGGAGCGGATGGTCGCGATCGGCCAGCCGTCGAATGGCGGGGAATGACCCGACACATCTCGGCGAGGAGACCGTCATGGAGATCCAGAAGCTGGGACACGCCTGCCTGCTGCTCACCACGGACGTGGGGAACCGGGTCCTGATCGACCCGGGCTGCTGGAGTACCGGTTTCGAGGAACTCACCGAGCTGTCCGCGGTGCTCGTGACCCACCAGCACGCCGACCACCTCGACGTACCCCGGCTGCGGGCGCTGTTGCAGACCAACCCGGCCGCGCTCGTCCTGGCCGACCCGGACAGCGCGGGGCAGCTGCGCGAATCCGGTCTGGATGCGACCGTCGCCGAGCACGGCCAGCGCTACGACGCCAACGGCGTACCGGTCGAGGCGATCGGCCGGACACACGCCCTGATCCACGCCGACATCCCGCGGGTACCCAACGTCGGGTACCTGGTGGCGGGGCAGGTCTTCCACCCCGGCGACGCTCTCACCGTCCCCGACGCGGGCGTGGACGTGCTGGCGCTGCCGGCCGGCGCGCCGTGGGTCAAGTCCGGTGAGGTCGTGGACTACCTGCGGGAGGTGGCCCCGCGGGTCGCGGTGCCGATCCACGAGCTGACGCTGGCCAAGCCGGAGATGGAGTACGGCCGGTACACCAGCCTCGCGCCGACCGGCACCGAACTCGTCGTCCTGGATGACGGGGCGCCGCGCACGTTCTGACTGCTCACAGCGTCAGGAACAGGTAGATCGCCACGCCGACCCCGAAGACCACGACGCAGGCCCGCAGCACGGTGTCGTTGAGCCGACGCGCCACCCGGGCACCGATGAACCCGCCGACCAGCGCGGCGGGGGCGATCACGGCCACCGCGAGCCAGTCCACCGGCCCGAAGATCCCGAACGCGATCACCGTCACCGTCGCCACCACCAGCGACAGCCCGCTCTTGAGCGCGTTGACCCGGCGCAGCGAGTCGTGGACGGTCAGCGCCAGGATGCCGATCAGGATCACCCCGAGCGCCCCGCCGAAGTAGCCGCCGTAGATCGAGCCGAAAAACACCGAGACCGACATCGCGACCCGACGGTCCGCGCCGCCCTCGGTCGGGGTGAGGCGGCGGGCCACCAGCGGCTGCACCGCGAGCAGCAGGCTGGCCAGCAGCACGAGGACGGGCACCACGGCATCGAACGCCGCCGACGGCGTGGTCAGCAGCAGGACGCAGCCGACGGTCGCGCCGAGGATGGCCGACAGGGACATTCGGGTTATCCGACCCCGCTGCCCCGCGAGTTCCTCGCGGAAGCCGAGCACGCCGCCCACGTAGCCGGGCCACTGGGACACCGAGTTGGTCACGTTGGCCGCCACGGTGGGGAAGCCGACCGCGAGCAGCGCCGGGAAGACGATCAGTGACCCGCCGCCGGCAATCGCGTTGATGGCCCCGCCGAGCAGCCCGGCGACGGCCAGCAGGACGGCGGTGGCGGCACTCACCAGGGCACGGTACGGGGTAGCGCTCGCGCGTCCGCGCCGGTCCTGGTGCACTGGGTCCATGACGACCACCCCACCGGAGCCGGGGCAGCGGGCCCACCTGCTGCCCGAGGAACGCGCGGCCGGCAGCGACGACCCGCAGCGCCAGGCCGAGGCGATCCTGGCCGAGTCCGAGGAGCGCCTGGCGCACCCCGACCCCGACGACCCGCAGGCCGGACGGCGGACCTCCGCGGAGTCGGTTTAAGCGCCGGTTCCGAGTCCCGGTCGGCCGGGCCTAGGATCGGCGTACGGCGGACGAGCCGGCCGGGCGGTCGCGTGCGGGAGCAGTCCCGCCCGAGGAACGTCCGGGCTCCACAGGGCAGGGTGGTTGCTAACGGCAACCCGGGGTGACCCGCGGGACAGTGCCACAGAGAACAGACCGCCACCGCCGGGCTTCGGCTCGGCGGCGGTAAGGGTGAAACGGTGGTGTAAGGGACCACCAGCACCCCGGGTGACCGGGGTGGCTCGGTAAACCCCACCCGGAGCAAGGTCAGGAGGGGTCCTTCGGGACCCTGCGCAGGCGTTCGAGGGCGGCCCGCCCGAGCCTGCGGGTAGACCGCTCGAGCCTGCCGGCGACGGCAGGCCTAGATGGATGGCCGCCCCTGGCCCCACCTCGCGAGGTGGGACCAGGACAGAACCCGGCGTACAGGCCGACTCGTCCGTCGTACGCCTCTGACCTGCGGTTTTGCCTTTCAGAGGGGTCCACGGTCCGCACCTAGTCCGCAAGAACTCCGAGCCGTGGGCCCTGAGTTCCCCTGCTCGGGCCCCGTCATGACCGACTGCCGCTCGCGTTCGACCCTCGGGTTAGCCCCCCTCGGCCGGCGTGTACGGCCCGGGAGCACCCGGGCTCAGAGGCTCACGTTGAGTAGTGGAGTCTTGCGGCCAATGTAAGACAGTGCCTTACGATGGCCTGGTGTGTTCTGCTCCATCGGTTGGTCGCCGAGCGCTGGTCGTGTGCTGCCGCCTGTGCTCGCCTACCAAGACATCGACGGCAATCTGCACGGTCTCAACGCCTGGCCGGCATCAGGTCGAGACCTCGCAACCTACGAGAACTGGAGAGGCCTGAATGACGACGAACAATGACGTGACCGCGGCGAGGCGAGA
>JBBPYA010000259.1:0-21157 GCA_038200385.1 Mycobacteriales bacterium
GTGCGGGCATGAGCGAGCGCAGCGAGCGAGTCCTGGGTGTTCATGCCCTTCCCGCGCAGCGGGTCACCGGCCGAAGGACGGTGCGGGCATGAGCGAGCGCAGCGAGCGAGTCATGGGTGTTCATGCCCTTCCCGCGCAGCGGGTCACCGGCCGAAGGACGGTGCGGGCATGAGCCGGATCCGGGTCGCGGTCGTCTTCGGCGGCCGCAGCGCCGAGCACGCCATCAGCTGCGTGTCGGCCGGCAACGTCATGCGCGCACTGGACCCGGAGCGCTACGACGTGGTCCCGGTCGGGATCACCCGCGCCGGCTCCTGGGTGCTGGCGCCCAACGATCCCCATGAGTTGCAGATCCAGGACGGTCGGCTGCCGGAGGTCGGCGGTGGCACCGCGGTCGTCCTGTCCGGCGACCCGGCGTCCCGGGGGCTGCTCGTACTCGACCCCGCGGCCGGCCCGTCCGCGCTGGCCTCGGTCGACGTCGTGTTCCCGGTGCTGCACGGCAGCTACGGCGAGGACGGCACGATCCAGGGACTGCTGGAGATGGCCGGCATCCCCTACGTCGGGGCCGGGGTGCTGGCCAGCGCGGCCGGCATGGACAAGGAGATCACGAAGAAGCTGCTGGCCGCGGACGGGCTCCCGGTCGGCCGCTACGCCGTCCTGACCGCGACCGGTGAGCTGCCCGACGTCGAGCGGCAGCGGCTCGGGCTGCCGGTGTTCGTCAAACCGGCCCGGGCCGGCTCCAGCATCGGCATCAGCAAGGTCACCGACTGGTCGCAGCTGCCGGCCGCCGTGGACACCGCGCGGGCCGTGGACCGCAAGGTGATCGTCGAGGCAGCGCTGGTCGGCCGGGAGATCGAGTGCGGGGTCCTGGAGGGCGTGGACGGCGGGCCGCCGGAGGCCAGCGTCCCCGGGGAGATCAGGCTCGTCGGCACCCACGAGTGGTACGACTTCGAAGCGAAGTACCTCGACGACGCCTGCGAATTCGACGTTCCGGCCGTCCTGGATCCGATGCTGTGCGACCGGCTGCGGGAGCTGTCCTGCGCGGCGTTCACGGCGCTGTCCGCCGAGGGTTTGGCGCGGGTGGATTTCTTCGTCACCGACGAAGGCCCGGTGGTCAACGAGGTGAACACCATGCCCGGCTTCACCGAGATCTCGATGTTCCCCCGGCTGTGGGCGGCCACCGGCCTGGACTACCCGGCCCTGATGGACCGCCTCATCCGGTCGGCGTTGGCGCGGAACTCGGCGCGCTGAGCACCGGCAGCCGCTCGGCGAGGACCGTGCTCAGCACGGCCACCGGATCGGAGTTGCGCTCCGGCGGCACAAGCACGTCGACGTAGACCGCCCGGTTGACCGCGGTCCAGAGCACCCCGGCGGACTGCTGCTTGGCGAGCCAGGCCACCTGGTTGATCTGGATCAGCTGGGACGTCGGCCCCAGCGCGGCGGGGGGCGGGACCCCGCAGCGCAGCACGACCGGGGGCTCACCCCAGGCCACGGCGTACGGCGAAGCCGAGCGGACCGGGCGGGCCGGCGCGCCGTCCAGCTGCAGCGGCAGCCCTCCGAGCAGGCCGGGGCACAGCTGGTCCGCTTCGGGTGCCAGCGGCGGGGTGTCGAGCACCAGCGGCGGCAACTCGGTGTTGCCGGCGGTCGTCGGTGCCGGCGGGGTCGTTGGCGCCGGGGTGGAGGACAGGTTGAACAGCAGGGCGAGGACGACGAAGACCGGGACCGCGATCGCCGTCGCGAGCAGGGCCGGGCGGTTCAGAGGTGGACGACCGGGCAGGTCAGCGTCCGGGTGATGCCGTCGACGCCCTGGACCTTGGCCACGACCAGCTTGCCCAGCTCGTCGACGTTGCGGGCCTCAGCGCGGACGATCACGTCGTACGGGCCGGTCACGTCCTCGGCGGCGGTGACACCCTTGATGTCGGCGACCGCGCTCGCTACGGCGGCAGCCTTGCCGACCTCGGTCTGGATGAGGATGTAGGCCTGGACCACGACCTGCCCTTTCGTCGTCGGGTGGGGGAGCGGGTAGAACCTACTCCAGCGCGGCGCCACCCGGTGCCGTCGGGGCGACCGGTCAGGAGGTCCACCATCACTGTCGGCGACATCGGCGAGTTCGGGTTGATCGAACGGGTGACCGAGCGGCTCGTCGGGGGACCGGCGTGCCTGCTCGGGCCCGGTGACGACGCGGCGATAGTCCGGGTGCCGGACGGGCGGGTGGTGGCGACCACGGATCTGCTGGTCGAGGGCTGCCACTTCCGTCGCGACTGGTCCTCCGCGGCCGATGTCGGGACCAAGGCGGCCGCCCAGAACCTCGCGGACGTGGCCGCGATGGGCGCCGTCCCGACCGCGGTCCTCGTCGGATTCGCCTGCCCACCCGACCTGCCTACGGCGTGGGTCGAGGAGTTCGCCGCGGCCTTCGACGAGGAGTGCGCCGTGGTGGGGGCGCTGCGGGTCGGCGGCGACGTGAGCCGCAGCCCGACCGTGACGGTGGCGGTGACCGCGCTGGGCGACCTGGACGGGCGGGCCCCGGTGACCAGAGGCGGCGCCGAGCCCGGCGACGTCGTGGCCCTGACCGGGCGGCTGGGCTGGTCGGCGGCCGGGCTCGCCGTACTCAGCCGGGGCTTCCGCTCCCCGGCCCCGGTCGTGGCCGCCTACCGGCGCCCCACCCCGCCCTACGCGGAGGGACCGGTCGCGGCCCGCTGCGGGGCGAGCGCCATGTGCGACGTCAGCGACGGTCTGGTGCAGGACCTGGGCCACCTGGCCACCGCGAGCGCGGTTCGGATCAGCCTGGAGACCGCCCGGCTCGAGGTCGGGCCGCGCCTGGTCGACGTCGGGCGCGCGCTGAACGTGGACCCGATGCGCTGGCTGCTGACCGGCGGGGAGGACCACGCCCTGGTCGCGACGTTCCACTCCGCCCGGGACGTACCCGCCGGATGGACCGTGATCGGCCGGGTGGACGAGGGTGCGGGCGTGCGTGTCGACGGTGCGGCGTACCCGCTGCCGGGTTGGGATTCGCTGCGCCCGGCCCGGCCGTGACCGGGTGGGCAGCGGCGTGCTGATCCGAGCCGTCCCGTTCGGCGACCCGGTGGCCCAGGACCTGATCGTGCGGGTCCAGGAGGAGTACGTGCTGCGCTACGGCGGCCCGGACGCGACCCCGGTCGACCCGGCAGAGTTCACGGCCCCGGACGGGGTGTTCCTCGTGGCCTCCGACGGGCCGGCCGTGCTCGGCTGCGGCGGGTGGCGCGCGCACGGTCCGGGACGGGCCGAACTCAAGCGGATGTACGTCGTGCCGCAGGCCCGTAGGCGGGGCGTCGCCCGCGCCCTGCTGACCGAGCTCGAGCGCTCCGCCGCGGCGGCCGGCAGGGGTGTCCTGGTGCTGTTCACCGGCCTCGCGCAGCCGGAGGCCATCGCCCTGTACGAGGCGCGCGGCTACCGGCCGATGCCGGGATTCGGGCCGTACCGGGACTTCCCGGAGGCGCGCTACTACAGCCGGGACCTGACCGCCGACGATCCGGCCCCCGCGGAGCAGGGACCCGGCGCTTCCGGATCACTACAGTGAGTGCCCCGACGAGCGGCTACCCAACTGAGTCGGCCGGAGGTGCGGCATGGGTGTCATCACGATCTCGGCGTCGTACGGCGCGCTGGGCAGTGCGGTCGGCCCGGAGGTCGCCCGGATCCTGGGGCTGCCGTTCGTCGATCGCGCCATCCCGGCCTCGGTGGCGCACAAGCTCGGGGTCTCGCTCGACGACGCCGAAGCCAAGGACGAGACGGTCGCCAGCGGGCTGTGGCGGCTGATCTCGTCGATGGCGCTGGTGCCGGACCTGTCCGGCACCGCGCCGGCCGGTCAGTTCCCGGTCCCGGACGACAACGCCTTCCGCGAGCAGACCGAACGGGTGCTGGGCGAGATCGCCGTCAGCACCGGCGGGGTGATCCTCGGCCGGGCCGGCGCCCGGGTACTGGCCGACCTGCCCGATGCCCTGCACGTCCGCCTGGACGGGCCGGCCGACGCCCGGTTGCTGATCGCCCGGGAGCACGCCGCGCCGGGGGAGGAGATCGACCTGGACACCCTGCGGGAGAACGACGCGGCGCGGGTGGCGTACTGGCGGCACTTCTACCGTAGCGACCCGCACGACTGCCGGCAGTACCACCTGGTGGTCAACTCGACGCAGTTCCCGCAGGACACCGTGGTCGGGCTCATCGTGACCGCAGCGAGAGCCCGCGGGATCGGGCACCGCAGCTGACGCAGCGAGCCTGCCGTCGACCGGCGGCGCTCAGCCGCGGGTCACCTTGCCGGCCTTGAGGCACGACGTGCAGACGTTCATCCGGCGCCGGGTGCCGGGCTTGACCATCGCCCGCACGGACTGGATGTTCGGATTCCAGCGGCGATGGGTGCGGCGGTGGGAGTGCGAGACGGACATCCCGAAACCCGGGCTCTTGCTACACACATCGCAGACCGCTGCCACGTCGATTCACTCCTGGAGAAAGGTGCGACCCGCGCCGTCCGGTGCAGGGCCGTTGGCCAGGCTACCGGAGCGGCTCGCTGCGCGCCCAATTCCGCCCGGGCCCGTGACTACGCTCGGGCCATGGTGCCGACCCTGGACGCCGCCACCGTGCGGCGCTGGTGCTCGGCGTGCGTCGACGCCCTGGACTACCACCGCGAGGAGATCGACGACCTCAACGTGTTCCCCGTGCCGGACGGCGACACCGGGACCAACCTGCTCCTGACGCTGCGCGGCTCGGCCGACGCCGTACGCCGGGAGCTGTCCGCCGACGCCGCCGGGACGGTCGCCGCGATGGCGCGTGGTGCCTTGCTCGCCGCCCGCGGGAACTCCGGTGTCATCGTGAGCCAGGTGCTGCGCGGGCTGGCCGAGGGGCTGTCGGCCGCCGGGTCGCGGCCGGGGGGAGCGGCGCTGGCCGACGGCCTGGGCCGGGCCGTGACGCTGGCGTACGACGCGGTCGCCGAGCCCGTCGAGGGCACCGTCCTGACCGTCCTGACGCAGGCCGCCGCCGGGGGCGCCGGGGCCGGCGACGACCTGCGGGAGGTCGCCGCGGCCGCCAGCGCCGCCGCGGTCGAGGCCCTCGAGCGGACCCCTGAGCAGCTGCCCGCCCTGGCCCGCGCCGGGGTCGTCGACGCCGGCGGCCGCGGCCTGGTGGTCCTGCTGGACGCGCTGGCGGGGACCCTGCTCGGCCGGAGCGGGGTCCACCCGCCGGCGACCCGGCAGCCCCGGGACACCCGCGCCCTGGAGCGCACCCGCGAGGCCGGCTCCGAGGCGTTCGGCTACGAGGTGACCTACCTGCTCGACGCCGACCCGGGGGCGGTCGGCCGGCTGCGTGCGGACCTGCTCGGTCTCGGCGACTCGCTCGTGGTGGTCGGGTCGGGGGACGGGCTGTGGAAGGTGCACGTGCACGTCAACGACGTGGGCGCCGCGATCGAGACCGGCGTGCGGGCCGGGCACGTCGAGGACATCTCGGTGACCCGGTTCCGCGATCAGATCGAGGCCGGGCGCTCGGGGGCGTGGTCGGGGCGGGCCGTCGTCGCCGTGGCACCGGGGGAGGGTCTCGGCGAGCTGTTCGAGGCCGAAGGCGTCCGGGTCGTCACCGGTGGCCCGACGAGCCATCCCTCCACCGCGCAGGTGCTCGACGCGATCCGCGGGACCGCGGCGGCGGAGGTGGTGCTGCTGCCCAACCACGGCAACGTCGCGGCGGTCGCCAACGCAGCCGCCGCGCAGGCCCGCCACGGCGGCCAGGACGTCGCCGTGGTCCCGACCCGGTCCCCGGTGCAGGGGCTGGCGGCCGTCGCCGTCTCCGACCGGGAGCGGCGCTTCACCGACGACGTCATCGCGATGGCCGAGGCCGCCGCCGCCACCCGCTGGGCGGAGGTGACCGTCGCGGTCCGCGACGCGATGACCTCGGCCGGGCGCTGCCGGGCCGGGGACGTGCTCGGTCTGGCCGAGGGTGACGTCGTCCTGATCGGGCCGGCGCTGCCACAGCTGTGTTGCGACCTGGTCGACCGGTTGCTGCTCTCCGGTGGGGAGATGGTCACCCTGGTCGTCGGCAGCCAGGCTCCCGCCGGATTGGACGACGCGCTCACCGCCCACCTCAAGCGGGCCCATCCGGTCGTCGAGACGGTCCTGTACCAGGGCGGCCAGCCGCACTACCCCCTGCTGCTGGGGATCGAGTAGCGGTGCCGACGACCACCCGGGACGGGCCGGCCGCGGTGACGCTGCAGACGGCGCTGAAGTCCGTGCTGGGCGGCAAGACCGCCGCCGCGCTGGCCGCGGACCTGGACCTGCACACCGTCGGCGACCTGCTGCGGTACTACCCCCGCCGCTACGACGAGCGGGGCCGGCTCACCGACCTGACCGGGCTGCGCCTCGGCGAGGACGTCACCGTGCTGGCCGAGGTCAGCCGGGTGAACGGGCGGCACCTCGGCAACGCCGGCGCGCGACCGGGCTGGAAGTCCAAGCACCTGCTCGAGGTCACGCTGACCGACGGCCGCGGCAGCCTGCGGCTGACGTTCTTCAACCAGGCCTGGCGGCAGCGCGAGCTACGGGTCGGTGTGTCGGGGCTGTTCGCCGGCCGGGTGAGCGAGTTCAACGGCCGGCGACAGCTGAACAACCCGCAGTACCGGTTGTTCGACCCCGACGCGGGTGCCGAGGAGATCGAGAACTTCGCCGGCGAGTTCATCCCGATCTACCCGGCCACCGCCGACGTCACAACCTGGACGCTGGGCCGCAGCGTGCGCTCGGCCCTGGACGTCCTCGACGAGGCGCCAGACCCGATTCCGGACCGGATCCGCGCCCAGTACGGGCTGACCGGCCGGTACGACGCGCTGCGCGACATCCACCGCCCCCGCGGACGGGCCGAGCTGGCCGCCGCCCGGGAGCGGCTGACCTGGGACGAGGCGCTCACGTTGCAGGTCGTGCTGGCCCAGCGCCGGGTCGCCGCCCGCGACACCGAGGGGTTGCCCCGGCCCGGGCTGCCGGCCGGGCTCCTCGCGGCCTTCGACGCGGCACTGCCGTTCACCCTGACCGACGGACAGCGCGAGGTCGGCGCGATGCTGGCGGGCGACCTGCGCCGGTCGCATCCGATGTACCGCCTGCTGCAGGGCGAGGTCGGGTCCGGCAAGACCGTCGTCGCGCTGCGCGCAATGCTGCAGGTGGTGGACTCCGGGGGTCAGGGTGCCCTGCTGGCCCCCACCGAGGTGCTCGCCGCCCAGCACGCCCGTTCCCTGCGTCAGCTGCTGGGGCCGCTCGCGCTCGCCGGCCAGCTCGGGGCCGCTGAGCCCGCCACCCGGGTGGTCCTGCTCACCGGATCCCAGGGCGCCGCCGCCCGCCGCGAGGCGCTGACCGCCGCCGCGGACGGGTCGGCCGGGATCGTGGTCGGGACGCACGCGCTCATCCAGGACGCGGTGGACTTCGCCGACCTCGGCCTGGTCGTCGTGGACGAGCAGCACCGTTTCGGTGTCGAGCAGCGTGATGCCTTGCGCGCCAAGGGGATCCGGCCGCCGCACGTCCTCGTGATGACCGCGACCCCGATCCCGCGGACGGTCGCCATGACCGTGTACGGCGATCTGGAGACCGCACTGCTGCGGGAACTGCCGGCCGGCCGCTCGCCGATCTCCTCGACCGTGATCCCCGCGGCGGACAAGCCGGGGTGGCTGGACCGGGCGTGGGAGCGGATCCGGGAGGAGGTCGGGCAGGGCCGGCAGGCCTACGTCGTCTGCCCCCGGATCGGCGACGCATCGGCGTCGGAGGAGGAGGCGGCGCAGCCTCCCGACATCGAAGGGGTGACACTCAGCCGCCCACCGCTGGCGGTCCTCGACGTGGCGGCCGAGCTCGAGGCGGGGGCGCTGGCGGGGCTGCGGGTCGCCGTCCTGCACGGCCGGCTGCCGCCGGAGGACAAGGACGCGGTGATGCGCGAGTTCGCCGGCGGGGCGATCGACGTACTCGTCGCGACCACCGTCGTCGAGGTCGGCGTCGACGTCGCGAACGCCACCGTGATGGTGGTGCTCGATGCCGAGCGGTTCGGCCTGTCCCAGTTGCACCAGCTGCGCGGGCGGATCGGTCGTGGCCGCGACCCGGGGTTGTGCCTGTTCGTCACCGACGCACCGGCCGGCTCGCCCAGCCGCGACCGGCTGCTCGCGGTCGCAGCGACCACCGACGGGTTCGAGGTCGCGCGGCTGGATCTGCGGACCCGCCGCGAGGGCGACGTCCTTGGTGCCACCCAGGCCGGCCGCAGCTCCCAGCTGCGACTGCTCTCGCTGCTGGAGCACGAGAACCTCATCGTGACCGCCCGGCAGGTGGCCACCGAGCTGGTCGGCCAGGACCCGGACCTGAGTGCCCACCCCGCCCTGGCCGCCGAACTCGCCACCCTCGGATGGGACGACCGGGCGTCCTATCTGGACAAGGCCTGACGCTGCGGTGCCGCTGGTGCGCATCGTCGCCGGGTCGGCCGGCGGCCGACGGATCGCGGTGCCGGCCGGGGCCGGCACCCGGCCCACGTCGGACCGGGCGCGGGAGGCGATGTTCTCCACGCTGGCCGGACTGGTCGACCTCGACGGGGCGCGGGTGCTGGACCTGTACGCCGGGTCCGGCGCGCTCGGGCTGGAGGCGTTGTCCCGGGGCGCCGCCGCCGCGGTCTTCGTCGAATCCGACCCCGGTGCGGCGCGCACGATCAAGGCGAACGCAGCTGCCCTGGGGCTGCGCGCCGACGTGCGCCGCGAGAGCGTGCAGTGCTTCACCGGGGGCGACGTGGGCGCGGCGCCGTACCGGCTGGTCCTTGCCGACCCGCCGTACGAGCTGCCCGCCGAGGTGCTCGGCGGTCAACTTGACTCGCTGGCCCCCCATCTGGAGCCGGGCGCGATCCTGGTCGTGGAGCGCTCCGCCCGCGACGCGGTCTGGGTATGGCCGGCGCCCTACGAAGCCCTGCGCGTCCGGCGCTATGGCAGCGGTGCGCTTTGGTACGGTCGCCGACCGTGAGGCGTGCGGTCTGTCCCGGGTCCTTCGACCCGGTGACCAACGGCCATCTGGACGTCATCGCCCGCGGCTGCCGGCTCTACGACGAACTGGTGGTCGCGGTGCTCGTGAACGACAAGAAGCAGGGCATGTTCACCGTCGAGGAGCGCATCGAGTTGATCACGGCCGTCACCGGGGACAGCGCGAACCTCGTCGTCGACTCGTTCTCCGGCCTGCTCGTCGACTACTGCCGGCAGCACGGCATCGACACCATTCTCAAGGGGCTGCGGGCCGCCGGTGACTTCGACTACGAGCTGCAGATGGCCCAGATGAACCGCGAGCTGGCCGGGATCGAGACGGTGTTCCTGCCGACCGACCCGGAGCACTCCTACCTGTCCTCCAGCCTGGTCAAGGAAGTCGCCCGCTTCGGCGGGGACGTCAGCCGGTTCGTCCCCGGGGCGGTGCTGGCCCGGATGGGCCTGCGGGGCGGCGCTCGGGAGGCCGACGGTGGCTAACGAGGCGGGTCGCTTCTACCGGGTCTTCGAGAACCTCGACGAGCTGGTCAGCGTGGTGGAGACCGCTCGCGGCGTGCTCGTCAGCGGGTCGTGCGTGGTCCCGCGCGGGCACATGCTGGACCTGCTCGACGACCTGCGTGACGCACTGCCGGCCGAGATGGAGCAGGCGCATTCGATCCTCGAGCAGCGCTCCGACCTGCTCGTCAGCGCCGAGGACGAGGCGCGCCGGATGGTCGAGCAGGCCCGTGCGGAGGCGTCCAGGACCCTGGCCGCGGCGCAGGACGAGGCCGAGCAGGGACTGGCGCTGGCCCGCGGGCAGGCCGAGAGCCAGCTCGCAGCGGCCCGGACCGAGTCCAGCGCGCTGTCCCAGCGGGGTCGCGCGGACTACGAGCGGGCGGTGACGGCGGCCCGCGGCGAGCACGACCGGCTGGTGTCCGAGGTCGGGGTGCACCAGTCGGCAGCGTCCCGGGCCGACCAGCTGCTGACCGGCGCGACGGCCGAGGCCGAGGAGCGGGTGGCCGCCGCGCGGGCGCGGGCGGAGCGGATCAGCGCCGAGACCGACGAGTACGTCGAGACCCGGCTGGCCGAGTTCGCCGCCACGCTGACCCGAATGCTGCGCTCGGTGGAGGCCGGACGGGGACACCTGCGCGAGCGCGGCCCCGCCGACGCCGCACGACCCGCGAGGGACGCCCCGCGGGCCGGCACGGAGCTGTTCGACCAGGACGGCTGACCCGGTGCTGCCGGCCCCGTGCGCGACCCATCCGGCCGCCCGCACGCCGGGTAGCCTGGGGGCGCGCCGGGCATCCCCGACCCGCCGGGCCGATTCCTGATGACTGCCAAGAAGCACACTCCCGCACGCCTGGATCCGCGCCGCCCCCTCGTCGTCGACACCAGGACGCTGGGTCGTCGGGCCGGGTCGATGCAACCGGTCCGCCGCAGCGCGCCGGCCCCCGGCGGGCTCGGCCTCGAACTGATCGGCGTCCCGGTCGGCGCCGAGCTGGATCTCGACCTGCGGCTGGAGTCGGTGATGGAGGGCGTCCTGGTCTCCGGGACCGTCCGGGCGCCGTTGGCCGGCCAGTGCGGGCGCTGCCTGGACCCGTTCATCGACGAACTCGAGGTCGACATCCAGGAGCTGTTCGTCTACCCCGACAGCACCACCGACGAGACGACCGACGCGGACGAGGTGAGCCGGCTCGAGCAGGACCTGCTCGACCTGGAGCCAGTGCTGCGCGACGCCGTCGTGCTCGCGCTGCCGCTCACCCCGCTGTGCCGGCCGGACTGCGCCGGCCTCTGCCCGACCTGCGGAGGGCGGCTGGACGAGCTGCCCGTCGACCACGATCACCACTCTCCGGATCCGCGCTGGGCCGCCCTCGCCGAGCGCTTCGGCGACCGGGCGGAGCCGCCGGAGCAGGCCGGGTAGGCTGTCCGGAGTGCCAGCCGCCCAAATCATCGTCAGGAGCTTGTACCGTGGCCGTCCCCAAGCGGAGGAAATCGCGCAGTAACACCCACTCGCGCCGCTCGCAGTGGAAGGCCACCGCGCCGACTCTTGCCCCGTGCAGCAACCGTGCCTGCCGTCAGCCCAAGCCGCCGCATCTCGCCTGCACCAACTGCGGGCAGTACGACGGCAGGCAGGTTCTCGCGGTCTAGTGCAGGGCAGCGCGGGAGCGTAGTTGGCGTCGGCGAGCGAGGACCCTCGGTCCAGCGGCGCAGAACCGCCGAAGCGGCACCTGGCGGCCACGGTTGCGCAGCCGGTCGAGGACCTGGCCGACGCGCTCGGGGTCGACATCAACGCCGAGCTGTTGACACTCTCGCTGACGCACCGCTCGTACGCCTACGAGAACGGTGGGTTGCCCACGAACGAGCGGCTGGAGTTCCTCGGCGACTCGGTGCTCGGCATGGTCGTCACCGACACCCTCTTCCACACCCATCCGGACCTGCCCGAGGGGCAGCTGGCCAAGTTGCGCGCGTCGGTGGTCAACATGCGGGCGCTGGCCGCCGTCGCCCGCGCGCTGGGTCCCGGCGGGCTCGGCGCGCACCTGCTGCTGGGCCGCGGTGAGCTGTTTACCGGCGGCCGGGACAAGGACTCGATCCTGGCCGACGCCCTGGAGGCGGTCCTCGGCGCGGTCTACGTCGACGGCGGGCCGGACGCCGCCGCGGGTTTGGTGCACCGCCTGTTCGACCCGCTGCTCGAGCAGGCCGCCCAGCAGGGCGCCGGCCTGGACTGGAAGACCAGCCTGCAGGAGTTGGCAGCCGGCCTGGGTCTGTCGGTCCCGGTGTACGTCGTGTCCGAGTCCGGACCCGACCACGCCAAGACGTTCGCCGCGACGGTGCTCATTGACGGCCGCGCCAGCGGCGAGGGCAGCGGGACCACCAAGAAGCAGGCCGAGCAGCAGGCCGCGCAGGCCGCCTGGCAGCTGCTGTCCGCCGATCTCGCCTGAGCCGGGCCGATGCCGGAGCTGCCCGAGGTGGAGGTGGTCCGGCGCGGTCTGGAGCGGCACGTGGTCGGCCGCACCGTCGCCGTCGCGGAGGTCTACCACCCGCGGGCGACGCGCCGGCACCTGGCCGGACCCGGGCACTTCGTCGAGCGGCTGGCCGCCCGGACGTTCACCGCCGCCTGCCGGCGCGGCAAGTACCTGTGGCTCCCGCTGGACGGCGCCGACGCGGCGATGCTGGCCCACCTCGGCATGAGCGGGCAACTGCTGGTGCTGCCGCGGACCGCGCCGGCCGGCCCGCACCTGCGCGCCAGGCTGCAGTTCACCGACGGCGGCCCGGAGCTGCGCTTCGTCGACCAGCGGACCTTCGGCGGGCTCGACGTCGAGGACCTCCTTCCCGAAGAGGCGGTCCCGGTCTCGGTGCGCCACATCGCCCGGGATCCGCTGGACCCGGCCTTCGACGACGCCGGATTCGCAGCCGCGATCCGGCGGCGGCGGACCGGAGTGAAGCGGGCCCTGCTGGACCAGACCCTGGTCAGCGGGATCGGCAACATCTACGCCGACGAGTCGCTGTGGGCGGCGCGGCTGCACTGGGCCCGCCCCACCGAGACGCTGAACCGGCCGGAGATCGGCCGGTTGCTGGTGGCCGTGCGCGCCGTGCTGAGCGCCGCCCTGGAGCAGGGCGGCACGTCCTTCGACGCGCTGTACGTCAACGTCAACGGGGAGAGCGGCTACTTCGACCGGTCCCTGGCCGTCTACGGCCGGCAGGACCGGGCCTGTCCACGCTGCGGTACGCCGATCCGGCGCGAGGAGTTCATGAACCGCTCCAGCTTCAGCTGCCCGCGCTGCCAACCGCGACCGCGGCGGGCCCACTACTGACCCGGACCGCGGACGGTCCGCCGAGGCGAGGAGATCGCGATGCCCGGAAGGGGACAGCCCTGGCAGTCGTCCGACGGGGACCCGGTGCGCCTGACCGCGTGGGTGCACGGGCGGGTGCAGGGCGTCGGGTTCCGCTGGTGGACCCGGTCCCGCGCTCTGGAGTTCGGGCTGGTCGGCACCGCGGCGAACCTCGACGACGGCCGGGTGGAGGTGGTCGCCGAGGGCGGCCGGGAGGGCTGCGACCGGCTCCTGGCGGCGCTGCGCGGAAGCCGTACGCCCGGGCGCGTCACCCGCGTGGTCGAGCGCTGGGGTACCGCCCGCGGCGGGTTCGACGGCTTCGCCGAGCGCTGACCCGGCGCGGTTTGACCGCCACGGCGTACCGGTGGGATTCTCGTAACACAACAGAAACACGTCGCTGCCTGCATCGTGCGGTGGCGGCCGCATGAATCCCAGCTGTGGAGCTATCACAATGGCCAAGGCGCTGCTCGGGCACATCGGGAGCATCCCCGACCGTCGCTTGCTCGAGGAACTGTCAATCCTGCGGGCCCGGGTGCGGATCCTGCAGTCCGAACTGGACGAGATGCGGGCCGAACAGGCCGCCGCGGAGCTGGACCTGACCGTCCCGGACGGACCACCGGTCCGGTACGCCGAGGCCGTCGCGGTCTGATCCCGAACCCTGGCGTGCCTACCCGGCTCGGCCAGGGGTGAGGCGTTACGGTCAGCCGTGCACTTGAAGAGCCTGACCCTGCGCGGCTTCAAGTCCTTCGCCTCGACGACCACGCTGCGCTTCGAGCCCGGCATCACGTGCGTCGTCGGACCCAACGGTTCGGGAAAGTCCAACGTCGTCGACGCGATCGCCTGGGTGCTCGGTGAGCAGGGCGCGAAGTCGCTGCGCGGCGGCAAGATGGAGGACGTCATCTTCGCCGGCACGGCGGGGCGGGCTCCGCTGGGCCGCGCCGAGGTCACCCTCACCATCGACAACACCGACGGCGCGCTGCCCATCGAGTACGCCGAGGTGTCGATCACCCGCCGGATGTACCGCTCGGGGGACAGCGACTACGAGATCAACGGCTCGTCCTGCCGACTGCTGGACATCCAGGAGCTGCTCAGCGACTCCGGCATCGGCCGTGAGCTGCACGTCATCGTCGGGCAGGGGCAGCTCGACGCGGTGCTCAGCGCCCGACCGGAGGACCGGCGTGGGTTCATCGAGGAGGCAGCCGGCGTACTCAAGCACCGCAAGCGCAAGGAAAAGGCGCTGCGCAAGCTCGAGGCGATGCAGGCCAACCTGACCCGGCTGGGCGACCTCACCGTGGAGCTGCGCCGCCAGCTCAAGCCGTTGGGACGGCAGGCCGAGATCGCCCTGCGGGCTGCCACGATCCAGGCGGACCTGCGTGACGCGCGGCTGCGCCTGCTCGCCGACGACTTCCTGACGCTGCGGGAGGAGATGCGCCGGGAGATCGCCGACGAGAGCGCGGTCCGCGACCGTCGCCGGCGCACCGAGCGGGAGCACGCCGAGGGACTGGCCGGGGAGGCCGAGCTGGAGCGGGCCCTGGCCGCCGACGCGCCGGCCCTGGCCGCGGCGCAGGACACCTGGTACCAGCTGTCCGCCCTGCAGGAGCGGCTGCGCGGCACCGCCCAGCTGGCCGCGCAGCGTGCCCGCTACCTGGCCGCGACGGCGGGGGAGGCCCGCACCGGCCGGGACCCGGCCGAGCTGGACGAGCAGGCCAAGCAGGCCGAGGTGGCACAGGGGGACCTGGACGCGGCGCTGGCCCGCGACCGCGACCGCCTGAACCGCCAGGTCGAGCAGCGCGAGCAGCTGGAACGCCGGCTGACCGAGGCCGAGACCGAACTCGTGGCCGCGGTCCGCGCGGTCGCCGACCACCGGGAGGGGTTGGCCACGCTGACCGGCCAGGTCAACGCGCTGCGTTCCCGGGCCGGGGCGGCCGACGCCGAGATCGCCCGACTGGCGGCTGCGCTCAGCGATGCCCGGACGAGGGCGGCGGACGCGGCCGAGGAGTTCGCGGTCCGGCAGGACGAGGTCGGGGCGCTGGACACCTCCGAGCTGGGCCTGGACCAGCGGCACGAGGCGGCCGTGGCGGCCTACGAGGCGGCGGCGAACCGGGTCACCGAGCTGTCCGAGGCCGAGCACGTCGCGGCCCGCGACCGCGCCTCATGGCAGGCCCGCACGGACGCGCTGTCGCTCGGACTGCGCCGCAAGGACGGCGCGGGCGCGCTGCTGGCGGCCGCCGACCGGCTGCCCGGACTGCTCGGGTCGATGGCCGCCCTGCTGCACGTCGAACCCGGTCGGGAGGCCGCCCTGGTCGCGGCCCTCGGCGCGATGGCCGACGCCGTCGCCGTCGCGGGTCCGGCCGACGCGGCGCGGGCTATCGAGTGGCTCAAGGACGACGATGGCGGCCGGGCCGGACTCGTCGTCGCCGGGTCCGATCCGGCTACCCCCGTCGCCGATCGGCCGGAACTGCCACCCGGCGCGCGGTGGGCCGTGGATCTGGTCCGGGCCCCGGCCGCGCTGCAGCCCGCGCTGGACCGGACGCTGCGGCTGGTCGCGGTGGTGGCCGACCTCGGGGAGGCCGGCGCGCTCGTGCGGGCCCGGCCCGATATCCGGGCGGTCACCGTCGATGGGGACCTGATCGGTACCGACTGGGCAGTGGGCGGGTCGGCGACCGCGCCCAGCGCGATCGAGATCAGGGCCGCGACCGAGGAGGCGCAGCGCAACCTGGACCAGGCCGACCAGGACTGCGAGCGGCTGGCCGCCGAACTCGCCGCCGCCCGGGGCTTCGCCGCGCAGCGCTCGGCGGACGTGGAACGCGCGCTGGCCGCGCTGCACGAGTCCGACGCGAAGCTCTCCGCGGTGGCCGAGCGGCTCGGGCAGGTCGGCGGGGCGGCCCGCTCCGCGCGCGCCGAGGCCGACCGGCTGGACCGGGCCCGCGCGGACGCCGAGCAGGCCAGGGACCGCGACCTGGCCGGACTGTCCGACCTGGAGGGCCGGCTGCACGCGGCCCGGGACACCCCGTCCGACGCCGAGCCGTCACCGCTGGAGCGTGACCGCGTGCAGTCGGCGGTGGCCACGGCCCGGCAGCGTGAGGTGGAGTTGCGGTTGGCGGTAGGCACCGCGGAGGAACGTGGCCGATCCCTGCAGGGCCGGGCGGAGTCCCTGCGCCGCGCGGCGGACCAGGAGCGGGCGGCCCGCCAGCGCGACGAGGCGCGGCGGGTGGCGCGGGCCAGGGGGGCGGAGATCGCCGAGGGGGTGGCCGGCACCGCCCAGTCGGCGTTGCTTCGGATCGCCGAGTCGGTGCAGCAGGCCGGCGACGACCGCGACCGGATCGCTGCGGAGCGGGTGGGGCGCGACGCGGACCTGCTGGCGCAGCGGGCCCGGCTGCGGGAACTGGCCGGCGAGCTGGAGCGGCTCACCGACGTCGTACACCGCGACGAGGTGGCCCGGGCCGAGCAGCGGCTGCGGATCGAGTCCTTGCAGGCCCGCACCACCGAGGAGTACGGCGTCGACGTCGACACCCTCGTTGCGGAGTACGGCCCAGAGGTCCCGGTCCCCGCCGCGGCACCGGCCGAGGACGCAGCCGACGGGGCCGCGCCGCCGCCGACCGCCTACGACCGGGCGGCACAGGAACGCCGGGCCGCCCGGGCCGACCGCGACCTCGCCGTCCTGGGCAAGGTCAATCCGTTGGCGCTGGAGGAGTTCGCGGCGCTGGAGGAGCGGCACGCCTTCCTCGCCACCCAGGTCGAGGATCTCAAGGCGACCCGCCGCGACCTGCTCAGCGTGGTGCGTGAGGTCGACGAGCGGATCCACGACGTGTTCGCGGCGGCCTTCGCCGACACCGCGCGCGAGTTCGAGACGGTCTTCGCGACGCTGTTCCCTGGCGGGCACGGCCGGCTGCTGCTCACCGAACCCGATGACCTGCTGACCACCGGTGTGGAGGTCGAGGCCCGCCCGCCGGGCAAGAAGGTCAAGCGGCTGTCGCTGCTGTCCGGCGGGGAGCGGTCGCTGACCGCGGTGGCCCTGCTGGTGGCGATCTTCCGGGCCCGGCCCTCGCCGTTCTACGTCCTCGACGAGGTCGAGGCCGCGTTGGACGACATCAACCTCGGCCGGCTGCTCGTGCTCGTCGACGAGCTGCGCGCGGCCAGCCAGCTGATCGTCATCACCCACCAGAAGCGCACGATGGAGATCGCCGACGCCCTGTACGGCGTCAGCATGCGCGGGGACGGCATCACCGGGGTAATCAGCCAGCGGTTGCGCGAGTCGGCCTGAGGCCGGCTCAGTCGTCGTCGGCGCCGCGGGCGACCAGCGCCTCGCCGAGCGCGTCGGCGTGGCGCAGCACCCGGACCAGGACCGGCACCAACAGCTGCCACGGTCGCCCGCTCACCCCGCGAGCCTGGTGCGCCTCCCGCACGGTGCCGAGGATGCCGGCGATCACCGGCACCCCGCGGATGGTCAGGGCCAGCACCAGTCCCACCCGGTCGACCCGTACCCCGAGGCGGGCCAGCGGCCGCAGCAGGACCAGTAAGGCGTCCAGCATCGCGCTGACCCGGGTGGTGAGGGTGACCAGGGCGGCCAGCGCCACCGCGAGCAGCAGCCGCGAGACGACGGCGAGGGCGTGCGGCCAGTCGGTCAGCAGCACCTGGACGCCGAGCAGGAGCAGCGCGAACCACACCAGGGGGCGCAACTGGGCGGCCGCGACCCGGGCCGGCACCCGGGCCACGGCGTACAGCACCAGGACCGCGCCGCCGACCGCCGCGAGCGCCCGGAGATCGTCGAGCAGCAGCAGACCGGCCACCGCCGCGGCCAGTCCGGCCAGCTTCACCCCGGCCGGTAGCCGGTGTATCACGGAGTGACCCGGCTGGTAGAGCCCGACCGGGTTCACCGCCGCCACCGGCCGCTCACCGCAGCAGGTCCAGGTAGGCCGCGACCGCGGGTGCCGGCCGGTCGTCGGCGACCAGCCGCCCCCCGTCGAAGACCAGTACCCGGTCGAAGTCGGCGAGCCTGTCCAGGTCGTGGGTGACCAGCACCAGCCGCTGCGGGAGGGCGGCCAGGGTGGCCGCGATCCGCCGGGCGTTGCGCAGGTCGAGCAGCGTGGTCGGTTCGTCGCACACCAGCGTCGCCGGCTCGGTCACGAGGACCGCGCACAGGGCGAGCAGCTGCTTCTCACCACCGGAGAGCAGGTGCGCCGGGCGGTCCTCGAACCCGCCCAGACCGTGCCGGGCCAGGACGTCGCGGACCCGCTCGGCCACCTCGGTCCTGGGCAGTCCCGCGCGGCGCAACCCGAACGACACGTCCTCCCCGACGGTAGGCAGCACGATCTGGGCGTCGGGATCGGTGAACACGAAGCCGACCTTGCGGCGGATCTCGCGGCCGTCCTTCGACGTGGACAACCCGTCGACCAGCACCCGCCCGGTGTCCGGGACGACCAGCCCGTTGAGCAGCCGGGCGAACGTGGACTTGCCCGACCCGTTGGCGCCGATGACGCCGACCCGGTGCTCGGTGAATGCGACGGTGACCCCGGCCAGCGCGAGGTGCTCACCGAGGCGGTGCGAGACCCCCTCGACCTCGATCATCGGCTCCGACCCGCGCCCGTCACGCCCCGACCCGTTCCAGGAGCACGGCCAGCCCCATCCCGCCGCCGATCCCGCAGGTGGCCAGCCCCCACCGCGGGCCGCCCGCGCGGACCTGCGCGGTGAACAGCCGGACGATCAGGGCGGCGCCGCTGGCGCCCCAGGGATGTCCGAGGGCGATGGCGCCGCCGTCGGGGCAGACCCGGTCCGGATCCAGGTCCAGCGCGTCCAGGCACGCGAGGACCTGCCCGGCGAAGGCCTCGGTGAACTCCACCACCCCGAGGTCGCCGACGCCGACCCCGGTCCGCTCCAGCAGCCGGCGCACCGCCGGAACCGGGCCGAAACCGGGCTCGCCGGCCGCCACCCCGGAGCACTCCCAGTCCAGGATGCGCAGTCCCGGCCGGCCGGCCCGCAGCCGCTCCGGGACGACGGCCACCGCGGCGGCGCCGTCGCTGATCCCGCAGGAGTTGCCGGCCGTCGCCGTCCCGCCCACCGTGAACGCCGCCGGGAGCCGGCCGAGCCGCTCGGGCGTGCGGCCTGGGCGCGGTCGCTGGTCGCGGTCCAGGCCGGCGACCGGCACCAGCTCCGCGGCGAACCGGCCCGCAGCGGCGGCCGCGACGGCGCGAGCGTGACTCGCCGCGGCGTATCGGTCCTGACGCTCCCGGGTCACCCCGGCGGCGCGGGCCAGCCGGTCCGCGGCCTCGCCCATCTCCGGGTCGTCGTGCCCGCGGGGGGCGAACGGCGCGCGGGCGTACTCGCGGGCGGGGGCGCCGTCGCGACCGCGGTGGATGCGGGCCGGCGCCGTGCTCGCGCTCTCCGCGCCGCCCGCCAGGACCAGCCCGGCCCGCCCGGCCCGGACCAGGGTGGCGGCCAACGTGACCGCCTCCAGGCCGCTGCCGCACTGCCGGTCGATGGTGAGCCCGGTGACGGCCGGACCGAAGCCGGCGGCCAGCGCTGCGACCCGCGCCGGGTTGCCGCCCGGGCCCATCACGTTGCCCAGCACTACCTCGTTGACCTCGTCGGCCCGGGCTCCGGCGTCGGCCAGCACCGCGCGCAGCACGGGAGCGGCGAGCTGCTCGACCGGCACGTCGCGCAGGGCCTGCCCCGCGGTGCCGAACGGCGTACGCCGGGCGGCGACCACGACCGGGCTGTAGTCATCCATGGGCTCGTCACGATATAGAGACCACGCGGTAGGGCCGGCACGGTCGCGTCGTGGTGGGGCGTCGGCGGGGTCAGCGCACGGGGCGCAGCCGTCCCTCGCGGGCCGCCGCGAGCAGCTCCGCCCGGGCCGGCTTACCCCCCGTCGTCACCGGCATCGTCGGGAGCGCGAACCACCGGCGGGGCCGCTCAGCGGGAGCCAGCCGGTCGCGCGCGTGGGCGCGCAGCACCCGCAGCGGCGGGAGCTGCCCGGTCAGGACCGCCACGACCACCTCACCGAGCCGGGGGTGCGGCAGCCCGAACACCACCGCCTCCTGCACCCCCGCCACCGTCCGCAGCTCACCCTCCACCGCCGCCGGGTCCACGGTCGTCCCTCCGGTCACCACGGTGTCACGACCCAGCAGCCGCAGCGTCCCGGTGCTGTCCAGGGTTCCCCGGTCGCCGACGCTGACCCAGTCACCGCAGCGGCGGAACCGGCCGCCGGCGTCGTCGAGGTAGCCCTGCGCCGAGAACGGGCTCCGCGTCCAGATCAGCCCCGGCCGTCCCGGCGGCAGCACTGACCGGTCCGTGGCCCGGATCTGGATCTGTACGCCGGGGAAGGCCGTGCCGACCGAGCCAGGGGGACCGGTCCGGACGCTGACGAAGCTCTGCTCGCTGGACCCGTAGTACTCCAGGACTCGCGTGCCGGGCCACACCGCGCGCGCCGCCCGCTCCAGCTCCGGGTCGAGGGCGGCGCCGGCGCTGATGAGCAGTCGGGCCCGCAGCGGCGACCGCGCGATCACCAGATCGCGCAGCATGGTCGGGACCAGGTGCGCCACCGTGCAGGCTGCGGGCACCAGGACGGGGTCCCAGCCGGACAGCAGGTCGAGCGCGGCACCGCGGTGCAGCGCGTGCAGCGCCGCGAACGCGCACATCGACGAGCTCAGGCCCCCGGGGACGAGTACCCGGTCCTGCCGACCCAGGCCGGTGAGCTCGGTGAACGCCGCGAAGCTGGCCGTCCAGGACCGGCGGGTGCGCGCGACGGCCCGCGGCGTACCCGAGCTGCCCGAGGTGTACGCGATCCAGCCGGCCCCGCCGGAGCCGGCGGCACCCGGCCGGGCGACCACCCCGGTGGCGTTCACCACGGCCGCCGCGCGCAGCGAGTCCAGCGCGGCCCGCGAGCGGGCCGCGGGCCACCGGGGGTCCAGCACGGCCGGGCAGCCGTCCAGCCGGTCGGCGGCCAGCGCCCACCGCAGCTGGTCCGCCGGGTCGCCCAGCGCCACCGCGACCCGGTCGCCGGGTCCGACGCCGGCGTCGCGCATCGTCGCGGCGGACCGGGACACCACCTCGTCCAACTCCGCAAAGGTCCAGCGGCGCGCCCCGGCGGTGACGGCGGTGCGGTCCGGGTGGCGCCGGGCGTGCCTGGCGAGGGCCGCAGCGACCCCGATCGGCTCCGCCGCCGAGGCCGGTGTCCACTCGGCCGCGGTCATGCGGTCAGTGTCGGCTCAGCCGACCGCACGGCCGGTGCGGTCCCGTCCCCGCGGGTAGGCCCGGTGCACACCCGCGGCGACCACGGTGGCCACGACGGCCTTGAGGGCGTCGCCGGGCAGGTACACCGCCGCGGCGTACGCCGTGGTCAGCAGCGATCCGGTTCCGGTCA
>JBBPYA010000260.1:0-13731 GCA_038200385.1 Mycobacteriales bacterium
GGACCACCCACCGGCTCGCAACGCCGGCACTGCCACGACTGGTCAGATGAGCCTCCGGTCCGGATCGAACGGACGACCTGCCGCTTACAAGGCGGCTGCGCTACCACTGCGCCCCGGAGGCGGGTGTCCCAGGCAGCGTATCCAGCTGAGCCTGGACCGGCGGCCCTGCCGCCTACAGTGGCGCCGTGGCGCATCGCGTGGACCGCCCCGCCGACGCAGGGGTGCTGGTCGACGAGTCCGACGTGGCCCGGCAGGCGGCCCTGTCGCGGATGAAGCTGATCGCCACCGGGCTGTTCCTCGTGGCCGCCGCCGTGTTCGTGGTCTGCGTGCTGATCGGCTCCGGAGCCGGGCCGTGGGTGGGCTACGTCCGGGCTACCGCCGAGGCGTCCATGATCGGCGCGTTGGCGGACTGGTTCGCCGTGACGGCGCTGTTCCGGCATCCGCTGGGGATCCCGATCCCGCACACCGCGATCATCCCGCGCCGCAAGGACCAGATCGGGGAGTCGCTGGGCTCCTTCGTGCAACGCAACTTCCTAACCCGCACGGTGCTGGCGGACAAGTTGCGCAGCATCGGCGTGGCGCGCCGGCTCGGGGAGTGGCTGGTCGAGCCGGACAACGCCCGCCGGCTCGGCGACAACGTGGGCGCGGCGCTGACCGGGCTCACCGAGGTGTTGCGCGACGAGGACGTGCAGTCCTTCGTCGACCAGCTGGTGTCCTCCCGGATCCGTTCGACGCCGGCTGCGCCGCTGCTGGCCAAAGTGCTGGAGATCGCCGTGGAGGGCGGCCACCACCAGGACGTGCTCACGTCGGGGCTGCGCAGCCTGGGTCGGTTCCTGGAGGAGAACAAGGCGGTGCTGCGGGTCAAGCTCGGCCAGGAGTCACCGGACTGGGTGCCGGTGTGGGTCGACGACCGGGTGTTCGCCCGGGCCTTCAGCGGGCTGCAGCGCTTCCTCGCCGAGGTGGCTGCCGCACCGGAGCACGAGCTGCGCTCCGCGCTGGACGCCCGGGTCCGGGCCTACGTCGACGCGCTGCGGACCGACCCGGCAACTGCCGAGCGGCTGGAGGTCGTCAAGCTGGAGATCCTGGACCACCCCAGCGTCCGGGAGTGGACCGCGTCGCTCTGGGGCGGGCTCAAAGCCAGCCTGCTCGAGCTGGCCAACGACCCGGACTCCGAACTGCGCCAACGCCTGCAGTCCTCGATCCTGCACTTCGGCAAGACCCTGTGCGACGACCCCGAGTTGCAGGCCAAGCTGGACCGGTGGGTCGAGGGCGCCGCGACGTACGTCGTGGACCAGTACAGCGCGGACATCGCCGATCTGGTCTCCGGCACCGTGGCGAAGTGGGACGCGGTGGAGACCAGCGACCGGATCGAACTCCAGGTGGGCCGCGACCTGCAGTTCATCCGGATCAACGGGACGGTGGTCGGCGGCCTGGCCGGGCTGGTGATCTACACAGTCGCGCAGTTCCTGGGTTGAGAGGCCCAGGGGCAACGCGGACCCTGACAACTGGCGCAGAGCCGCTGCGGCGTCAGCCTGCGCGACGCCGGGTGACCTCCGCCAGCGCCACGGCCACCGCCACACTGGCGTTCAGTGATTCCGCGGCCTGCTGGATCGGGATCGACACGGTCAGATCGCAGGCCTCGGCGACCAGCCGCGACATCCCCTTACCCTCCGAGCCGGCCACCAGGACCAGGGGCTCGCTGGCCGCCGGCAGGTCGTAGAGGCTCATCGCGCCGTCCGCGGCGAGGCCGACCGCGAGCAGCCCCGCTTTGCGGTACCCGACCAGGGCACGGGTCAGGTTGGTGGCGCGGGCCACCGGGATCCGGGCCGCCGTACCGGCGCTGGCCCGCCAGGCGCTGGCCGTCATCCCGGCCGCCCGCCGCTGCGGGATCACTACCCCGTGCGCTCCGAACGCGGCCGCGGTCCGTACCACCGCTCCGAGGTTGCGGGGATCCATCACGCCGTCCAGGGCCACCAGCAGTGCAGTCCGGCCGCTACCGATCGCGGCCGTGAGCACGTCGTCGGGATGGGCGTACTCGTACGGCGGGACCTGCAGGGCCAGCCCCTGGTGCAGCAGCCCGCCGGTCATCCGGTCCAGCTCGGCCTTGCTGACCTCCAGGATGGAGATCCCGCGGTCGCCGGCCCGCTGCAGGGACTCGGTGATCCGCTCGTCGGTACCGGTGCCCGAGGCGACGTACAGCCCGGTGGCCGGGACCCCGGAACGCAGCGACTCGACCACCGGGTTGCGCCCGACCAGCAGCTCCGGGGCGTCGTCGGGTTTGCGCTGCGCCCGCGGCCGCTGGTCGGTCCGCTTCGCCTCGGCTGCCGCGCGACGGGCCGCCGGATGATGCTTGCGCGCCTCCGCCGGCGGGGTGGGTCCCCGCCCCTCGAGCTGCTTGCGACGCTGGCCGCCGGAGCCCACGGTGGCACCCTTCTTGCCGCCCGGCTTGCGCCGACCTGGCCGTCCCGCGGTCATTGCGACCTCCCCCCTCCCCAGCGGTTCATCGGGGCATCCCGGACAGCGTCCACCGGGGGCCCTGCGCGGTGTCCTCGACCGCGACGCCGGCCTCGCTCAGCCGATCCCGGATCGCGTCGGCCGCGGTGAAGTCACGCCGTTCCCGGGCCGCGGCCCGCTGCTCCAACGCGACCCGGACGAGGGCGTCCACGACCGGCCTCAACTGCGCCCCGCCGTCGCCGGCCCAGGGCTGCCGCAGCGGATCCAGACCGAGCACCCCGAGCATGGCGCGGACCGACCCGAACGCCCCGGCGAGTTCGGTGTCCCGACCGCCGTCGTAGGCGGCATTGCCGGCCCGCAGTACCTCCTGGATGCAGGCCAGCGCGGCGGGCACCCCGAGGTCGTCGTCCATGGCCGCGGCGAAGTCCGCGCACATCGTCGGCGTCCCGGCGTCGGCCCCGACCCGCTCCGCGGCCCGGGTGAGGAAGCCCTCGATCCGGCGGTAGGCCACCCCGGCCTCGGCCAGCGAGTCCGGGGAGTACTCGATCGTGCTGCGGTAGTGCGGCGCGGCGAGGTAGTAGCGCAGTTCGACCGGGCGCACGGTGCCGACGAGTTCGCTGACCAGCAGCGAGTTGCCGAGGGACTTGCTCATCTTGGTCCCGGCCGTGGTCACCCACGCGTTGTGCAGCCAGTACGACGCGAAGCCGTCGCCCACCGCCCGGGACTGGGCCTGCTCGTTCTCGTGGTGCGGGAAGATCAGGTCCAGTCCGCCACCGTGGATGTCGAAGCTCGGACCCAGGTAGCGCTCGGCCATCGCCGAGCACTCCAGGTGCCAGCCCGGTCGCCCCGGCCCCCACGGCGTGTCCCAGGACGGTTCGCCGGGCCGGGCGGCCTTCCACAGCGCGAAGTCGCGCGGATCACGCTTGGCCGACTCACTGTCGGTGTCCGCGGCGGGCTGCATCCGGTCCGGACGCTGCCCCGACAGCTCGCCGTACGCGGGGTACGACGCGACGTCGAAGTACACGTCCCCGCCCGCGGCGTAGGCGTGGCCGGAGTCGATCAGCCGGTGCATCAGCCGGATCATCTCCGGCACGTGACCGGTGGCCCGGGGCTCGTACGTCGGCGGCAGGCAGCCCAGCACCTCGTAGGCGTGGAGCAGTCCGCGCTCGTTCTCCGCAGCCCAGGCCCACCACTGCACACCGGCGGCGGCGGACTTGGCCAGGATCTTGTCGTCGATGTCGGTCACGTTGCGGACATAGCGCACCGCGTAGCCGCTGCGTTCGAGCCAGCGGCGGAGGATGTCGAAGTTGATGGCACTGCGGGCGTGCCCGATGTGCGGCGGTCCCTGCACGGTCACCCCGCACAGGTAGATCGAGGCCGTGCCGGGTTCCTGCGGGACGAACTCCCGTATCGACCTGCTGCCGGTGTCGTACAGCCGCAAGGTCACCGGCCGATGCTAGTCGAGGCCGGGCTGCCCACCCGCCGCCGGCGCAGGCAGCAGAAGGGCGACGGCGATCGCGGCCAGACCCTCGCCCCGCCCGGTCAGGCCCAGCCCGTCGGTCGTGGTGGCGCTGACTCCGACCGGGCCGCCAAGCAGGCCGGACAGCAGCTGCTCGGCCTCTCGCCGGCGGGGCCCGATCCGGGGGCTGTTACCGATCACCTGCACGGTAGCGTTGCCCACCGACCAGCCGGCGGCGCGCACCTGCCGTACCGATTCGGCGAGCAGCTCGGCCCCGGACGCACCGGCCCAGCGGGGCTGCGCGGTGCCGAACACGGTGCCGAGGTCGCCGACACCCGCGGCGCAGAGCAGGGCGTCGCAGAGCGCGTGCGCGGCGGCATCGCCGTCGGAATGCCCGGAACATCCAGGTTCGTCCGGCCAATTGAGGCCGAGCAGCCAGCAATCCCGGCCCGACTGGAACGGGTGTACGTCGGTGCCGAGGCCGATCCTCATCGCGGGGCGAGCACGGCCTCGGCCAGCACGACGTCGTACGGCGTGGTGATCTTGAAGCCGGCGAGGTCCCCCGGCACGGTGCGCACCTCGAACCCGAGTGCCTCAACCATGGCGGCGTCGTCGGTGACGTCCCCGGTGTCGGCCCGGTGGGCCAGGTCCAGCACCCGGCGCTGAAAGCCCTGCGGGGTCTGGACGGCGACCAGACCGGACCGGACGATAGTGGAGACCACCCGGCCGTCGGTGTCCACGGACTTGAGGGTGTCGGTGACCGGGAGCACCGGGACGACCGCCGCAGCGCCGGCCTGCACCGCGGCCAGGACCGCCCGCCCGACGGCGACCGGCATCAGGGGCCGGGCGGCGTCGTGTACCAGGACGATGTCGATGTCTGCGGGGAGCGCGGCGAGCCCGGCCGCGACGGAGTCCTGCCGACGCGCACCTCCCACGACGACGACGCAGCGTGCGGCGACGCCGTTCAGCTGGCTCGCGGCGGTCTCGGTCAGCTCAGCAGCGACGGCGACCACGAGCAGGTCCACGAGGTCGCCCACCATCGCCGCGCTCCGCTCGAGCAGGCTCCGGTCCCCGAGACACAGGAACGCCTTGGGGACCGCACCGCCGAGGCGTTCGCCGGAGCCGGCCGCCGGGATGATCGCGGCAGTGCTCACCGCCGGCCGGTCAGGAGGCGAGGACCTCGTCGAGCAGGATTTCGGCCTTGTCCTCGTTCGTGCCCTCGGCCAGCGCGACCTCGCTGGTCAGGATCTGGCGCGCCTTGGACAACATCCGCTTCTCCCCGGCGGACAGCCCGCGCTCCCGGTCGCGCCGCCACAGGTCGCGCACGACCTCGGCCACCTTGTTCACGTCGCCGGAGGCCAGCTTCTCCAGGTTGGCCTTGTAGCGCCGCGACCAGTTCGTCGGCTCCTCGGTGTGCGGTGCGCGCAGCACCTCGAAAACCTTGTTCAGGCCCTCCTGGCCCACCACGTCCCGCACCCCGACGATCTCGGCGTTGTCCGAGGGCACCTCGATGGTCAGGTCACCCTGGGCGACCTTCAGGACGAGGTACTGGCGCTTCTCCCCCTTGATCTCGCGAGTCGTTATTGCCTCGATGAGTGCGGCGCCGTGATGTGGGTAGACAACGGTCTCGCCGACGGTGAAAACCATGTGGATTTGGCCCCTTTCGCTGCGTTTGATGTTATCACGCGACACGCCCGACCGGCGCTGCCAGCTGGCGGCATACCCGCAGGTCAGAGGCATAATTGCGGCAGCGATCAGGTATTGACAGGAGCCCGCCGGCATGCATGCGGGAAGCCATCCCGAGCCGGATTGACCGCGCCCCGTTGTCACCGGCAGGCTCCCGAAGGTGAGCGTCCTGCGCACCGGTGTGCGGCTGGCGCTGTCCACCCACCCGGCTCCCAGCGTGGCTGTGACGACGGTGGCGGCGCTGCTCTGCGCCGCTATCGGGCGTGACCTGGTCGGCGGCGCCCTGGTGAGCGCTGCGGTGCTGGCGGGGCAGCTGTCGATCGGCTGGGGCAACGACTGGCTGGACCGTGACCGGGACCGCCGGGCGGGCCGCGTGGACAAGCCGCTGGCGGCCGGCCAGCTGAGCCCGCAGCTGGTGGCACGGTCGGCCGCGGTGGCCCTGGGGGCCTGCGTCGTGCTGTCCCTGCTCACCGGCGTCCTGGCGGGCAGCCTGCACCTGATCGCGGTGGCCTCGGGCTGGGCGTACAACCTCGGACTCAAGGCCACCGTCGCCTCCCCGCTGGCGTTCGCGGTGTCCTTCGGGCTGCTTCCGGCGTTCGTGGTGGCGGCTGCACCCGGGAGCCCCGCGGCCCCACCCTGGCTGGTGCTCGCCGGAGCCCTGCTCGGGACCGGCGCGCACTTCGCCAACGTGCTGCCCGACCTGGCGGCCGACCAGGCCGCCGGGGTACGCGGCGCCGGTCACCGGCTCGGCCGGACCGGGTGTACGGCGGCCGCCGCCGGACTGTTGCTGGCCTCGGTCGCGGTGCTGGCGGTGGCCCCGCCGGGGCCGACCGGCGCGGTCGGCTGGTCCGCGCTGGCCGGTGCCGTGGTCCTGGGCGGGGCCGGCTTCGTACTCGGCCGCCGCGCCGGGTCCCGGGCCGCCTTCGGCGGCGTGCTCGTGGTCGCCGTCGTAGCCGTGGTCCTGCTCGTCCTCAGCGGGACCAGGCTGCGCTGAGTCCCGCGGGTCGGCCGCCATGGCCGAACCGGCCTTGGGGCGGACCGGGCGCCGCGGCCGAACCGTCCAGCGGTCTCCCGGCGCGACCACCCCGACCCGGCGATGGGCCGGTAGCACGCACTACGCTGAGGTCCCCGCGTGAGGAGGCCCGCCGCAGTGCAACGATCATGGTTCCGCGCCGCCGCGCTCGTCGCGGCCGCTGCCCTGCTCACCGGGTGCGCGGCCGGGCAGCTGGCGCAGACCGCCCAGATCGTGACCACCGTCGACGGTGCGAAGGCGGACGTCGGTTCTGTCGCCTTGCGGGACATCAGCCTGGCGTACCCGGTCAACGGCGAGCACAGCGTCGGCAGCAACGTGCGGCTGGAGTTCTTCGCCGTCAACTCCGATCCGCTCAAGCCCGACAATCTGCAGTCGGTCACCAGCACGGTCTTCACCGGCGGGCCCGACGCCGGCCTGCCCGTCGAACTGCCGGCCAGCGGCACCGTGTCCTTCGAGCCTGGCGGTTTGATCGTCGAACTCCAGGGGCTCACCGAGGCACTGCTGCCCAGCGTCATGGTCCCGGTGACTTTCACGTTCGAGCGGGCCGGCACGGTCACCGTCCAGGTCCCGGTCGGGGTACCGGCCTCCAATCAGCCGAACGAGGTCGAGCCGTTCGACTTCAACCAGGCGCAACCGACCGTCGGCTGAGTCCCGCGCGCCGCGGCGAATTGTCGGTGCAGATCCCTAGCCTTCGACCATGCCGGCCGCTGCCAAGTCCCGTCTAGCCCACCAGTGCACCGAATGTGGGTACGCAGCCGCGCGGTGGCTCGGTCGCTGCCCCGAGTGCCAGGCCTGGGGCACCGTCGTCGAGGTCGCGCGGCCAGCGGCTGCGCTCGGCCCCGCGAAGGCGAGTGCGGTGACCGCGCCGGCCAGGCCGATCGGTGACATCGACGTCGGCGTCGCGCGCGCCCACCCCTGCGGCGTACCCGAGTTGGACCGGGTGCTCGGCGGCGGGCTGGTGCCGGGCGCGGTGGTGCTGCTGGCCGGTGAGCCGGGCGTCGGCAAGTCCACGCTGCTGCTCGAGGTCGCCGCCCGCTACGCCGCCTCGGCGGGCCGGCCTTCCCTGCTCGTCACCGGCGAGGAGTCCGCCGCGCAGGTCCGGCTGCGGGCCGACCGGACCGGGTCGATGCACGAGCGGCTCTACCTGGCCGCGGAGACCGACCTCGGCGCAGTCCTGACCCACGTCGACGCGGTGGGTCCCGGGCTGCTGGTCGTGGACTCCGTGCAGACGGTGACCTCGGCGGCCGCGGACGGCTCGGCCGGGGGCGTGACCCAGGTCAAGGCGGTGACGGCGGCGCTGACCTCCCTGGCCAAGCAGCGCGGGATCGCCACCGTGCTCGTCGGGCACGTCACCAAGGACGGGGCCATCGCCGGACCGCGGCTGCTCGAGCACATCGTCGACGTCGTGCTTTCCTTCGAGGGCGACAAGCACTCCACGCTGCGCCTCGTGCGGGCTGTCAAGAACCGGTACGGCCCGGCCGACGAGGTGGGTTGCTTCGAGCTCGGCGACGCGGGGATCCGCGGCCTGCCCGATCCTTCCGGGCTGTTCCTGTCCCAGCGCGCCCGGCCCGTTCCGGGCACCTGCGTGACGGTGACCGTCGAGGGCCGGCGTCCCCTGCTGGCCGAGGTACAGGCGCTGGCCGCCGCCAGCTCGCTGCCCAGTCCGCGCCGGGCGGTCAGCGGACTGGACTCAGCGCGGGCCTCGATGGTGCTCGCGGTGCTGGAACGCCGGGGCGGCGTCCGGCTGGCCAACCTCGACGTTTTCACGGCTACCGTCGGCGGGATGCGCGTCGTCGAGCCGGCCGCGGATCTCGCGGTGGCGCTCGCGGTGGCCTCCTCGGCCTCCGACCGGGCGTTGCCCGCCGGCCTCGTCGCCATCGGCGAGCTCGGGCTGGCCGGGGACGTCCGCCCGGTCAGCGGGATCGGTCGGCGACTGACCGAGGCAGGCCGGCTCGGTTTCACCCGGGCGCTCGTCCCGCCGGGCACCACGCCGGTCGACTGCGGCCTGTCGGTGACCGTCGTCCCCGATCTGCTGGGCGCGCTGCGCGGGGCGCTCCCCGACCCGACGACCGCCAGACCCCCCGGTCAGCGTCCCGCCCTGCGCTCGGTTTGAGGGGCAGCACTTGTCGGTCGGGCGGTCATGACCGCCCGCGCCGCCGGCGCACCCCGCATCGCAGCCTCGGGTTGGCCGGTGGCCGGGAGCCGGTGGCCGGTGGCCGGTGGCCGGTGGCGGGTGGCGGGTGGCGAGTGGCGGGTAGCCGGCGGCGGGTGGCCGGTGGCGAGCCGAGCCGGCTGCGGCCGGGTCACGGTCCGGCTGCGACGCGCTCGCCGACGGTCTGGCCCGGTCACGGTCCGGTTGCGACGCGCTCGCCGACGGTCTGGCCCGGTCGGCGCCGCCGTAGACTCCCGTGGCCCGGTCGCAGTCCGCCGGCCGGGCCCACCCCGGCCCGGGCCCGGCGTCCATCGGACCGGCACTGCAACAGGCAGGAGTTGTCAGCGTGGCCCTCCCGTCCGAGCGCGAGCCGGCGCTGCGGGCAGTGCTGGCCATGGTGGCACCGGGGACCCAGCTGCGAGACGGCCTGGAGCGCATCCTGCGGGGGAACACCGGGGCCCTCGTCGTCCTCGGTCAGGACCGGACCGTCGAGTCGCTGTGCACCGGCGGCTTCCCCCTCGAGGTGGAGTTCTCCGCGACCCGGTTGCGGGAGCTGGCCAAGATGGATGGTGCGGTCATCCTGTCCGCCGACGTCGGGCGCATCCTGATGGCCGCCGTACACCTGATGCCCGACCCGACGATCCCCACGTCGGAGTCGGGGACCCGGCACCGCACGGCCGAGCGGGTGGCCATCCAGTGCGGCTTCCCGGTCATCTCGGTGAGCGCGTCGATGCGGATCATCACGCTGTACGTCCGCGACCAGCGCTACGCCCTGGACCACCCCAACGACATCCTGTCCCGCGCCAACCAGGCACTAGCCACCCTGGAGCGGTACAAGCTGCGCCTGGACGAGGTGGCCGGCACGCTGTCCGCGCTGGAGATCGAGGACCTCGTCACCGTCCGCGACGCGATGAACGTGAGCCAGCGGCTGGAGATGGTGCGCCGGATCGCGGCCGAGATCCAGGGCCACATCGTCGAACTCGGCACCGACGGCCGGCTGCTGGCCCTGCAGCTGGAGGAGATGATGGCCGGGGTGGAGGAGGACCGGATCCTGGTCTGCCGCGACTACGCGCCGCCGGGACGGCGCTCGCGCACCGTCGAGGCGGTCCTGGACGAACTCGCCGCCCTGTCCACCACCGAGCTGCTGGACCCCACCCTGGTGGCCAGGGCGGTGGGGTACCCGGCCACGCCGGAAGCCCTCGACGCGGCGGTCAGCCCCCGCGGGTACCGGCTGCTGGCCAAGGTCCCGCGGCTCCCGCAGGCCATCGTGGACCGGCTGGTGGAGCACTTCGGCGGATTGCAGAAGCTGCTCGCGGCCACCATCGACGACCTGCAGGCCGTCGACGGCGTCGGCGACACCCGGGCCCGCGGGGTCCGCGAGGGGCTGTCCAGGATGGCCGAGTCCAGCATCCTCGAGCGCTACGTCTGATCGGCGCCGCCGCCAAGGCGGGCCGCTCCGAGCCTGCAGATGCCGATCGGTCGCCGAGCCTGGACGGGCCGTGATCTCGGGGATCTGCCGGCTGTCCCGCCGTGATCATGGGGATCCGCCGCCCGTCCCGCCGTGATCATGTGCATTCGCCGCCCAGGACCGGCAAATCCCCATGATCACGGCATGGCCGCGGATGGGGCGGGCTGTTCAGCCCGGCCGGTGACACGAGAGGTCGGCGCCGTACCTGGGCGCGCTGCGGGAGCTCGGGCGCGGCGCGGGAGCTGGGACGCGGCGACGAACCCAGGACGGGGCGGCGGGCGCTACGTCTGAACGGCGGGGCGGCGGGCGCTACGTCGGAGCGCCGGCGCGGCGGGCACAACGCCTGAACGCCGGCGCGGCGGGCGCTACGTCGGAGCGCCGGGGCGGCTACCGGAACGTCAGGGTGAAGTTGTCGCTCTGCGCGCTGCCCATCCGGGCCCGCAGCTGGTAGTCCCCCGGCGCCAGCTGGCTGCGCGTGGCCTGGCAGCTCCGGTCGGAGGTGAGCCCGGACCACTGCACGTCGAAGGTCAGCTTCTGCTTGGGCTGCAGTGTGCGGACGTCCTCGCCGGCCACCCGCTGGCAGTCGTTACTGCCCCAGAGCCGGGTGTCCCCGTCGAAGAGCCCCCACTCCTGCTGCGTGGTGCCCACGTCGCGGACGCAGGGTTGGTCGCTGACGTTCTGCACCGTCATGAGCAGCGCCGGCTTGTCCTGCACCGACCAGCTGGGCTGCTGGGAGCCGGCCTGGACCGAGAGCATGGCGTCGGTGCACGGCACCGGCTGGGCCGGTGCCGTCGAGGTCGACGGGCTGCTCGTGGTCGGCGGGGCGCTCTTCGCGGGCGGGGCGCTGGTGGCCGGCGCCCCGGTGCTGGTCGTCGGGTCGCCGCCGGTGGACGTTGCCGGTGTCGTCGTGACCAGCGGTTGGGCCGGCACCAGCTCCAGCTGCGGCGTCTGGGCCGGTGCAGTGGACGTGGACGTGGCCGCGACACTGGCCGCCTGCGTGGTGCCGCCGCCGGTGACGAGCAGGAACGACACCACGGCGACGATCAAAAGCACACCGAACCCGAACAGCCGCCGTTTCCAGTACACCTGGGGCGGAAGGGACCCGACCGGATGCAGCACGGTAGCGACCGTAACCGCGTACCGGTGCCGCGAGGCGCCCGGCACGCCGTGGCAGCATCACTTCCGCGATGAGCCGGTCCCCCTCGATCCGATCCCTGGTCACCGTCGTCAACGGCTGGTACGCCGCGAACGCCCGCGACCTGCCGTGGCGCCGTCCGGGCGTCGGCGCCTGGGGGGTACTCGTCAGCGAGGTGATGCTGCAGCAGACGCCGGTCCGGCGGGTGGAGCCGGTCTGGGCGGCCTGGCTCGCGCGCTGGCCGCAGGCTGCGGCACTGGCAGCGGACACCCCCGGTGCGGCGGTGCGGGCCTGGGGCCGCCTCGGCTACCCTCGCCGGGCGCTGCGGCTGCACGAGGCGGCGCGGGTGATCACCGAGCGGCACACTGGCACGGTTCCCGACGATCTCGACAGCCTGCTGGCGCTGCCCGGGGTCGGCGCGTACACCGCTCGCGCCGTGGCCTGCTTCGGCTACGGGCACGCGGTGCCGGTGGTCGACACCAACGTGCGCCGGTTCGTCGCCCGGGCCGTCGCCGGCCAGGCCGAGCCGGGTCCGCCGTCGACATCGCGGGACCTGGCCGCGGTCCAGGCCCTGCTACCGAACGATCCGGACCAGGCCGCCCGCTTCGGTGCGGCGGCGATGGAGCTCGGGGCTCTGGTCTGCACCGCACGCAACCCCCGCTGTGCGCACTGCCCGGTCCGGCCGCTGTGCCGCTGGCAGCAGCGGGGGGCACCGGCCTACGCCGGCCCGGTGCGTCGCGGACCCGGGTTCGCCGGGACAGACCGGCAGGTCCGGGGTCTGCTGCTGGAGGTGATCCGGTCCAGTCCCGGCCCGGTCGGGCGACCCGCGCTGGACCTGGTCTGGCCCGAACCCGAGCAGCGGGCCCGCGCCTTGGCCGGACTCGTCGCGGACGGGCTCGTCGCGAGGACGACCTTAGGGACCTACGCCCTCCCCGAGGGCTGAGCCGGTCACAGGCGGCACGAGTAGCACCGGCACGAGGCGCACCCGCTCGCGGTGCAGCCGGCACGGGGAGCACGCGCCCGCGGAGCAGCCGCACCGGCCGGACACGCCGCGAGCCCCGGTCGTCGGTGAGGACGATCCGGGGCTCGGCGGGTGGTGGGTACTGCCGGCGGTCAGTCGACCTTGGGCAGCGGCTCGGACTTGGCCAGGTCGACCGGACCAAGGTCGGGCACGAGCAGCGCCTTGGCCTCGCCCCGGAAGGTGAACCCGGTCGACTCGCCCGCGTCGTCCTTCTCGGCGTCCACGACGACGATCTGGCCAGGCGTGAGTTCGCCGTACAGGATCCGCTCGGACAGGGAGTCCTCGATCTCGCGCTGGATCGTCCGCCGTAGCGGCCGGGCGCCGAGCACCGGGTCGAATCCGCGCTTGGCCAGCAGCTCGCGGGCCGCCGTCGTGACCTCCAGCCCCATGTCCTTGTTCTTCAACAGCTCGTCGACCCGGGCCAGCATCAGGTCGACGATCTGCACGATCTCGGGCTCGGTGAGCTGGTGGAACACGATCGTGTCGTCGATCCGGTTGAGGAACTCGGGCCGGAAATGCTGCTTCAGCTCGTCGTTGACGCGGGTCTTCATCCGCTCGTAATTCGACTCGGCGTCGTGCCCGGCCTGGAAGCCGAGCCCGACGGCCTTGCTGATGTCGCGGGTGCCGAGGTTCGTGGTGAGGATCAGGACGGTGTTCTTGAAGTCCACGACGCGGCCCTGACCGTCGGTGAGACGGCCGTCCTCAAGTACCTGCAGCAGCGTGTTGAACACGTCCTGGTGCGCCTTTTCAATCTCGTCGAAGAGCACCACGGAGAACGGCTTGCGGCGGACCTTCTCGGTCAGCTGGCCGCCCTCGTCGTACCCGACGTAGCCGGGGGGCGCACCCACCAGCCGGGACACGGTGAACCGGTCGTGGAACTCGCTCATGTCGATCTGGATCAGCGCGTCCTGGTCACCGAAGAGGAACTCGGCCAGCGCCTTGGACAGCTCGGTCTTCCCGACGCCGGACGGACCGGCGAAGATGAACGAGCCACCGGGACGGCGCGGGTCCTTCAGCCCGGCGCGGGTACGCCGGATTGCCATCGAGACCGCCTTGATCGCCTCTTCCTGCCCGATGATGCGCTTGTGCAGCTCGTCTTCCCTCCGCAGCAGCCGGGAGGTCTCCTCCTCGGTCAGCTTGAAGACGGGGATACCGGTCCAGTTCGCCAGGACCTCGGCGATCTGCTCGTCGTCGACCTCGGCGACGACGTCCATGTCGCCGGCCTTCCACTGCTTCTCCCGCTCGGCCTTTTCGCCGAGCAGCTGCTTCTCCTTGTCACGCAGGCTGGCGGCCTTCTCGAAGTCCTGCGCGTCGATCGCGGAC
>JBBPYA010000261.1:0-3041 GCA_038200385.1 Mycobacteriales bacterium
CGTGAAGTTCATCCCGTAGATGCCGGCCACCGCGGTCGGTACGGCGGCGATCGCCACCCAGGCCGAGATCTTGCGCACGTCCTCGTTCTCGGCGAGGTTCACCCGCGCGACGCTGGCCTGCAGGATCGAGGAGAGCAGCTCGTCCTGCCCGGAGATCTGGTCTCCGACCCGGCTGGCGTGGTCCTCGATGTCGCGGAAGTAGTCGCGCATCTTCTCCGGCACGAGCGGCAGGTCCCGCTCCACGAGCGTGTGCAGGGGGACGGCCAGCGGAGACACCGCGCGGCGCAGTTCCATCAGTTCCCGCTTGAGCTGGTAGATCCGGCCGATGTCGTTGGTGCGACGGGGGCTGAACACCGACGCCTCGAGCTCGTCGATGTCGTCCTCGACCTGCGCCGCGACGGCGACGTACTCGTCCACCACGAGGTCGGCGATCGCGTACAGCACCGCCGCCGGGCCGTGTCGCAGCAGGTCCACGTTGCCGGTCAGCCGCTCGCGCAGCCCGTGCAGCGGAGTGTGTTCACCGTGCCGCACGGTGATCACGTAGTCCGTGCCGACGAAGATCATCACCTCACCCGTGTTGATCACCGGGCTGGTCGCCGTCAGGTGCTCGTGCTCGACGTAGCGGCACGTCTTCAGGACCAGGAACAGCATGTCCTCGTAGCGTTCGAGCTTGGGCCGCTGATGGGCCTTGACCGCGTCCTCGACGGCCAGCGGGTGCAGCCGGAACTCCGCAGCGATGCCGGCCACGTCGGCCTCCGTCGGCTCGTGCAGGCCGAGCCAGACGTAGCCGCCGCGCTCGCGGGCCAGCGCCGCGGCCTCCGCGACCCCGCACCTGTCGGCGACCCGCACACCGTCGACGTACACACCGAGCCCGACGATCGGATCGCGTGCGGTCTGGCCCGCCGCGGCGGCCGCGGCGCCGGTACGGCGGTGGATCCGCGACGGGCTGCTCATGGGCTGGAGCCTAGTGAGCGCCCGGCGGGGACGCCCGGTGCTTCAGCCGACCGGCGTGACGTACAGCTTCGGCACGTTTCCCCAGTGATGGATGCGGATCCGGTCAGTGGGTGCCCGGTTCGGCATCCGTGAGTACCGAAACAGTCGCGTCCGTTGCTGCCACGAGCCGGTGTTGCTGACCGGCATCGCCCCAACCCCCGTCCCGGTCTCTGACGGCGGCGCAGCGCGACGGCGCGGATCCGGACGCGCGCGGTCGACGTTCTAGCCTTTGCTGCATGGGCGAGCGCTACCCGGAGATCGAGCCGTACGCGACGGGGATGCTCGCAGTCGGAGACGGGCACGAGATCTACTGGGAGACCGTCGGCAACCCGGACGGTGTACCCGCGGTCTACCTGCACGGCGGTCCGGGTAGCGGCGCGAATCCCGGCGCTCGCCGCAGTTTCGACCCCGCGGCGTACCGCGCGGTGCTGTTCGACCAGCGCGGATCCGGACGCAGCCGACCGCTGGCGGACAGTGCCGCCGCGGATCTGACCGTCAACACCACCGAGCACCTGATCGGCGACATCGAACGGCTGCGGGAGCACCTGGGGATCCGACGCTGGGTCGTGTTCGGAGGCTCGTGGGGGGTCGCCCTGGGGCTGGCGTATGCGCAGCGCCATCCCGGCCGGGTGGTCGCGATGGTGCTGGCCGCGGTCACCTCGGGGGCCCGGCTCGAGACGGAGTGGATCACCCGCGGGATGCGGCGGGTATTCCCGCGCGAGTGGGATGAGTTCGCCGCGGGTGTCCCGGCGGCCGAACGCGACGGTGACCTGGCGGCGGCGTACGCCCGGCTGCTGGCAAGCCCGGATCCCGTGGCGACCTCCCGGGCGGCCGCGCAGTGGTGCGCCTGGGAGGACACCCACATGTCCTTGGCCCCGGGGTGACAACCGTGGCTGCGCTACCAGGATCCGACGTTCCAGCAGGTGTTCGCCCGGCTCGTGACGCACTACTGGAGCAACGGCTGCTTTCTCGACGACGCCCCGATCGCGAGCGGCATGCAGCGCATCGCCAAGATCCCCGCCGTGCTTATCCACGGGGTGTACGACGTGTCGGGACCGCTGGACACCGCCTGGGACTTGCACCGCGTCTGGCCGGCCAGCCGGCTGGTCGTCATCAACGACGAGGGGCACGGTGGCACCGGGATGATGGCGGCCGCCGTGGCCGCCCTCGACGGGTTCCGCGCGGCTCGTTGAGTTTGTCGGCGCGGCACGAACCGCCCCGGATATGACGCAGCCCACGCGCCGCTACGGTGCACCCATGAACCTGCTGCGGACCAAAACGATCGAACAGTCCATTGAGGACACCGAGGAGCCGGAGCACCAGCTCAAGAAGAGCTTGAGCGCCCTCGATCTGACTGTTTTCGGCGTCGGCGTCATCATCGGCACCGGCATCTTCGTCCTGACCGGCGTCGCCGCGCATGACAAGGCAGGGCCGTCCGTAGCGCTGTCATTCGTGGTGGCTGGAATCGTCTGTGGCCTGGCCGCCCTCTGCTACGCCGAGCTGTCCTCGACGGTCCCGGTGGCCGGGTCGGCGTACACGTTCTCCTACGCCACCCTCGGCGAGCTGGTCGCCTGGATCATCGGCTGGGACCTCGTCCTGGAACTCGCGCTCGGCGCGTCCGTCGTGGCCGTGGGCTGGTCGCAGTACCTGAACTCACTGCTCGAGCAGATCGGCCTCGCGCTGCCCACCTCGATCGCCGGGGAGACGGCGACGGTGAACATACCGGCGATGCTCATCGTGATCGTCCTGACCGGGGTGGCGATCGCGGGCATCCGGCTGTCGGCGATGGTCACCAACGTCATCGTGATGATCAAGGTCGCCATCGTCCTGCTGGTCATCGTGGCGGGCGTGTTCTTCATCAAGGCCGCGAACTACTCGCCGTACGTCCCGCCGGCCGAGCCGTCCCAGCAGACCGGTGGTCTCAAGGCGCCGCTGATCGAGCTGATCTTCGGTTCCGCGCCGTCGACGTACGGCGTGGCCGGGATCTTCACCGCCGCCGCGGTCGTGTTCTTCGCTTTCATCGGCTTCGACATCGTGGCCACCGCAGC
>JBBPYA010000262.1:0-15980 GCA_038200385.1 Mycobacteriales bacterium
GCGGCGTCGGAGTCGGCCCAGCCGAACTGGTAGCGACCCATGGCGTCGATCTGCTGGTCCTGCGTGAGCAGGGCTTCGGTCGGGTCGGAAGTGGTGGTCATGAAGTGGTCCTCCCAGGTGGTGGTGGATCCGTGACGAACCGTCCCGGCGTCCCGCTGATCCGGGCCGGCGGGATGTAGGTGGTGCAGACCCCGTCGCCATGGGCGATCGTGGCCAGTCGCTGGACGTGCGTGCCGAGCAGCCGCCCGATCACGTGGGTCTCGGCCTCGCACAGCTGCGGGAACTCCGCGGCGACGTGCGCCACCGGGCAGTGGTGCTGGCAGAGCTGGCCGCCGGCCAGGATCGCCGACGCCGAGGCAGCGTAACCCTCACGGGTCAGGGCCTCGGCGAGCGCTTCGGCCTTGGCCAGCGGGGTCTCGGGGGCGTCGTCCATCGCCACGCGACAGCGCTCCTCGAGGCCTTCGACGCGCTCCTCGGTGAACCGGGCCAGCGCCGCCGTCCCACCGCTGGCGGCGATATGCCGCAGGGCGGCGACGGCCAGGTCGTCGTAGGCGTGCGGGAACCCGGCGCGACCCTGTTCGGTGAGCCCGTAGCGGCGGGCCGGCCGGCCGCGGCCCCGCGTCGCGCCGACCGGGACCTCCCGCTCGTCCAGGATGCCGTCGGTCGACAGCGCATCCAGGTGTCGGCGTACGCCGGCCGGGGATATGTCCAGCGCGCGGGCGAGTTCCGCGGCGGTCAGCGGCCCCCGTTCCAGCAGCAGCGTGACCACCCGGTCCCGGGTCCGGACGTCGCTCGTCCGCTCCGGGGTCAGCGTGGATTTCACAACACAAGTGTGACCTATATGCCCCAGAGATGCCACCTCGGGGTACGTGGTGAAGCTAACGGACGTCCGTGCGCACGGTGCCCCGCCGGTGGCGGTGCTCGGCCACCGGGTGGGGCCGGCGAAACCTACACTCGGCGACGTGCACTCCCCCGCCGTCGAGGTCGCCGGCCTGGTCAAGCGGTACGGCGCCCGCACCGCGGTCGACGGCGTCACGTTCAGCGTCCAGCCCGGCAGCGTGCTGGCGCTGCTGGGACCGAACGGTGCGGGCAAGACGACGGCGGTCGAGACGTGCGAGGGCTTCCGCCGGCCCGACGCCGGCACGGTGCGGGTGCTCGGCCTGGATCCGGCCCGGGCCGGTGCCGCACTGCGGCCGCGGCTCGGCGTCATGCTGCAGGGCGGCGGGGCGTACCCGGCCGCGCGGTGCGGGGAGATGTTGCGTCTGGTTGCCTCCTTCGCGCGCCACCCGCACCCGCCCGATGCCCTGCTGGAGTCCCTGGGACTGGCCACCCTGGCCTCGACCCCGGTGAAGCGGCTGTCCGGCGGGCAGCGGCAACGACTGTCCCTCGCGATGGCGATCGTCGGCCGCCCCGAGCTGGTGTTCCTCGACGAGCCGACCTCGGGGTTGGATCCGGCGGCCCGGCACGCCACCTGGGACGTGGTGGCGGGGCTGCGCCGGGACGGGGTGACGGTCGTGCTCACCACGCACTTCATGGAGGAGGCCGAGCGGCTGGCCGACACCGTCGTGGTACTCGACCACGGCCGCCTCGTCGCTGAGGGGAGCCCGGCGCAGCTGACCCGGGCCGACTCCGCCGGTGAGGTCCGCTTCCGGGCCCCGGCCGGGCTGGATCTGGACGGGCTGGCGGCGGTCCTGCCCGCCGGCGCTGTGGCCACCGAGCCCGCGCCCGGCCGCTATCTCATCCGTTGCCCGGTCGACCCGGACCTGCTGGCCGCGGTGACCGGCTGGTGCGCCCGGCAGAACGTCCTCGCCGAGGACCTCCAGGTGCAGCGGCGCAGCCTCGAGGACGTCTTCCTCGAGCTGACCGGCCGCGAGCTGCGGCCGTGACCGGGCCCGGCACGTACGCCGCGGATCCCGGGGCCGCCCCGCTGCCCCGGATGCTGCAGGCCCAGGCGGCGCTGGAACTCCGGTTGGCACTGCGGCAGGGCGAGCAGTTGCTGCTCACCCTCGTCATCCCCGTCCTGCTCACGGTGCTGCTGGTGGTCGGCACGCTGATCGGGACCGACGGCTCCGGCCGGGCTGACTACTTCCTGCCCGGCATCCTGGCCCTGGCCGTCGTGTCGTCGTCGTTCACCGGGCTGGCCATCGCGACCGGCTTCGAGCGCAAGTACGGCGTACTCAAGCGGCTTGGCGCCACCGCGATGCCGCGCTCGGTCCTGCTCGGCGGCAAGGCGCTGGCCGTGCTCGGACTCGAGGCCATCCAGCTTGGCGTGCTGATCGGGCTCGGCCTGGCACTGGGCTGGCGGCCGCACGGCTCGCCGTTCGGCGCGCTGGCTCTGGTGCTGCTCGGTACGGCAGCGTTCGCCGGGCTCGGGCTGCTGATGGCCGGGACGCTGCGCGCCGAAGCGACCCTGGCGGCGGCGAACCTGGTGTGGTTCCTGCTGCTGCTCGGTGGCGGCCTGCTGCTGCCGGCATCCCGGCTGTCCGGGTCCGCAGCGACCGTGCTGCAGTTCCTCCCCAGCGCGGCGCTGGCCGACGGGCTGCGGGCGGTCTTCCAGTCCGGCGCGGGGCTGCCCGTGCTGCCGGTGCTGATCCTGCTCGGTTGGGCGGTGGTCGCCTTCGGCGCCGCCGTACGCTGGTTCCGATGGGAGTGAGCGGGCTCTGGGTACGCCGGCTGGCGCTGGCCTCGGTGCTGACGAACGTCGGGATCGTGGTCACCGGCGGCGCGGTGCGGCTGACCGCATCCGGGTTGGGCTGCCCGACGGTGCCCTACTGCACCGAGGACAGCTTCTTCCCGACCCCGGAGCTGGGCATCCACGGGGTGATCGAGTACACGAACCGCACGCTGACCGGAGTCCTGACCGTGGTCGCCGTCGCCAGCCTGGTGGCCGTGTGGCGGGACCGGCCGCGTCGCCGCGACCTGCTAGGCTCGGCGGTGGCCCTGCTCGCCGGGATCCCGGTGCAGGCCCTGCTCGGAGCGGTGACGGTCCTGACCGGGCTCAACCCGTGGACGGTGATGGGCCATTTCCTGCTGTCGATGCTGCTCGTGGCCACCGCCGTAGTCCTGCACCGGCGCAGCAACGAGACGCCCGGCCCCACCGCCCCCGTCGTCCCGGCCCCGCTGCGGCTGCTCACCCGAGGTCTGCTCGGCGTGGTCGCGATGGTGCTGCTGCTGGGCACGATCGTCACCGGCACGGGGCCGCACGCCGGCGACCCGAAGTCGGCCCGGATGGGCTTCGACCTGGTGGTGGTCAGCCAGCTGCACGCCGACATCGTGCTGCTGCTGATCGGGATGACGCTGGCCCTGTGCGCCGCGCTGTTCGCCGTCCCGGTGCCGGTGCCGGTACGCCGGGCCGCGGTCGCCCTGCTCGCGGTGGAGCTGGGGCAGGGCCTGATCGGCTTCGTGCAGTACTTCACCGACCTGCCCGTGTTGCTGGTCGGCTTCCACCTGTTGGGTGCCGGGCTGGTCAACGTGTACGCCGTCCGGCTGTACCTCACGATGCGCGCGCGGCTGCCGGCCCCGTACCCCGCCGTACCTTTCCAGGCCGCGGCAGCGGCGTAGCCGCTCGCCCGCAGCTCCCGCCGCTGCGGCCAGCAGGGCCTCCGCCGCCGTACGGGTGCAGCAAAGGTGTGGCGAAGGTGAGCTCGCCGCTCGGAGTGCGCGCGTAGGTGTCCATCGGCGCGGTCTCGGCCCGGAGTGCGTGCACCTGTGGCGCTACTCGTTGCGGTGGTTGCGGCGCGGGGTCCGGGTGGGGTCGATCCAGGCCGGCGGGATGAACTCCGGGGTGCCGTCGCGGACGAGCACGACGTCCCAGCCGTCGTGATGCACGACGTGATGGTGGTGGCCGCAGATCAGGACCCCGTTGTCCACGGCGGTGCTGCCGCCCTGGGCGAAGCCGAGGATGTGGTGGCCGTCGCACCATTCCGGCGGGCGGTCGCAGCCCGGGAACGCGCATCCGCGGTCCCGCAGGATCAGGGCCTGGCGGCGGGCGCCGGTGAACAGCCGCTGCCGGCGCCCGACGTCGAGGACGGCGCTGTCGCCGCCGAGGACGGCGGGAGTCAGGTCGGAGTCGCAGGCCATCCGGCGGGCCGCGCCGGGCGAGAGTCGGGTCCCGTCGGGCAGCGTGGCCGCCCCCAGGCCCTCGATCAGGGTGCGCAGCGGGACGGTTACCGCGACCTGGGTGGCCGGCCGGGTGGCGGGGCGGGAGGTCGGGCCCGCGGTCGGAGCACCGACGGCGAAGCCGTCGCGGCCGTCCCGGCCGAGGGCGCGGCGGGCAAGTTCGGTCAGGGCGTCCGCGCGGCGTTGGGCGGGAGTCCGCGGGTCCGGGCCGTCCGCGCCCGCCGGCAGCGGAGCGGACAGCGAGTCCAGTGCAGCCCGGACGACGGCCGCCGCCGCGTCGGTGAGACGTCCCCGCAGGTGCACCCTGCCGTGCCCGTCCGGAATAAGGAACAGCCCGCGGCGTCGCCGGGCCTGCTGTTCCTGTCGGTCCAGGGCCGCGGCGTCGCGGGCCTCCCCGATCTCGGGGGCGATCACGGTCAGGAGGTGCTGACCGAGCCGGGTCAGCTGCCCGGCGTCGAAGCGCCGTGCGTATCCCAGCAACTCGGACTCGGCCTGGCCGGTGACGTCCCGCGGGAGGTCCTCGGGCAGGTCCTCGATCGTGGTGAGGATGACCGCGGCCTGGGACAGCGACACTCGACCGGCGGCGAAGGCCGCTGCAGTGGCCGGCCGCCCGCGGTGCAGCGCGGCACCGACCCGGGTCATCGTCTGCGCCTCGCGAGGGGTGACGTTCAGCTCGTGGCGGGTCCAGGCCGCCGTGGACGACGCACCGGAACGGACGCCGAGGTCCCGGGCGTCGATCTCCCCGAGCACCCGGCACAGTACGGCCTGAGCCCGCGACACCAGCCGTCCGCACGCCACCGCGGCGGCAGTCAGCTCCGCGTCCGGGGACGGCCAGAGCTCGCACTCCGCGGCCGCGTCCAACGCCTCGGCCAGCGGGTTCAGAACCGCGTCCAGCCCGCCCGGCACCGTCGCCGGTGGATCCTGCGGCGCCGAACTCATACCCGCACGCTAACCGCACCCTCCGACAGTTCTGACCGCCGAAAGCTATTGGCGCGCAAGAACTTTGAGTGGTCCTTGGCGAACGCACGGTCACCCCACCGACGCCACAGCCCGCGGCCGGGAACCCACTAGGTGCCGGCTTGGCATCCTGCTGGCCATGACCGAGCACGACAAGCCCACCGGTGTGGGATCGACGACGTCCGTCGTCGTGGACCGCAGTGCCCCGGACCCGGAGACCGCCGAGCGGCTGCTGCGGCTGCTGCCCGCGTGGTTCGGGATCGAGTCCGCGACGCTGGAGTACGTCGAGGACGCACGCTCCCTGCCGACGTACCTGGCGACGCTGCCCGATGGACCGCCCATCGGATTGCTGCTCGTCCGCCGGCACTTCCCCGAGACAGCGGAGATCCAGCTGATCGCCGTCCATCCGGACCATCACCGGGAGGGCGTAGGTCGGCGGTTGTTGGCCGCGGCCGAAAGCGACCTGACCACCGACGGGGTGCAACTGCTGCAGGTCAAGACCCTCGGCCCGTCCCGCCCGGACGCGGGGTACGAGCGGACCCGCCGCTTCTACCTCGGGACCGGATTCCTGCCGGTGGAGGAGTTCGCCGAACTCTGGCCGGGCAATCCGTGCCTGCTCATGGTCAAGCCGATCTCCCCTGGCTGACCCGCACGTAGATCGCCACGAATCTGTCGATGCCTCCTGGTCTGCTTGGCACGGGTGAGTGCGGAGGGGACCATGTCCACCATGACCGGCAGTGTCGTCATTCCACAGGGTCGCCCGTTCACCGTGGCGGACCTGGAGGCGACCCCCGATGACGGCAACCGGTACGAGCTCATCGACGGGATGCTCATCGTGACTCCGGCGCCGGGCTGGGCACACCAGGAGGTGAGCTTGGCGCTGGCGCTGGCGCTGCGGTCGACGTGTCCGCCGCGGCTGCGGGTGCTGGTGGCGCCGTTCGCGGTGCGGACGTCGAAGGACTCGGAGGTGCAGCCGGACGTCATCGTGACGAGGTACGACGACCTGACGCCGACGAACCTCCCGGTGGCACCGCTGCTGGCCGTCGAGGTGCTCTCGCGCAGCACGAGATTGCACGACCGCAACACCAAGAAGGCGCACTACGAGCGGATCGGAGTGCCGTCGTACTGGTTGCTGGACCCGACCGAGCCTGGTCAGCTCACCGTGTTCGAACTCGCCGACGACGGCCGCTACGGCCACGCCGCCACCGTCCAGGGCGAGGCCAAGTTCCACGCGGCGCGCCCCTTTCCGGTGTCCGTCATCCCGGCCCGACTGCTCGACGGCCTCCGTCCACGCTGACACCCGCTGGCTTTAGGTGTTAGCCTCTAACGTATGTTAGAGGCTAACAGTAGGGTCGGAGCTGCGTCGTCGGTGATCGTCGTGGGTGCCGGCCCGACCGGGCTCACGCTCGCCATCGACCTGCTCGGCGCCGGGGTCGCGGTCCGGCTGCTCGACGGGGCGGCCGGTCCGGCGACGACGAGCCGGGCCCTCGGGCTGCAGCCCCGCGGGCTGGAGGTGCTGGAGCGGGCCGGAGCCCTCGGCGAGCTGGCCGGGCGGTCGAACCCGATCGGCCAGGTTCAGGTGGACCTCGGAAGCGGCCGGCCGGCCCGGCTCCGACTCGGGCAGGTCACCGAGCTGGTGACGCGGCCGGGTCTGCTCGTGTCCCAGGCCGAGGTGGAGGCGACGCTGCGCCGCCGGCTGGTCGAGCTCGGCGGCGCGGTCGAGTGGCAGGCCCGGGTCCGCTCGGTCCGGCAGGACTCCGACGGGGTGGACGTCGAGGACGGTGCCGGCACGGTGCTGCGAGCCGATTGGCTCGTCGGCTGCGACGGGGCGCACAGCACGGTGCGGACAGCGGCCGGGCTGGCGTTCCCGGGGGTCCCGGTCATCGAGCGGTTCACCCTGGCCGATGTCCACGCCGACCTGCCGCTGGCGCGCGACACCGTGGCGGTGTGGCTGCGCGGCGAACACATGCTGGCCGCGTTCCCGCTGCCCGGTCCCGATCTCTGGCGCCTGATGGCCCCGGCACCGGACGACCGTGACCTGGACGGCCCGGCGGTGCTGGAGTTGCTGCGCAGCCAGCTGGCGGAGCGGACCGGACTCCCTGCCAGCATCGTCCGTAGCGCGGAGTGGACCTCGACGTTCCGCATCCATCGCCGGCTCGTGGAGCGGTACCGGCAGGGCCGGATCCTGCTGGCCGGAGACGCCGCCCACATCCACAGCCCGGTCGGTGGCCAGGGGATGAACACCGGGATCGGGGACGCGGAGAACCTCGCCTGGAAGCTGGCCCTGGTCGCCGCCGGCCGGGCCGGTCCGCGGCTGCTGGACAGCTACCAGGCCGAGCGGCGTCCGGTCGCCGAGGAGGTGCTGGACTCCACTACCGGCCTGACCCGCGTGGTGCTCGGCCGCAGCCGGACCGCCCGGCTGCTCCGGGACCGGGTGTTCGTCCCCGCCCTGAACCGGCCCCGCGTCCAACGCCTGATCTGGGAGCGGGCCTCCCAGCTCACGCTGAGCTACGCCGGTGGGCCGCTGGGCACCGCGGCTGCCCGGCTGGCCCGCCGGCCGCGCCCCGGAGATCGGATCCCCGACCTGGCCTGCCGCCGTCCGGGCGGTCGCAGCACCCGGCTGTACGCCGAACTCGGGTCCCGCTGGGCCCTGCTGGTACCCGCCGGGCAGGACGAGCGGCCGTGGCTGTCGACGGCACGGCACCGGCTGGGGGCGGACATCGTCGGACTGCTCACCCCGGACGGCGGCACCGCCTCCGACGTGATGCTGGTCCGGCCCGACGGCCACCTGGGCTGGCGTGGTGCCAGGGAGCCGGACCAACTGGACGGCTGGCTGACCGGGATCCTGCGGTGAGTGCGCCCCCAGGCCCCGGCGGTCTCCGGGAACGGCGCAAGGCCGAGACCCGTCGCCGGATCCAGCAGGTTGCGATGGGGATGTTCCTGGCCGACGGGTACGACGCCACGACTGTGGAGCGGATCGCCGCAGCCGCCGACGTCTCGCACATGACGTTTTTCCGGCACTTCGCCACCAAGGAGTCCGTCGTCGCCGACGACGACTTCGACCCGCTGATCGCGGCCCGGATCCGGGCCCGGCCGGCCGACGAACCGGCGCTCGTGGCGTTGCACGCGGCGCTGGCCGGTGGGCTGGCCGAGGTGTACGCCGAGCACCGCGACGTTCTGCTGGCCCGGACCACACTGATCCTGACCACGCCGGCGTTGCGGGCCAGCATGGCCGACAACCAGCTCGCCACAGAGCGGCTGTTCACCGAGGCGCTGGCCGCCCGGCACGGAGCCGGCGGGCAGGACCCGCTCGAAGTGCGGGTCCTCGCCGCGGCCGCGCTCGCGGCGCTGACCGTCGCGCTGTCGGCCTGGGTGGGCTCCGGTGGCGCCGCGGAGCTGCCGGCCCTGGTCGATCAGGCGTTCGGCGTACTGACCGGCGTGGTCAGCGCAGGACGAGCGCGTCGACCGCGATCGCCACGAACAGGATCGTGAGGTACGAGATCGAAAGGTGGAACAGCCGCATCGGCCCCGGTTCGGCGCCCCGACGCACCCGGGCCAGCAGCAGATGCGCCTCGGCCAGGAACCAGCCGCCGGCCGCCACCGCGGTCACGCCGTAGATCCAGGACGCGTCGAGCGCCCACAGCGCGAGCGAGGAGGCGACCATCAGCCAGGAGTAGGCGACGATCCGGCGGGTGACGAACAGCGGGGTGGCGACCACCGGCAGCATCGGTACACCTGCGGCCGCGTAGTCCTCGCGGTAGCGCATCGCCAGCGCCCAGAAGTGCGGCGGGGTCCAGAAGAAGATGATCGCGAACAGCACCACGGCCGACCAGGACACCGTGCCGGTCACCGCGGCCCAGCCGATCAACACCGGCATGCAGCCGGCCGCGCCGCCCCACACGATGTTCTGCGGCGTCCGGCGTTTGAGCCCCAGGGTGTAGACGAAGACGTAGAACAGGATGGCGGTCAGGGACAGTGCCGCGGCCAGGACGTTGGTGAACGCCGCCAGCCAGACCGTGGCCACCACCGCCAGCACGATCCCGAAGACCAGCGCGGACCGCGGCGGCACCGAGTTCGCGGGCAGCGGCCGCTTCTCGGTCCGGCGCATCAGCTGATCGATGTCGCGGTCGACGTAGCAGTTCAGCGCGTTCGCCGACCCGGCGGACAGGGTGCCGCCGATCAGGGTCGCCGTGACCAGCCCCAGCGACGGAACCCCCCGCGCGGCCAGCAGCATCGTCGGCACCGTCGTGACCAGCAGCAGCTCGATGATGCGTGGCTTGGTGAGGGCGACATACGCCCGGAGCACTCCTGCGGGCGAGCGCGGCCGGCTGCCCGGACGGGCATCGAGGGACGTCATGACGACTGCAACTGTAGCTCCGCAGCGGACGGGAACGGGCGCCGGGGCGAGCCGCGCGGACCCGCCGATCACTCCCGGCCTCCCCCGCGGGAGGGCACTGCCCGCGGACTAGGCTGGCCGACAATCGGCACCGCCTGACCACCGGGTTCCGGCCGACCCCGATCTGGGCATGAAGGGGTCGACAGATCCCCTGTCACTAAGGAGTGTGTGCGTGTGACCTCGAAGCCAGCTGCACCCCACCCCACCCTGCCCAAGGGATGGGACGACCTGGACCGCAGAGCCGTCGACACCATCCGCGTCCTGGCGATGGATGCGGTGGAGAAGGTCGGCAACGGCCATCCCGGCACCGCCATGAGCCTGGCACCCGCGGCGTACCTGCTCTTCCAGAAGTACCTCCGCCACGACCCGCAGGACCCGGCCTGGGCGGGGCGGGACCGCTTCGTGCTCTCCGTCGGCCACTCCAGCCTGACGCTGTACATCCAGCTGTACCTGTCCGGCTACGCCCTCGAGCTCCAGGACCTCAAGGAACTGCGGACCTGGGGCTCCAAGACCCCCGGTCACCCCGAGCACTGGCACGTCCCCGGCGTGGAGACGACCACCGGGCCGCTGGGTCAGGGCGTCGGCAACGCCGTCGGGATGGCGATGGCCGCGCGCCGCGAGCGTGGCCTGCTCGACCCCGACGCGCCCGAGGGGGGCAGCCCGTTCGACCACACCATCTGGTGCTTCGCCTCCGACGGCGACATGGAGGAAGGCGTCACCAGCGAGGCCTCGTCCCTGGCCGGGCACCAGCAGCTGGGCCACCTCGTGCTGCTCTACGACGACAACCAGATCTCGATCGAGGACGACACCGATGTGGCGTTCAGCGAGGACGTCGGGGCGCGCTACGCCGCGTACGGCTGGCACGTCCAGCGGGTCGACGACGGCGAGGACATGCAGGCGCTGGACCGGGCCTTTGACCGGGCCAAGGCCGAGACGACCCGGCCGAGCATCGTCATCGTGCGGACCGTGATCGCCTGGCCGGCGCCGAAGAAGCAGAACACCGGCAAGGCGCACGGCAGCGCGCTGGGCGCCGACGAGGTGGCCGCCACCAAGAAGATCCTGGGCTTCGACCCGGACCGGACCTTCGACGTCGATCCCGACGTGCTCGCCCGCGCCCGGGACGTCAGCCGCCGCGGGCACGAGGCCCGGCTGGCCTGGCAGGAGTCCTACGACCACTGGGCCGCCGGCAACCCGGAGCGGCTGGCCCTGCACCAGCGGATGACCGAACGTCGCCTGCCCGACGGGTGGACCGACGCGCTGCCGACGTTCCCCCCGGACGCCAAGGGGATGGCGACCCGGGCCGCGTCCGGCAAGGTGCTTGGCGCGCTGGCCGACGTGCTCCCGGAGCTGTGGGGTGGCTCGGCGGACCTGGCCGGCTCGAACAACACGACGATGGACGGCGAACCGTCGTTCCTGCCCGCCGAGCACCAGACCAAGGAGTTCCCCGGCGGCCCGTACGGGCGCACCCTGCACTTCGGGATCCGCGAGCACGCCATGGGCTCGACCATGACCGGCATCGCGCTGCACGGCGGCACCCGGGTGTACGGCGGGACGTTCCTGACGTTCAGCGACTACATGCGCCCGGCGGTGCGGCTGGCCGCGCTGATGGGCGCGCCCGTCATCTACGTGTGGACTCACGACTCGATCGGGCTCGGGGAGGACGGACCGACCCACCAGCCGATCGAGCACCTGGCCGCGCTGCGCGCGATCCCCGGGCTGGATGTCGTCCGGCCGGCCGACGCCAACGAGACGGTGGTGGCCTGGCGCACCGTGCTCGGCCACATCGACCGTCCCGCGGGGCTGTGCCTGTCCCGGCAGAACCTGCCGGTCCTGGACCGCTCCACCCTCGCCCCCGCCGACGGCGCCGAGTTCGGCGGCTACGTGCTGGCCGAGGCGGAGACCGCGGACGGGGCCGGTACGCCGGACGTGCTGCTGCTGGCCACCGGGTCCGAGGTGCACATCGCCCTGGAGGCCCGCGAGCTGCTGCAGGCCGGCGGCGTGGCCACCCGGGTGGTCTCGCTGCCCTGCCTGGAATGGTTCCGCGCCCAGGACAAGGGGTACCAGGACACCGTGCTGCCGCCCTCGGTCCGGGCCCGGGTCAGTATCGAGGCCGCCGTCGGTATGGGCTGGCGGGATCTGGTCGGCGACGCCGGGCAGATCGTGAGCATCGAGCACTTCGGCGCCAGCGCGGCGTACGAGGTGCTGTACGAGGAGTACGGCCTGACCGCCGCGGTGGTCGCCGATCGCGCCCGGGAGAGCATTGCCTCCGTCACGGCAGGAAGAGAGCAGAGATGACCCAGAACCCCCAACTCAGCGAGCTGTCCGACCAGGACGTCGCGGTCTGGCTGGACGACCTGTCCCGCGAGCGGCTCGTCTCGGGCAACCTGGCCGAGCTGACCGAGACCAAGAGCGTCGTGGGCGTGACGACGAACCCGACGATCTTCGCCGGGTCCATCGGCGGTTCGGACAGCTACGACGAGCAGCTGGCCGACCTGCGGCTGCGCGGCGTCGAGGTCGAGGAGGCCGTCCGGATGCTCACGACGTACGACGTCCGCTGGGCCTGCGACGTGCTTGCCGAGGTCGCCCGCGGCACCGGCCGGGACGGCCGGGTCTCGATCGAGGTCGATCCGCGACTGGCCCACGACGAGGGCAAGACCGTGGCGGAGGCCCGCCAGCTGTGGTGGCTGGTGGACCGGCCGAACCTGTTCATCAAGATCCCGGCCGCCAAGGAGGGCCTGCCGGCGATCACCCGGTGCATCGCGGAGGGCATCAGCGTCAACGTGACGCTGATCTTCTCCATCGAGCGGTACCGCGCCGTGATGGCGGCGTACCTGTCCGGCCTCGAGGAACGCGCGGAGTCCGGCGGGTCCTTCGACGGGCTGGAGTCGGTCGCGTCGTTCTTCGTCTCCCGCGTCGACACCGAGATCGACGGCCGGCTGGAGGCCGCCGGCGTGGCCGCCGAGCTGCGCGGCAAGGCGGGCATCGCCAACGCCCAGCTCGCCTACCAGGCGTACGAGGAGGTCCTGGCCTCGGACCGGTGGCAGGCGCTGGCCGCCAAGGGCGCGCACGTCCAACGCCCGCTGTGGGCCTCCACCGGGGTGAAGAATCCGGACTACGACGACACGATGTACATCGCCCAGCTCGTCGCGCCGGACACCGTGAACACGATGCCGGAGAAGACGATGGACGCCTACGGCGACCACGGCCGGCTCGGGTCGCCGGTGCAGAAGGAGTACGAGTCCGCGGCCGCGACGATGCAGGCGCTGCGCGATGCCGGGGTCGACATGGACGACGTGTTCCTGACCCTCGAGCGCGAGGGGGTGGAGAAGTTCGAGAAGTCGTGGGAGGAGCTGCTCGGCACTGTCCGCGACCAGCTGGCGGCCAAGGCGTGACACCGGACCGGCAGGACCTCGGCGTCGCCGGGAACGGCTTCGCCGTCGACCTGCGAGACGGCCCCCCACCGGCGGTGCAGAACATGGTCGCCGACGGGGTACCTGCCGCGCTGATGGCCAAGGACGCCACCCTGTGGGGGGAGGACGCCGAGTCCGAGGCGGCCGTCCGGCTCGGCTGGGTCGACACCGCCGCCCGCAGCCGCGAACTCCTGCCGCGGCTTGCCGGGCTGCGTGCGCAGTTGGCCGGCGAGGACATCGACCACGTCGTCCTGGCCGGGATGGGCGGGTCCTCGCTCGCACCCGAGGTCATCTGCCGGACCGCGGGCGTCGCGCTGACGGTGCTCGACACCACCGACCCCGGACAGGTCCGCGCCGCACTCGCCGACCGCCTGGAGCACACCGTGGTCGTGGTGTCGTCGAAGTCCGGCGGGACGGTCGAGACCGACAGCCACCGCCGCGCCTTCCTCGCCGCCTTCCAGGACAGCGGCCTGTCCGAAGCCGACGCCGGGCGCCGCTTCGTGATCGTCACCGATCCCGGGTCGCCGTTCGTCGACACCGCCGAGGAGATGGGTGCCCGCGAGGTGTTCCTGGCCGACGCCGACGTCGGTGGCCGCTACAGCGCGCTGACCGCGTTCGGACTCGTGCCCAGCGCGCTGGCCGGCGCGGATGTCGAGGCACTCCTGGACCAGGCCGACGCCCTGTCGCAGACCCTCGACGGGGACAACCCGGCTCTTGCGCTGGGTGCGCTGCTGGGCCGGGCCGCCGTCAGCGGCCGTGACAAGGTGCTGCTGGCCGACCGGGACTCCGGCATCACCGGGCTCGGGGACTGGGCCGAGCAGCTGATCGCGGAGTCCACTGGCAAGCACGGCAAGGGGCTGCTGCCGGTCGTGCTCGAGTCCGCAGCGAACACCGCCGGCGCGGCGGAGGACACCGTCACGGTGCTCACCGGCTCGGCCGGGGACGACGACACCGCGGACGCCGTCGTCTCCGGACCGCTCGGCGCGCAGTTCCTCGGCTGGGAGTACGCCACCGCCGTAGCCGGCCGGGTCATCGGGATCAACCCCTTCGACCAGCCCAACGTCACCGAGAGCAAGGACAACACGAACAAGCTGCTCGACTCGGGCCTGCCGGAGGTTTCCCCGACGGTCACGCTCGGCGCGGTCGAGGTGTACGCCCAGGGGTCCGCGCTCGGCTCGCCGGACTCGCTGGGCGACGTGCTCCGTGCGGTCCTGGCCGCGGTCCCCGAGCACGGCTACCTTGCGATCATGGCCTACCTCGACCGGCACGCGGACGCCTCGGCGGCCGACCTGCGCCCGCTGCTCGCCGGGCACACCGATCGGCCGGTGACGTTCGGCTGGGGACCGCGTTTCCTGCACTCCACCGGCCAGTTCCACAAGGGCGGCCCACCGGTCGGGACGTTCCTCCAGATCACCGGGGTCGTGACCGAGGACCTCGACATCCCCGGCCGGCAGTTCACCTTCGGCGGCCTGCAGGCCGCGCAGGCGGCCGGTGACCTGCAGGCATTGGCCGGCCGGGACCTGCCGGCGTTCCGGTTGCACCTCACCGACCGCGCCGAGGGACTCGGCCGACTGCTGGGGGCGCTGGCATGAGGGACCGCTTCCCCGGTTGCCCGGGACAGCGCGGATGAGCGCGCCGCGGGAACGAGCGGTCACCGGCGGGTCGCCGTCCAATCCGCTGCGCGACGTCCGGGACCGGCGGCTACCACGGGTACCGGAGGCGTGCGCGCTCGTCGTGTTCGGCATCACCGGTGACCTGGCGCGCAAGAAGCTGCTCCCGGCGTTCTACGACCTGGCCAACCGCGGCCTGCTCCCGACGAACTTCGCGCTGCTCGGCTTCGCCCGCCGGGACTGGGGCGACGAGGACTTCATCGCGCTGGCTAAGGATGCCGCCCGCGACCATGCGCGGACCGTGTGGCGCGACGACGTCTGGGACCGGCTGGCCTCGAACATGAAGTTCGTCCCCGGGTCCTTCGACGACGACGAGGCCTTCGACACCCTGGCCGAGACCCTGCTGGAGATGTCGACGACCCACGGGATCAAGGGCAACGCGGCCTTCTTCCTGTCCATCCCGCCGGCGATGTTCCCGGTCGTGCTGCGCCAGATGGAACGCACCGGGATGGCCGACAACGACAAGTCCGGGGGCTGGCGACGGGTCGTCGTGGAGAAGCCGTTCGGTCACGACCTGGACAGCGCCATCGAGCTGAACACCCTGGTCGACGACGTCTTCGGCTGGCGCGACGTGTACCGGATCGACCACTACCTGGGCAAGGAAACGGTCCAGAACCTGCTGGCCCTGCGCTTCGCCAACACCCTGTTCGAGCCGATCTGGAACTCGCACTACGTCGACTCGGTGCAGATCACGATGGCCGAGGACGGCGGGATCGGCAGCCGGGCGGCGTTCTACGACGAGACCGGCGCGGCCCGGGACGTGTTGCAGAACCACCTCCTGCAGCTGCTGGCGCTCACCGCGATGGAGGAGCCGGTCCGCTTCATCCCCTCGGCGATCCGGACCGAGAAGCTCAAGGTGCTGCGGGCGGTGACGCCACCGGAGGACATGGACGCCTACGCGGTGCGCGGGCAGTACGAGCAGGGCTGGCTCGCCGGGGAGCGCGTCGTCGGGTACCGGCAGGAGAAGGACGTCCCGGAGGATTCCCGGACGGAGACGTTCACCGCGGTCCGGCTCGGTGTGGACACCCGGCGCTGGGCCGGCGTGCCGTTCTACCTGCGCACCGGGAAGCGGCTCCCTCGCCGCGTCACCGAGATCGCGCTGAGCTTCTGCCGGGCCCCGCACCTGCCCTTCGACGTCACCGACACCGAGGAGCTCGGGCACAACCAGCTCGTGGTCCGCGTCCAGCCCGACGAGGGGATGACGTTGAAGTTCGGTTCCAAGGTGCCCGGCAGCATGATGGAGGTCCGGGACGTGTCGATGGACTTCCAGTACGGCGACACGTTCACCGAAGCCAGCCCCGAGGCGTACGAACGGCTGCTGCTCGACGTGCTGCTCGGGGACGCGATGCTGTTCCCGCTCAACGAGGAGGTCGAGGCCTCGTGGGACGTCATCGACCCGCTGGAGGAGCACTGGGCCGGCAAGGAGCC
>JBBPYA010000263.1:0-11056 GCA_038200385.1 Mycobacteriales bacterium
CCATCCCCGTGGTGTCGCCGACGACGAGGCCGGGGAGCAGGCCGCGCGGTCCGTCGGGCAGCACGCCGGACGCACGCACCAGACCCGCGCGCAGCGCACCAGCGGCTCGCTGCAGCGGTGCGGGGGCACCCGACAGCTCCGGCGGTCCACGGGCGGCCAGTGCCGCCGCGGTGAGGTCACCTCCACGAGCGGGAAGCAGCACACCGGGGCCGGTCAGCCGCTGCCCCGGCAGCAGCCGACCCCACGCGGCCGCGTCCGCCAGAACGATCAGGTCGTCGCGGACCCGCCACGACCGGCCGGCCGCGCGAACAGCGGTGGCGGTGACCGGGACCAGGACGCGCGCCCTCCCACCCGGGCCCGCGGCCAGCACCCGCGGGTCGTCGCCGACGACCAGGTCGACGGTGGCGACGGCGTCCCGGTCGGCCAGCTGCGCCAGGGGCGAGCTGTCCCGGGCCTCGACCCGCAGGCCGATGGAGAGGGTCACGGCGGCCGCGAGGACCAGTACCGCGCCGGCACCCGCCGCCCATCTCCGGCGTACGAGGAAAGCGCCACCAGCGGCCGCCGCACAGACGGCCGCGCCGACGAACGTGATCCGCGGCGGCATGAAGAGCCCCGCGGCGGTGACGCCCCAGGCGGCCAGCGCCACCGGCACGAGGCGCAGATCCAGCACCGCACCGGCCCCTTCGGCCACGCCCCCGGCGGTCCGGGACGCTGCCGCGCGGCGACCACGACCGACGTCGCCGCCGCGTCCGCCGAACTGGCTGCCGTCCCGCGCAGGCGCCGGCGCGGCTGCCGATGCCGTCAAGGCCGGCCGCGGCGCCGAACGCGGACCGGTGCGGGTCACACCGTCACCAGATCCTGCAGCTCCGCGAAGGTAGTGGGCCCGATCCCGGACACGTCCTGGAGCTGGTCCACCGACGTGAAGCCGCCGCTGTCGGAGCGGTACAGCACGATCCGGCCGGCCAGGACAGGCCCGACCCCGGGGAGCGTCTCCAGGTCCTGCTCCGACGCGGTGTTCAGATTGACCGGCGTGGACCCTGCCGCGCCCGGCTCGGCCGAAGGTCCGGGGGCGGCGCCGGGAACGCCGACCGCGATCTGCTCGCCGTCGGCCACGACCCGAGCCAGGTTGACCGTCGTGAGATCGGCGTCGGGCAGCGGACCGCCGGCCGCGGCCAGCGCGTCATCGACCCGGCTGCCGGCCGGCAGCGTCACCAACCCGGGAGCAGCCACCTGACCGACGACGGCAACGACGACGGTCTGCGCGGCAGCGACCGCGCTCGGACCGGAGCCGCCGCCGGTGCCGGACCTGGCGCCATCCCCGACCTGATCGCCGGTACCGCCGTCGAACCCGGTACCGCCGTCGGAGCCGGCCGCCGACGGCGCGGGGGACGCGCTCATTACCGGGACCGGGACCGGCTGCGGAGTGGGTCGGCTGATCCAGGTGATCGTGGCCGAGAGCACTGCCGAGACCAGCGCGACCGCAGCCAGCGCGGCCGCCCCCGGCCGTCCGGGGTCCCATCGCAGCCGCGTGGAGCGACCCCAGTCCGCTGCCGGCCCGCTCCGCCGGCGGACGAGGGAACGTGAGCCGCCGGTCGCCGAGCCAGCCGCCCACCGCCGCCCACTCGGGCGGAACTCGGTCTCGGACTCGAACATCCCGCCGGGCGGCATCCCCGCGCCGCCGCCCAATTCGTCCAAAGTCGCGCCGGCCGGCAACGTCTCGCTGCCCAGTTCGTCCACAGTCCCGCCGGCCGGCAACGCCTCGCCGCCCGGTTCGTCCACAGTCCCGCCGGCCGGGACGTCCTCGCCGGCCATCTCGAACTCCGGATCACCCCCGGGCGCAAGCTCCTCGCCCGCGTCGGATCGGGGGCTCGCGGCGAAGTCCGGCTCATCGCCGCCACCGTTGCTGCGGTCGTCGGTGAACGCCTCGCCGTCGGGCCTGTGGCGGGCGGCGCCGAGCAGTTGCAGCCGACGGTGCACCGCATCCACACCGGCGTCGACGGGATGCGGATGAAGCGACGGGAGCGGCACACACCGACCGTAGGGACGCTCCGGGCCCGTCTCTGGTCATCGACCAAAGCTGTGGAAATGGCGGCCGAAGCGGGTCAAGACCGGCGGCGGATCTGTGGATACCCCCGGTCACCGGGCAGGAGCTGCGTCGTACACAGCACCGGTCGGGTCAGCGCCGCACCACCACGACGCCGAGGAGGCCCGGCCCGACGTGCGCGCCCACGACGGCGCCCACCTCGGAGGTGTAAAGCCGGTGCACGTCCGGCACGGCCGCGCGCAGCCGGTCGGCCAGCGCCGCCGCCCGGTCGGCGGCCGCCAGGTGCTGGACGGCGATGTCCACCGGACCGGTACCGGCGGCCTCGACGGCCAGCTGCTCCAACCGGGCCACCGCCCGGCCCGCGGTGCGGACCTTCTCCAGCGGGACGAGCCGGCCGGCGAGCACGTGCAGCAGGGGCTTGACCGACAGCGCCGTCCCGAGCCAGGCCTGCGCCGCACCGATCCGCCCGCCACGGCGCAGATGCTCGAGGGTGTCGACGTAGAACAAGGTCGTCGTGCGGTCCACGGTCCGCTCCGCGATCTGCTCGACCTCGCCGAGATCCGCTCCCGTGCCGGCCGCCTCGGCCGCGGCCAGCACCGCGAACCCGAGTCCCATCGCCGTCGTGCGGGAGTCGACGACCCGGACCCGGTCGGGATCGCAGTCGATCGCGGCCAGCCGAGCGGCGTCCCAGGTCCCCGACAGCTCACTGGACAGGTGGACGCTGACCACCCCGCTCGCGCCGGCACCGAGCAGCCGCCGGTACGCGGTCGCGAACGCCTCCGGGCTTGGCCGCGAGGTGGTGACCGACGGCCGGCGCACGGACATCGCCTTGGCGAGGTCGGCGGGCGTGATGTCGACCCCCTCGATCCCGGAGGTGCCGTTCACGACGACGTGCAGCGGGACCACTGTCACGCCGAGTTCCTCGGCCACGCCCGCGGGCAGGTACGCCGTGGAGTCGGTCACAAGGACGACCCGATCCGGCATGCCGGTCATCTAAGCGCAGCCACGGACCGCAGCCGGGCGCCGGACCGAACTGCGCAGCGACCCCAGGGACCGCACCGCCGCGCGCTGCCCACTCGACCGTGACCGACCCAGCCGATTCGATCCGCACCGCGGCTTGCCCAGCCGATCCGACCCGGACGGCGACTGACTCCGCCGATCCGACCCGGACGGCGACTGACTCCGCCGATCCGACCCGGCCCGCGGCTCGCCCCACCCAATCAGACCAATACATCGCCTCACCCGGCCGGTCCGACCCGGACCGCGGCTCACCCGGCCGATCCGACCCGGTCCTCGGCGTCCTCGACCTCGTCCGGCTCATCGGCGTCCACGGTCGTCGCGGCGGCCCGGGCCTCGGGGAACGGACCGACGTTGTGCCGGTCCAGCCGCCAACCGTGCCGCTGTGCCCGAAGCTCGCTCCAGTGACAGTTGCCCAGCACCGACAGGGCGTGCCAGTGCGCCGACGGGAGGCCGAGCAGCCGCCCGGTGAGCAGCCGCGCCGTCCCGCCGTGCGTCACCAGGACCACGGTGGCCCCGTCGGCGTCCAGCGTGGCGGCGTACGCCCGCTCGGCCACCTCGAGCTGGTCCTCGCCGCCGCCGCGTCGGTCCAGGTCCCCGGTCCGCCACCGCGCCGCCTCCGCCGGGAACCGTGCGACGACCTCGTCGAAGGTCAGGCCCTCCCACCGGCCGAGATTGCTCTCCCGCAACCGGGGATCGACCCGGACCGGTAGCCCGGTCAGCTCGGCCAGCGCCGCCGCGGTGTCCCGGGCCCGGGACAGGTCGCTGGACACGATGAGGTCCGGCTGTTCGGCGGCCAGCAGGACCGCGGAGCGGGCGGCCTCCGCGCAGCCGACGTCGTCGAGCGGGACGTCCTGGTGACCCTGCATCCGGCGCTGCGCGTTCCACGCCGTACGCCCGTGGCGCCAGAGCAGGAGCCTGCGGTCGGTCATCCGGCGCGACACGGCCCCCGGGGTCACCGGGTGGGTTCGGCGGCGTCGACGAACTCGACGGTCGGGCAGTCCCGCCAGAGTCGGTCCAGCGCGTAGTAGAGCCGCTCCTCGACGTGCTGCACGTGGACGACGATGTCCACGAAGTCCAGCAGCACCCAGCGCCCCTCGCGCTGGCCCTCGCGGCGCACCGGCTTGACGCCGGCCTGGCGCAGCCGCTCCTCCACCTCGTCGACGATGGACTGCACCTGGCGCTCGTTCGGCGCGGAGGCGATCACGAAGACGTCGGTGATGACCAGTTGGTCGCTGACGTCGATCAGGACGATGTCCTTGGCCAGCTTGTCGGCGGCGGCTTGAGCCGCCCGCCGCGCGAGGTCGACGGCGTCGGCGGATGCGGTCACGGGTGGGCGACTCCTCTCGACAGTGCTGCCAGCCTCTCACGAGCCGCCGACAGGACGGCGTTCTCCGCCGCCCGGCCGGCGTTCCACGCCGGGTCGCGGGAGGCCCCAACGGGGTCGGCCGCCGTGCTGCAGGCACCCCTCAGCGGTACAGCCGGCGCTTCTCGATGTACTGCACGACGCCGTCGGGGACGAGGTACCAGACCGGGAGCCCGCGCCCGACCCGGTCCCGGCAGCCGCTGGAGGAGATCGCCATCGCCGGGACCTCGAGCAGGCTCACCGATCCGGCCGGCAGGTGGTCGTCGTCGAGTTCGTAGCCCGGTCTGGTGACCCCGATGAAGTGCGCCAGCTCGAACACCTCCTCGGCCCGCCGCCACGACAGGATCTGGCTCAGCGCATCCGCCCCGGTGATGAAGAACAGCTGCGCGGCCGGCCGCTCGGCCTGCAGGTCCCGCAGGGTGTCGACGGTGTACGTCGGACCGTCGCGGTCGATGTCGACCCGGCTGACGGAGAAACTGGGGTTGGAGGCGGTGGCGATCACCGTCATCAGGTAGCGGTCCTCCGCCGAGCTCACCTCGCCGCTGTGCTTCTGCCACGGCTGGCCGGTAGGTACAAAGACCACCTCGTCCAACCGGAACAGGCTCGCGACCTCGCTGGCGGCCACCAGGTGCCCGTGGTGGATCGGGTCGAACGTCCCACCCATGACCCCGAGCCGCACGGGTCCGCTCACCGCCGGCTCGCGCGTGGGTCCACGGGCGGCAGGATAGTGCGCGGGCGCGGCTACGCTGCGCCGGTGTGAGCGACCTGCAGTGCCCGGCCACGATCCTGGTCGCCCGGCACGCCCAGGCGACCTACCGGCACCCGGAACGGGAGGATGCCGGCGACGGCGACCGGTTGACCCCCCTCGGCGAGCAGCAGGCCGCCCGGCTCGGTGGGTCGCTGCGCCGCCGCCGGATCGCGGCGGTCTACACCAGCGCCCTCAGCCGGGCCGTGCAGACCGGGCAGCTCCTCGGCACTGCGTTGGGCGTGGACAGCGCCGTGCTGGCAGGGGTGGAGGAGTTCGGCGTCGGAGAGTACGCCGACGGGCCCGACGTGAGCGACCTGATCGGGACGGTGTTCGACCGCTGGCTGGCCGGCGAACCTGACGCCCGGTGTCCCGGCGGGGAGTCGGCTGCCGAGGTCGTGGCGCGGTTCGGGCGCGCGCTGACCGAACTCGCCGATCTGTACCGCGGGGAGACGGTGGTCGTGGTCAGCCATGGCGGGGCGATGTCCCTTGCCCTGCCCCGGTTGTGCCGCAATGTCCCGGACGAGCTGGCCCGTGCGCACTGGTTGCCGCACTGCTCCGTGGCGGAGGTGGTCGTCGCCGCGGACGGCTGGGAACTGTTGGACTGGCCTGGCTCGGAGGACCCCCCGGCCGGACCGGCCGACTCAGGGCGCCCCGCGTCAGGCCCCCCGTGAACCGGACGACGGACGCACGTGGGTGGCCGGTCCCCCCGTGCGACCGGCCTGGCCCACGCGCTGCGTCCCGGCGAGCGGGCCACCTCTGACGTGGACGACGAGCGCCCACAATCAGGGTCAACGCGGCAGCAGCCGAGAGGTAACGGCGGATCGCGCATATTGACTTTCTGTACAAGTCCCTGCACCGAGAGCGATGGGCGCTCGGTCGAACGCTGCGAAGCGGCACTCCCGCGACGACCGGCCCGGTAGCCTGAGGCCGGTAGGGGGTGCTGACAATCGACAACCCGACCGGCACACCGCGTTCAGCTCAGGACCACTCCGACGCCGAACCGCCCCACCGCACAGCCGACTCCGCAGCGGCCCCGGACGCCCTCGGGAACGGCGCGGCGACGGGCCCGGAGGCCACCACAGCGGCCCATCTGGAAGCCCTGATCGGCAGCGACAAGGCCGACTTCAGCCAGATCTACGTCCAGCCGGACCCGCGGGCCTACTTCAACACCCTCGGTGGGCTGGACTACCAGATCCCCCAGCAGGCGATGCCGGTCATCACGGCCGTGCTCGATGCCGCGTCTGCGCCCGGACCCCCGCGTCCGGTCCTCGACATCTGCAGCAGCTACGGGATCAACGGCGCCCTGCTGCGCTTCGACGTCGAGTTGGACGAACTCAAGGCCCGGTACACCGACCCGGGCCTGGCCCGGCTGTCCGCAGCGGAGTGCATCGCGGCCGACGCCGAGTTCTTCGCCGGCCGACGGCGCGAGCCGGACGTCCCGGTGTTCGGCCTCGACATCTCCGAGCCGGCGATCGACTATGCCGAGCAGGTCGGGCTGCTGACCCGCGGGTGGGCGCAGGACCTCGAGGCCCGCGACCCCACCGCCGAGCTGGCCGAGTCCCTGCGCTCGATCCAGCTGGTGATCTCCACCGGCGGCGTCGGCTACGTCGGCGTACCGACGTTCGAACGGGTCCTGCGCTCCGTGCGGGACCCGGCCGACCTCTGGTTGGCCGTGTTCGTCCTGCGGGCGTTCTCCTACTCCGAGATCCGCGACCTGCTCTCGACGTACGGGCTGGTGACCGAGCAGATCCCGGACACGACGTTCCGGCAGCGCCGCTTCGCCGACCGGGACGAGTACGACGCCGCCGTCCGCGACGCCCAGTTGCGCGGACTGGATCCGACCGGCAAGGAGGCCGACGGCTGGTACCACGCCGACTGCTACCTGACCCGGCCCGCGGAGGAGGCCGGGAGGATCCCGCTGGCCGAGCTGCTGAGCGACGTGCCACTGCCGGTCTGAGTCCGGACCGGGAGCCGGCCAGTGCCACCACCGGCGGCCGGATCGCTCAGACCGGTAGCAGCCGCGACACGAACGCGCTGAGCTGCTCGGCGTTGCGGCACTCGACCATCTCGATCAGCTCTGCATAGACGTCGGCCGCGGAATCCCCACTGCCCCACTGTCGGCGCGGCTCCGGATTTAGCCAGTAGGCGTGGCGGGACCGCGCCACGAGACCCTTCAACGTGGCCAGGCCGGGCGCACGGTAGTTCGTCCGGGCGTCGCCCAGTACGAGCAGCGAGGTCTTGGGTCCCACCGCGTCCGGCCAGCGCTCGGCGAAGACCTCCAGGGAGTGCCCGTAGTCGCTGTGCCCGTCGAACCAGACCAGGTCGGCCTCGCGGGACAGCCGGCGGGTCGCGTCGAGCAGATCGACGCCGGGCTGGAAGAAGCGGGTCACCTCGTCGCAGGTGTCGACGAACGCGAACGCGCGGACCCGGCTGAACTGCTCGCGCATCGCCGCGGTCAGCATCAGCGTGAAGTGGCTGAACCCGGCGACCGAACCCGAGACGTCGCACAGCACGGTCAGCTCGGGCTTGTGCGGCCGGTGCGGGCGGTGGTGAGTGATGATCGGGACGCCACCGGTGGCCAGCGAGGACCGGACGGTACGCCGGAAGTCCAGCCGACCGGTCCGCCCGTGCCGCCGCTTGGCGGCCAGCCGGGCCGCGAGCCGGCGGGCCAGCGGCGCGACGGTACGCCGCAGCACCGCCAGCTCGTGCTGCTGCGCGCGCAGGAAGTCCACCTGATCGACCAGCGGGCGCAGGGCGGTACGGGCGACGGCGTCGCGGCCGCGTTCCTCGGCGACGCGGCGACGTACCTCGTCCTCGATCGCCGCCCGCAGCGTGGCCAGCCGCTCCCGGATGGTCTGCCGGGCGACCTGCTCGGCCAGCCCGCCGCGGTCCGAGCCGGCCAGCAGGGCGTCCAGCAGTGCCGCGACCAGGGTGTCCGGGGACAGCGCCCGCAGCACCCGGTAGCTGAAGAAGGACTGCCGGCCGGGTACGGCGTCGGCTCCACCGAGCGCGCCGACGGCCTCGCGGGCGAAGCGCCGCAGCGCCTCGTCGTCACCGTCGAGCAGCAGCCTTGCGAGTTCCTCGCGCATCGCCTCGGGATCGATCGACTCGCCCGCCCCCGACCCGGCCGCGCCGTCCTGGCCGGCTGCGCCGGAACGGGCCCCGATCAGCCGGGGCCACCACAGGTCGAACAGCACGTCGTACCCGGGCCGGTGCACTGGCCGTTTGACCAGCACGCAGGCTAGTCCCTCGCGCAGTTGCGGACGGTCCAGGACCTCGACGGCGCCCAGCACGGCCGCCGCGTCGATGCCCTCGCTGACTCCCACCGGGACGCCGGCGGCCCGCAGCGCGCGGATGAAGCCGGCCAGGTGTTCCAGCAACCCGCCGCCGGCCGCACCCGGCCCGTCCGGCATCAGTTCAGGCCCAACTCACCGGCGGCCCGGACCTGGTCGCTGGCGTGCTTGAGGACGACGCCGAGGGTGGCGCCCATCGCCTGCTCGTCCAGGGTGTCCAGGCCCAGCGCGAGCAGGGTGTGCGCCCAGTCGATCGTCTCCGCGATCGAGGGAGACTTCTTCAGCTCCAGCGCACGCAGCGCCCGCACGGTGCGCACGATCTGGTCGGCCAGCGCGGTCCCGATGTCGGGGACCCGGGCCAGCACGATCTCCCGTTCGCGCTGTGCGGAGGGGTAGTCCAGGTGCAGGAACAGACAGCGCCGCTTCAGCGCCTCGGACAGCTCCCGCGTCGCGTTCGACGTGAGCACCACGAGCGGGCGGCGGACGGCCACGATGGTGCCGAGCTCGGGGATCGTGACCTGGAAGTCGCTGAGCAACTCCAGCAGCAGCCCCTCGACCTCCACGTCGGCCTTGTCCGTCTCGTCGATGAGCAGCACGGTGGGGCCGGTCCGCCGGATCGCGGTGAGCAGCGGACGGGACAGCAGGAACTCCTCGCTGAACACGTCGTCGTGTACCGAGTCCCAGCCGGCGTCATCCGGGCTGGCCTGGATCCGCAGCAGTTGCTTCTTGTAGTTCCACTCGTACAGCGCCCGGGACTCGTCCAGCCCCTCGTAGCACTGCAGCCGGATCAGCTCGGAACCAGTGGCGGTGGCCAGTGCCTTGGCCAGCTCGGTCTTGCCGACCCCGGCCGGTCCCTCGACCAGCAGCGGCTTGCCCAGCCGGTCGGCCAGGAACACGGTGGTGGCGATGGCGGCGTCGGTCAGGTAGCCGGCCGCAGCCAGCCGCTTCTCGACGTCGGCGGCACCGGAGAAGGACGCGGACTGCTGCGGCATGGAACTCCTCGTCGACCCGGGCGGCAACCCCATCCTGCCCGAGCAGCGCCGTCCGGGTGGCCGAGGGCCTACCCGGGCGGGGAGCCGAACGCCTCGCGCAGGGCCGGCAGCAGGGTCTGCTCGGCCCACCGCAGATACGCCGGCTGCTGCTCGCCACCGATCTGGACCAGGGCCAGGTGGGTGAAGCCGGCGTCGGCGAACGGTTGGCAGGCCGCGACCACGTCCTCCACCGAGCTGCCGCACGGGGCGCCACCGGCGGCGTCGAACATCTCGCCGAGCCCACCGTCGGGTTCGACGGCGATCATGACGTCGGCGAGTTCCCCGGCGAGCCGGCAGGACTGCCCGCCAGACACCGCGATGCCGATGTCCGGTGCCCGCTCGGGCAGGTCCCAGACCTTCGCCGAGTCGACCTCGTAGTGCTTGCCGCGGTAGTTGACGTACCCGCCGGCCAGCAGCGCACGGATGATTTCCACGGCCTCCCGGAGCCGTTCGTGCCGGGTGTCCGCGCCCGGCCAGCCACCGCCGACGACGTGCTCGTTGAGGTTCTCGCCGGCGCCGAGCCCGAGGGTGAAACGGCCTTCGGACAGCAGCGCCACGGTGGCTGCCTTCTGGGCGATCACCGCGGGGTGGTACCTGAACGTCGGGCAGGTGACGTAGGTCATCAGCGGGATCCGCTCGGTAGCCTGGACGGCGGCTCCGAGCACGCTCCAGGCGTACGGCGAGTGGCCCTGCTCCACCAGCCAGGGGAAGTAGTGGTCGCTGATCACCGCGAAGTCGAAGCCGACCTGCTCTGCGGTCACCACGTCGCGTACGAGTTCGCGGGGGCCGGTCTGCTCGCACATCCTCGTGTAGCCGATCTGCATCATGTGAGCAGCGTGCCCGGCCGCCGGGGGTGGTAAACGCGGCTCACAGACCGCGGCGACCGCAGCAGGCATCCGGGGTCAGAGCAGCACCATGTCGTCGCGGTGTACGACGGCGCGGCGCAACTCCTGCGGCAAGTCGGCGCTGCGCCGTCCGAGCATCCGGGACAGTTCCTCCGCGTCGTAGCCGACGAGTCCGCGGGCCACGACGTGCCCGGCCGGATCGACGATGTCCACCGGGTCCTCGGCGACGAAGTCCCCGCCGACCCCGGTGATCCCGGCCGCCAGCAACGAAGTACGGCGGGTCACGACGGCGCTGACGGCACCGTCGTCGACGACCAGCCGGCCGCGCGGCGAGCTGGCGTGCCGCAGCCAGAACAGCCGCATCGTCGGCCGTCGGCCGCTGGCCGGGAAGAACGTGCCCACCTGGTGTCCGGCCATCGCCGCAGCGGCGCTGGCCGCGTCGGCCAGCAGGACCGGTACGCCGGCGCGCACCGCGATCCCGGCCGCCTCGAGCTTGGTGGCGATCCCCCCGGTCCCGATCGCGCTGCCATTCCGGCCCGGCAGGTCCAACTTCTCCAGGGCGGCCACGTCCGGTACGTCGGTGATCAGCCGCGCGCCCGGCCGGCGGGGGTCGGCGTCGTAGAGCCCGGCGACGTCGGAGAGCAGCACCAGGGCGTCGGCCACGGCCAGGTGGGCGACGAGGGCTGCCAGCCGGTCGTTGTCGCCGAACCGG
>JBBPYA010000264.1:0-2775 GCA_038200385.1 Mycobacteriales bacterium
GGTCACGCCGTTCCTGCAGGCCCGGCAGGGCTGGACCGAGACGGTCTACCCGCATCCCGACCTCGAGGACGCGCTGTCGGAGACCTTCGGCGTGGTCGTCTTCCACGAGCAGGTGCTCGAGATCGTCGCGGTACTCACCGGAGTCAGCCTGGCCGAGGCCGACGAGGTACGCCGGGCGCTTGGCGAGTTCGACTCCCACGCCGAGGTCAAGGCGTGGTTCATCCCGGCGGCACTGGCCAGGAACTACTCCTTGGCGGTGGTCCAGCGAGCCTGGGAGGTGCTCGCGGCCTTCGCCTCGTTCGGGTTCTGCAAGGCTCACGCCGCGGCGTTCGCGCTGCCGACCTACCAGTCCGCGTGGCTCAAGGCGCACCACCCCGCCGCGTTCCTCGCCGGTGTCCTGACCCACGACCCGGGGATGTACCCGAAGCGGCTGATCCTCGACGACGCCCGCAACTTCGGGATCTCGGTGCTGCCGCTGGACGTCAACTCCTCCGACGCCTGCTACCGCATGGAGCACGTACCCGACGCCGACCGGCCAGTCAGCGACCGGCCGGTCAGCGACCAGCTGGGGGACAACCGGCGCTACGGCATCCGGCTGTCCCTGGCCGATGTCAAGGGCATCAACGAGGGCGAGGTGGCCAGGATCGTCGCCGGCCGGCCGTACGCCTCGCTGTCGGACTTCTGGCACCGCGCCGGGGTGTCCCGCCCGATCGCCGAACGGCTCGTCCTCGCCGGCGGGTTCGACGCGACCTACGGCATCGACACCGCCCTGCCGGTACGCCGGCGGGGCCGGATCACCCGCCGTGACCTGCTGCTGCAGGTCGCCGAACTCGACACCTGGAGCCGGGCGTCGGCCCGCGCCGACCAGGCGCTGGCCCCGCGGCGGGGTGGGCGGCGGACCACCCCGCTGCCCGCCGCCCACGCATCCGGTGCTGTCCCGCCGGGGGCGGAGAACGAGACCCGCTCGGTGCGCGAGCAGGCCGCTCGGCAGTCCCGGGCCGCGGTCGAGGTCCGACCGCAGCCGGTGCAGCTGTCCCTGGACCTGATCGGCCCGACCGGCGGGTCACCGGGCGGCGGAGGGGAGCGGCGTTACGGGCTGCCGGAGATGACCGAGTCCGAGCTGGTCCGCGCCGAGCTGGAGATCCTCGGCCTGGACGCCAGCCGGCACATCGTGGACTTCTACGACGACTTCCTCACCCGGCTCGGGGTGGTCCGGGCCAGGGACCTGCTCGGCTGCCGCAGCAAGGCCGAGATCCTGGTGGCCGGGGTGAAGGTGGCTACGCAGACCCCGCCGGTGCGCTCCGGGCGGCGGGTGGTCTTCGTGACGCTGGACGACTCCACCGGGCCGGTGGACGCGACGTTCTTCGAGGACGTGCAGGGGCCCTACGCGATGACGGTGTTCCATTCCTGGCTGCTGGTGATCCGCGGCGTCGTACGGCGTACCGGCCGGCGGGGGATCTCGCTGCGGGCGACCGGCTGCTGGGAACTCCCGGCCCTGCGCCAGACCTGGGAGGCAGCCGGGATGGCGGCGGTGTGGGAGGCCATGCAGGAGCCGGCGGCCGGGTTCACCGAGCAGGCCCTGCAGGGTGCCGCGGCCAGCCACTCCTCGCGGCCGGTGATGGCGCGCCCGGTCCTCGTGCACCCATCCGGGTTCCGGATGTCGCCCTACGCCGACCTCAAACCACCGGGGGAGGACGCCAAGACGGTTCCCCGCAAGCTCTGGCACTCCAGTCCGGGCAGCTCCGGGCATTGACCGCCCTCCGACCGCCGGGCCCTAGCGAGCCGGACCGACCTGCGTACGCCGGCTGTCGGCGAGGACCTGCGCGAGCGCGTGGGACGCCTGGCGGACCATCCCGGGATTGGTGTCCCAGTAGTACGGCAGCGCCGCCACGGCCTGCCGCAGCGCCCAGCCTCGCCCGCGCAACCAGGACGCGTCGTCGACGTCGAGTTCGGCCCGGAACCGGTCCCGGCTGGACCCGGCGAACACATTCCACGCCGGCTGCAGGTCACAGGCGGGATCGCCGACGTTCAGGCCCCCGAAGTCGATCACCGCCGACAGCCGGCCGTCGACCACGAGCAGGTTGCCCGGCAGCAGATCGCCGTGTACCCAGACCTCGGCGCCGTCCCAGGCCGGCGCGCTCAGCGACTGCTCCCACGAGCGCACCGCCGCGGCCCCGTCGATCCGCTCGCTGAGCTGCACGATCGAGCGGCGCACCTGCTCGTCGCCCTCGGCCAGCGCTCCACCCCGGGCGCCGGCGGGTCGCGGGTGGGCGCCGGTCGTGTCGATCCGGCGCAGCGCCCGGACGAAGGCCGCCAGGGCGACCGCGGCCCGATCCAGGTCGTCGATGCCGCCGTGGGCGTTCTCGCCGGGCAGCCACGTGCACACCGACCAGTCGAAGGGATAGCCCGCGCCCGGGTGCCCCACGGCCAGCGGCACGGCAAGCGCGAGCGGCAGCTGCGGGGCCAGCCGCGGCAACCAGGTGGCATCCTTCGCCGCCTGCCGGGTGGCCCACCCGATCCGGGGCAGCCGGACGGCCAGCTCCGCACCGAGCCGGTAGATGTCGTGATCAGTGCCGTCGGACGTGACGGGCTCGATCGGGAGGTCCGCCCCCCGGCGGCAACCGAATTCCGCCAGCCGCGTTCCGCGCAGCCGAGGTCCGGCAGCCGAGCTCCGGAGCCGCGTTCCGGATCCGCGTTCCAGCAGCCGAGTTCCGGCAACCGGGTGCCGGCCGCCGCTCGCGGCCTGCTAGGACGGAGTCATGCCTACGACGCGGA
>JBBPYA010000265.1:0-10203 GCA_038200385.1 Mycobacteriales bacterium
CGATGACCGTCAGGTCGACGTCTTGGGGGAGCGGGCCTGGTTCGCCGCGGTACCGGCGAGCCCACGAGCCGTAGATCAACGCGCGGTGAACGTCGTGCCCCCGGCAGGATTCGAACCTGCGCCACCGCCTCCGGAGGGCGGTGCTCTATCCCCTGAGCTACGGGGGCCCGGGCGCTGCCGAGGTTATCAGGGCGGGTCCCTCAGGCGGCCCATGGCGGCGTCAGCACCGACCCGTCGGCCAGCCTCGCCTGCAGGCCGGCCGACGTCGTGACCCACGCGGTTGCCCCGTCGGGTCCGGCGCCCGCAGCGAACTCGACACCGACCGGCACGAGCAGCACGTCGCCGGCCCGCACGCGGTGCTCGATCCCCTCCAGTTGGACCTGCAATTCGCCGGCCAGGACGAGCAGGATTTCGTCCCGGTTGAGCCGGTGCGGGACGCCCTCCGTTCCGGGCGAGACGTCCAGCCGCCAGGCGGACAGCTGGCTACTGCCGCGGGCGGGGCAGAGGTAGGAGGAGAAGCGGCTGCCGTGCAACTCGTGCAGGACGGCCTCCTCCGCTCGGATGACGGGCATGCCAACCTCCATATGGTCAACGGTCTTGACCATATGGTCAAGGAGCTGGACCAATGTGTCAAGCTCTGTGGTCATGGGGCAGCGCGAGGACTGGGACACCGCACTGCTGGTGCTGCGGGCAGCCACCCAGTTGGTGGACTCGATCCAGGCCGGTGCGGAGGCGAGCGGTTTCACCGACGTCCGCCCGGTGCACGGGTTCGCGTTCGCCCGGATCGCGGCCGGGGGCGCCACGGTGGTCGAACTGGCCCGGCATCTCGGCGTCACGAAGCAGGCGGCCAGCCAGCTTGCGGACGTGCTGGTCCGGCGCGGCTACGTCACCCGGACCACCGACCACCGGGATGGACGGATCCGACGACTGCGGCTGACCGCTCGCGGCGTCGCCTGCACCCGGGCTGCTGAGGAGGCTGCTGGTCAGGCGATGCGCGACTGGCGTCTCCGAGTCGGCGATGCGGCCTGGGGGGACCTGCGGAGCACGTTGGGCGCGGTGTGCGAGCCCGGTCCGCTGCGCCCGGCCTGGTGATCGGAGGTCAGGGTGGCGGCAGGACGGTGCCCCCACGCGCGGTGAGCATGTCGGTCATCGCGGCGATCTCAGCGGCCTGGGTCTGCAGGATCTTGCCGGCCAGCAGCCGGACCGGGTCGAAGGCCGCGTGGTCCACGGCGTACTGCGCCATCGGCAGACCGCCCTCGTGGTGGCGGATCACCAACTGCAGGAAACGGACGTCCAACGCCGTCCCGGTCAGGGTGCGCAGCTCGTCCAGCTGGTCGGAGGTGGCCATGCCGGGCATCAGGTTCCCGGTCATCCGCATCGCGCCGGTTCCACCCATCCAGGCCATCTGCTGGGTCGCAGAGTTCACCGGCAGCCCCCAGACCTGCAGCCAGCCCTGCATCATGCCGATCTGGTTGTTCTGACTGGACTCGATGTCGAACGCGAGCAGCGTCACGGCCGGATCGGTACTGCGGTCGCGCACCAGGCCGGCCATCGTGACCGCCTGCTGGTGATGGGTCGACATGTCTCGCGCGACGCCGGCGTCCACCGAGTCGTCGGCCGGAGCGGCTGCCCGGCCGATACCGGTCCCGACGGCTAGCGCTGCTCCGGCCACGACCAACGCGGCTGCGGCCAGTACGGCGAGTGCCAGGACCAGCCAGCGTGGGCGGCCCGTGACCGGCTCGGTCAACGGGTCACCGGCCTCGTCACGGAGCGGTGCTTGCGCCGCCCGGCGCGCCGGACGGGACCGTACCCGGATCGATCGGAGAGGCGGGCTCCTGGCGCTTCGGGGTGGCCTTGAACGTCGGGTTGTCGCAGCTGGCTCCCAGCTCCGGGGTGGTCTTGGGGTTCTGCTTCAGAGCCCTGACGAACTGCGTCACCCGCGGATCGGTCGCGGAATTGACGAACAGCTGATTGCCCCAGGCCTGCAGCGAGATCGGCGGATCGAGATTCGGGAAGGGACTCATCATCATGTACGGCACGCCATTCACGAGATCGAACAGCGTCTTGAGCTGGTCGTTGGGGATCTGCGGGTTGTACGTGATCCACACCGCACCGTGCTCCAGCGAGTGCACGGCGTTCTCGTTGCGGATCGGCAGCGGATAGACGGTTCCGGTGCAGTCCGCCCACGTCGGGTCATGCATCCCACCGAAGGGTGGGGACGCGTCGTAGGGCACCGGACCGGTGGTGTGCTGCGCCGCCGGATAGCTTCGCGTCACCAGGCCCTGGATGGAGGCCGGGTCGGACAGCTTGGCCTTGGTGTTCACCTGGTAGACGGCGTAGCCGATAGCGGCACCGGCGAAGAGCACGATGGCGATCGCGCCCGCGATCAGACCCCACGGCTTGGACTTCTTGACCGCCACCGGCGGCGCCTTGCGACCGCGGCCACGCTGTGCGCCGCTGCGCGGTGGAGCGCCCTTGCCGGCGCCGGACCTGGTCGCTTCGGATCTGCTGGACGACCCGGTCCGCAAGCCCCCTGCCTTCGTGGCCCCGGCCTTGGTCGCGCCGGCCTTGGGGGAGCCGGACTTGCCGCTTCCCGCCGAGCTGGCGTCGGCAGTGCGCGCACTCTTCTTGTCGCCGGGACCCGGTCCGGACGTGCTGATGGACATGCAACTGCCTTCGGTGGGCGGCGTGATCGGCATCCGACTGTACGTCTAAACCGCTCAGTACCATCGACGGGTGACCCCGGCCGATCTCGCTGCCGCCGTGCTCGCCGCCGTCCGTGCCGCCGTGGACGCCGGTGAGCTGGCGGTGGACGTCCCGACCGACGCGGCCGTGGAACGCCCGCGTAGCAAGGAATTCGGCGACTATGCGTCGAATGTCGCGCTTCGCCTGGCCAAGGCGGCTCGCCGTCCCCCGCGAGAAGTCGCCGAGATCGTGGCCAGGCACCTTCTTGCGGCCGACGGGGTCGCGGCCGTGGACGTGGCCGGCCCCGGCTTCCTGAACATCACGTTGGACAGCGCCGCCCAGGGTCAACTCGTCGCCACGATCGTCGCCGACGGGGCGGCGTACGGGCATACCGACGCCCTGGCCGGGCAACGGATCAACCTGGAGTTCGTCTCGGCGAACCCGACCGGGGAGTTGCACCTGGCGCACGTGCGCTGGGCCGCGGTCGGCGACGCCATGGCCCGGCTGCTCCGGGCCAGCGGCGCGACTGTGGGGACCGAGTACTACTTCAACGATGCAGGCTCCCAGGTCGACCGCTTCGCGGCCAGCCTGTACGCCGTGGCCACCGGCACCCCGGTACCCGAGGACGGCTACCGGGGGGAGTACCTGGTCGAGGTGGTGCAGCACGTCCTGCGGGACCACCCCAGCCTGCTCGAGCTACCCGCCGAGGCGGCGCTCAAGATCCTCCGGCACGACGGTATCGAGCGGATGTTCGACCTGATCAAGGCCGGTCTGGCCGCGTTCGGTGTGCACTTCGACGTCTACTTCAACGAGCGTGACCTGCACACCAGCGGGCGGCTGCAGGAGACGATCGACCGGCTGCGCGCGGCGGGGCACATCTACGACCGGGACGACGCGACGTGGCTGCGGACCACGACGTTCGGCGACGACAAGGACCGGGTCATCGTCCGCCGGGACGGCGCGCCGACCTACTTCGCCGCCGACCTGGCCTATTACCTGGACAAGCGGGCCCGCGGGTTCGACAAGGTGGTGATCGTCCTCGGGGCCGACCACCACGGCTATGTGGGTCGGATGCGGGCCATGGTCTGCTGCCTCGGCGAGGATCCCGACCGGACGCTGGAGATCCCGATCGGCCAACTGGTCACTGCCCGCGGCGGAAAGCTGTCCAAGCGGGCCGGGAACGTCGTCACGTTGGACGACCTGCTCGCCGTGGTCGGAGCCGATGCCGGCCGGTACGCCATGGTCCGATCGTCCATGGATGCGGCTATCGACATCGACCTGGACCTGTGGGCGAGCAGGACCAGCGAGAATCCGGTCTTTTCCGTCCAGTACGCACACGCCCGGATCGCCTCCCTGCTGCGCAACGCCGCCGAACTCGCCGTACCGCGAGGTGCGGTGACCGAGGCCGACCTGGCGCTACTGGACTCCGAACGCGAGACCAGCCTGCTGGGTGCGCTGGGGGAGTTCCCCCGCGTGGTCACGGCCGCGGCCGAACTCCGCGCGCCGCACCGCGTCGCGCGCTACCTGGAAAACCTCGCCGGCACGTACCACCGCTTCTACGACGACTGCCGCATCCTGCCGCGGGGCGACGAGGACCCGGGACCGCACACGGCACCGCGACTGTGGTTGTGCGAGGCGACCCGCCTCGTGCTGGCCAACGGGTTGGCACTGCTCGGGGTCAGCGCCCCGGACCGGATGTGAGGGTCCATCCCGCCGGACCGCTGCACGGCGGGCTCACCGTCCCGGAAGGTCCGCGGCTACCGCCGCCGTCCCTGCACGAGCTGCCAGCGGCGGTGTGGCCCCGCAACGCTGAGCGGGCCGACGGCGCGCTGCGGATCGCCGGCGTGGACTGCCGCCAACTCGCCTCGGCGTACGGGACCCCGGTGTACGTCCTCGACGAGGCCGACTTCCGATCCCGCTGCCGGGACAGTCTCGGACCGGCGCAGGGCGGGCCGGACGTCTACTACGCCGCCAAGGCATTCCTCTGCCACACCGTGGCCAGGTGGGTGGCAGAGGAGGGCCTCGGACTGGACGTGTGCACCGGCGGTGAACTGGCCACGGCACTGCGTGCCGGGTTTGCCACCGACCGGATCCTGCTGCACGGCAACAACAAATCGGTTGCCGAACTCGACGCCGCCGTCGCGGCCGGCGTCGGGCGCGTGGTGGTGGACTCCATCGCGGAGATCGAGCGGCTCGACGCGGTCGCGGGCCGGCACGGTGTGCGGCAACCCGTCCTGGTCCGCGCCACGGTGGGGGTCGAGGCGCACACCCACGAGTACATCGCGACCGCCCACGAGGACCAGAAGTTCGGCTTCTCGCTGGCCTCCGGCCAGGCCTTCGACGCCGCCGTCCTCGTCGAGACCAGCCCGCACCTGGAGCTGATCGGGCTGCACAGCCACATCGGCTCGCAGATCTTCGACACCGCCGGGTTCGAGGTGGCCGCGCACCGGGTCGTCGGTCTGCTGGCGCAGTTGCGCACCGAGACCGGGCGCGTCCTGCCCGAGCTCAACCTCGGCGGGGGGCTGGGGATCGCCTACCTGCCGACCGACGATCCCCTGCAGCCGCAGGTGTTCTGGGCTGAACTGGCCGCGATCGTCCACCGCGAGTGCGAGGCGCACGGGCTGCCGGCGCCCCGGATCGCCGTCGAGCCGGGCCGCGCCATCGCCGGACCGGGCACGGTCACGCTGTACGAGGTGGGCACCGTCAAGGACGTCGACGGTATCCGCACCTACGTCTCCGTCGACGGCGGGATGAGCGACAACATCCGCACCGCGCTGTACGACGCGGAGTACTCGGTCACCCTGGCCAACCGGGTCTCCGCCGCGGCCGCCATGCTGTGCCGCGTGGTCGGCAAGCACTGCGAGAGCGGGGACATCGTGGTCCGCGACGCCTGGCTGCCCGCCGATGTCGGACCGGGGGATCTGCTCGCCGTGGCTGCGACCGGCGCCTACTGCCGCTCGATGTCGAGCAACTACAACATGCTGCCCCGCCCACCGGTCGTCGCCGTCCGCGACGGGGACTGTGCGGTGCTGATCCGTCGGGAGACCGACGAGGACCTGGCCCGGCTGGACGTGGGCCGGTGAGGGTAGCCGTGCTCGGGTGCGGGGTGGTCGGCTCCCAGGTCGTCCGGCTGCTCCGGGAGCAGGCCGACGAGCTGACCGCCCGGGTCGGTGCGCCGCTGGAGCTGGCCGGTGTCGCCGTCCGCCGCCCGCGCCGACATGCCGACATCGAGCCGGAGCTGCTCACCACCGACGCCATGGAGCTGGTGCGACGGTCCGACGTGGACATCGTGGTGGAGGTGATCGGCGGGATCGAGCCGGCCCGCAGCCTGATCCTGGCCGCCCTGGCGGCGGGCCGCTCCGTCGTCAGCGCGAACAAGGCACTGCTGGCCGAGGACGGAGCCGCGCTGCACGCGGCGTCCCGCGCGGCCGGCGTCGACATCTACTACGAGGCCTCCGTCGCCGGAGCCATCCCCTTGCTGCGCCCGCTGCGGGAGTCCTTGGCGGGGGACCGGTTGCGTCGCGTCGTCGGGATCGTCAACGGCACGACGAACTACATCCTGTCCCGGATGGACGAGACCGGTGCCGGGTTCAGCGAGGCCCTGGACGAGGCGACCGCGCTGGGCTACGCCGAGGCCGATCCCAGCGCGGACATCGACGGCTTCGACGCGGCCGCCAAGGCGGCGATCCTGGCCGGCCTGGCGTTCCACACCCGGGTCACCGCCGCCGACGTGCACCGCGAGGGCATCGCCGACGTCACCGCGGCCGACGTGGCCGCGGCCAAGAAGATGGGCTGCACGGTCAAGCTGCTGGCGATCTGCGAGCTGGTCGACACCCCGGGCGGCACCGCCGCCTCGGTGCGCGTGCACCCCGCGATGATCCCGCGCAGTCATCCGCTCGCCGGGGTCGGCGGTGCGTTCAACGCGGTGTTCGTGGAGGCCCAGGCGGCCGGCGAGCTGATGTTCTACGGCCAGGGCGCCGGCGGGGCCCCGACCGCCAGCGCCGTACTGGGCGATCTGGTGGCCGTGGCGCGCAACCGGCTGGCCGGCACCAGGGGCCCCGGTGAGTCCGCGTACGCCGACCTGCCCATCCGACCGATGGGGCAGACCGACACCCGCTACCACGTCAGCCTGGACGTCGCGGACCGAGCCGGTGTCCTCGCGGCGGTCGCGACGGCCTTCGCCGAGCACGACGTCAGCATCTCCACGGTCCGCCAGGAGGGTCGCGGCGAGCAGGCCGGACTGGTCATCGTCACGCACACCGCGCCGGACCGGGCGCTGTCGGCGACGGTGGACGATCTGCGCAAGCTGGACTTCGTCCGGGCCGTCACGAGCGTCATGCGGGTTGAGGGCGAGCGCTGATGGCCGCGGCCGGGCCCGGCTGGGCCGGATTGATCCGGCAGTACGGCGATCGCCTGCCGGTGACGGCCGCCACGCCGGTCGTGACTCTGCTCGAGGGGGCCACGCCGCTGCTGCCGGCTCCGACGCTGTCCGAGCGGACGGGCTGCGAGGTGTACCTGAAGGTCGAGGGCGCCAACCCCACCGGCTCGTTCAAGGACCGCGGCATGACGGTGGCGATCAGCAAGGCCCGGGAGGAGGGGGCCAAGGCAGTCATCTGCGCCTCCACCGGCAACACCAGCGCGTCGGCCGCGGCGTACGCCGCCCGGGCCGGGCTGCTCTGCGCGGTCCTCGTCCCGAGCGGCAAGATCGCGCTCGGCAAGCTTGCCCAGGCCCTGGTGCACGGCGCCAAACTGCTGCAGGTGCGGGGCAACTTCGACGACTGCCTGGCGCTGGCGGCCAAGCTCGCGCAGGACTATCCGGTGTCCCTGGTCAACAGCGTGAACGAGTACCGGATCGAGGGCCAGAAGACCGCCGCCTTCGAGATCGTGGACGTGCTTGGCGACGCCCCGGACGTGCACTGCTTGCCCGTCGGCAACGCCGGCAACATCACGGCGTACTGGAAGGGCTACGTCGAGTATGCCGCGGATGGCGTGGCCCGGCAGCGTCCCCGGATGTTCGGCTTCCAGGCCAGCGGCGCCGCGCCGATCGTCCGGGGCCACGTGGTCCACGACCCCACCACGATCGCGACCGCGATCCGGATCGGCAACCCGGCCTCCTGGACCCGCGCGCTGGACGCCCGGGACGCCTCGGGAGGCTGCATCGAGTCGGTCACGGATCGGCAGATCCTGGCCTGCTACCGGCTGCTGGCCCGGGCGGAGGCCGTCTTCGTCGAACCGGCCAGTGCGGCCAGCGTGGCCGGGCTGCTGCAGGCGCATGAGCAGGGCGTCGTACCGGACGGGTCCCGGGTCGTGTGCACCGTCACTGGCAACGGCCTCAAGGACCCGCAGTGGGCGATCTCCGGCGCCCCGGCGCCGGTCACCATCGACGTCGACGCCCAGGCCGCCGCCCGGCTGCTGGGACTCGACCCGGGATGAGCCCGGCGCCCGGCCCGGCCGGCCGCGTCACCGTGCGGGTGCCGGCCACCAGCGCCAACCTCGGGCCGGCCTTCGACTGCGCGGGGATCGCTCTTCAGCGGTACGACGAGATCGATGCCGCACTGCTCGAGGGTGGTCTGCGGATCACGGTGGCCGGACAGGGTGCCGATGAGGTGCCGCGCGACGAGAGCCATCTCGTCCTCCGCGCGGCCCGGGTGGCCTTCGACCGGCTGGGAGGCCAGCCGCCGGGCCTCGCCCTGGACTGCCGGAACGACATCCCGCACGGTCGCGGTCTCGGGTCCTCCGCGGCGGCCGTGGTCGCCGGCATCCTGCTCGCCCGGGCGTTGGTCCCCGGCGGGGCAGACCGGTTGCCCACCGCCGAGCTGCTGGTGCTGGCCGATCAGCTGGAAGGTCACCCCGACAACGTGGCGGCCTGCCTGCTCGGTGGCCTGACGCTGGCCTGGTCCGAACAGCCCCCCGGTGCCGAGGTCGCTACGGTGCGCGCCACCCGGCTGGACCCGCACGCCGACTTGGAGCCGGTGGTGTTCGTGCCGGCCGCGCGACTGTCCACCGCGGCGGCCCGCGGCCTGCTTCCTGATGTCGTCCCGCACCGTGACGCGGCGCGGGGCGCCGGCCGGGCCGCGCTGCTGGTGCACGCCCTCACGAGCGCCCCCGATCTCCTGCTTGCGGCCACCGACGACGTACTGCACCAGCCCTACCGGGCCACCGCGATGCCGGACTCGGCAGCCCTGATCGCCGTGCTGCGCCGGGCCCGCATCCCGGCCACCGTGTCCGGGGCCGGACCCAGCGTGCTTGCCTGGTCACCACCGGGAGCGCCGGCGGCCTGGTGGAGCGGTCACTGCCCCGCGGGTTGGGCGGCGCTGCCGCTGGCCATCGACCGGGACGGCGCGCGCATCCTCCCGGCCGGGCCGGCCGGGAACACGCCGGTGACGACCAGTGTTGTGTGACTGCCAGGCACCGTCTAAGCTTGGCCCGTCAGCCGCCCCAGGGGGCGAGCACCCGCGGGATTCGACAACGGCAACCTGATCGCTTTCGTCGCCCCGCTCCAGCATTCGGTTCTGTGGTTTCCGGGCACGGTCATCCGACCGTTCCCGAACCCGGCACTACGCCACTGTGGCTGACTTCGCTCCGCCCGCGCCGGCTCGTCGTGAGTCCGGTCGCCGCAGGAAGGACCCGCACACTTGAACGACACCACCGACCTCCTGTCCGCCGCTGAGCATCAGCGCGCCGACAGCTCCGACGCCGTCCCAGCGGTGTCACCCGACAACCCACCGGCAGCCGCTCGATCGCGGCGTCGCGCCGGTGGCCTGTCCGGGATGGTCCTTCCCGAGCTGGCACAGCTCGCCGGGACCCTGGGCATCAACGGCATCAGCAAGATGCGCAAGAGCGACCTCATCGCCGCCATCCAACAGCGCCAGAACGGTTCCGGGCACCCCGGAGGTACGCCGGTGACCGAGCCCGGCGCCGCGGCGTCGGCCGGCCCGGCCGCGTCCACCGAGCGACGCCGGCGTACTGCCAGCCGACCCGCCGGCGCCCCCGCAAGCTCCGCCGGGCAGGGCGACTCCGAGTCGGTGGCCGCCGAGCCGGGCCAGTCCGGTCCGTTCGCCACCGCCGCCGCGAGTGCCCCCACCGGGACGACACCAGTCCGCCCGGAGCAGGACCAGCCCGCCCGCGAGCGGGACCAGCCAGTCGCCAATGGCGCGGTCGCTGGACAACCCGGCGACACCCCGACCGGTTCCGAGGACCGGTCCGGCTCGGAGCGGCACCGCGAACGGCAGGGCCGCGACCGCGCCGGAACCGGCCGATCCGACAGCCAGGGCTCAGGCCAGCGCGGTTCGGACGCCCGAGCCGACGGGCGCAGTGGCACCCGGGAGGACAACCGCGGGAGCGACACCCGCAACGACGGTGGCCGCAACGACAATCGCGGGAACAACGACAGCCGTGGGAGCAACGACAACCGCGGGAGCAACGACAACCGCGGCAACAATGACAACCGGGCGAACAACGACAACCGCGACGACGACTTCGAGGGCGGCGGCCGCCGCCGGCGGGGCCGCTACCGCG